>DAJC01000034.1 GCA_002498845.1 Thermoplasmatales archaeon UBA509 | reverse complement strand
CGACTTCTGTCCCGAAGTCGGTCGATTAAAAAAGTTTATATTGAAGAACATATTTATCTGCCTACTTGAGGTGAAAGTCAGATGTTATCAGGACAGATGCCAATACTCGTACTTAAAGAAGGAACGCAAAGAGAACAGGGAAAGAATGCCCAGAAAAACAATATTGAGGCAGCCAAGACCATCGCAGATGCTATCAGGACCACTCTTGGGCCAAAGGGAATGGACAAGATGCTGGTTGATTCCATCGGGGATATAATTATTTCAAACGATGGGGCCACAATTCTGAAGGAAATGGATGTTGACCACCCGACTGCAAAGATGATTGTGGAAGTCGCAAAATCCCAGGACAGCGCAGTTGGAGATGGAACTACATCGGCCGTCATACTGTCAGGCGAGCTTCTCAAGCAGGCAGAGACGCTGCTTGAGCAGGGTGTCCATTCCACGGTCATAACCAACGGTTACCGTCTTGCGGTGAACGAGGCCAAGAAGAACATGGAACAGGTTGCCCTGAAGGCCACGGACGACGCAACTTTGAAGAAAATATCCATCACAGCCCTATCCGGCAAGAACACAAGCCTTTCAAGCGATTTCCTGAGCGATCTTGTTGTAAAGGCCGTGAACGCAGTTGCGGAAAACAGGGATGGAAAGATTGTTGTTGACACAGCCAACATAAAGGTAGACAAGAAGAACGGTGGTGGAGTCAGTGACACCCAGTTCATCAACGGTCTTGTGATCGACAAGGAAAAGGTCCATTCAAAGATGCCTTCTGTTGTGAAGAATGCAAAGATTGCCCTCATTGATTCCGCTCTTGAGATCAAGAAGACCGAGATAGAGGCAAAGGTGCAGATAACAGACCCGTCCAAGATACAGGATTTCCTCAACCAGGAATCTGACACATTCAAGACAATGGTTGAGAAGATCAAGAAGAGCGGGGCAAATGTCCTTCTCTGCCAGAAAGGCATTGATGACCTTGCACAGCACTATCTCGCAAAGGAAGGGATATACGCAGTGAGAAGGGTCAAGAAGAGTGACATGGAAAAACTGGCCAAGGCCACCGGTGCAAAAATGGTGACAAACCTTGACGATCTTACACCAGACGCGCTGGGCAAAGCTGAGAAAGTTGAGGAGAAGAAGATCAGCGATGACAGGATGACCTTCATAACCGGTTGCGCAAACCCCAAGGCAGTGAGCATACTCATAAGGGGTGGAACAGACCATGTTGTATCGGAGATCGAGAGATCACTCAATGACGCCATAAGGGTAGTTGCCATCACCAAGGAAGACGGCATGTACCTTCCCGGCGGAGGTGCAATCGAGGCTGAACTGGCCATGAAGATCAGAGCCTTTGCAAATTCAGTGGGAGGAAGGGAACAGCTGGCAATCGAAGCATTCGCAAAGGCCCTTGAGATAATTCCAAGGACACTTGCAGAGAACGCTGGAATGGACCCAATAAACACACTGATACAGCTGAAATCAGAGCACGAGAAAGGACATTTCTCCTATGGCATTGACATTGAAAAGAACGGCGTAGGCGACATGAACAAGGTCGGTGTCTTTGACCCACTCAGGGTAAAAAAGCACGCACTGGAGAGCGCTGTGGAAGTATCAACAATGATACTGAGAATAGATGATGTCATAGCCAGCAAGAAGTCCGGCGGTGGAGAAGGCGGTGCAGGCGGCCAGCCCGGAATGGGTGGCGGCATGGGTGGAATGGGCGGTATGGGCGGAATGCCACCATACTGAGAACCATCCAAAAATATCTTTTTTTTATCAATTCAAATCTTTTCAATACCTGGCAAAAACTTGTTTGCTTTGAAGATTATGTCTTTTCAGATCATTGGTTTTTCTTCTCATACTGTGCCATAAGATCATCGGGATTCTGCATTTTTGGCCTCATTGCCAGACCCACTATTGTCAGGACAAACCCTGCAATGGCCATCAGTATGCCAATAACAAGAAGAAATCCATAAATGGCTGCCTGCAGCAGATTTGAATCAATGCTGTATGATATATTGGGCGCACTGAAGGAGATCAGATAGTATGTTCCGGGGACGTGCGCATCAAAGATCTGCTCATCCGTACCGGCAATGCTTTCATCCACTGAAGGACTCAGGCTGTGGGATGATATATTTGAGGAGGATGGCGAGGTCACGTTGGCATAATTATCATAGCTGGTCTGGTTCATGAAATAAAATTTCGGGCTTGAAGATATACCGATTACCGTTACGGCGGCAGAGCTGCTGAGGTTCAATGGCTGTGACACATAAAGTCCGCTTGCGGAATCAAGGGTGAAATCTGTATATGTATGAATAAGGCTGTCTCCAGCGAATAGACCAACAGCTGAAACAACTATACCAACAACAAGCATAATCAGGCCGATCTTCAGCACTCTCTTCCTCAATAATTCACCGAGACGGTCTCTTAAGCAACTATTCGAATAAATACATTTGTATGCAGTACAATGTATAATTGCTGTCAATGCTAGATTTCACGACTCGTTTTTTCTGGCCGTATCGAAGTAAATATTTAGGCAATGTGGCAATTCAGTGTCATGGAATTCAACCTATCCATGTCCAGCCAGAAAATAGAAAACCGCGACTTTGATGCAGTAATTATAGGGTCAGGTGCAGCCGGGATGTCTGCTGCTGTTTACGCAGCAAGGTCCGGACTGAAGGTTGTAATACTGGACCAGAGTGTGGCGGGTGGTCTGACAGCAGAAGCTCCACTGGTTGAGAATTACCTTGGATTCAAAGCCATTAAAGGAACAGATCTTGCATCAAACTTTGCAAAGCATGCACAGGAATATGCTCAGATAATAGACAGCACTCAGGTTACATCAGTAAAACAGGCAGAAAAAGGCTTCTCGGTGGAAACGTCAAGGGGAGAGTTCACCTGCAGATCAGTAATTGTCGCCACAGGCACATCCCACAAGCATTTAGGCGTACCCGGTGAGAATGAGTACTATTCAAGGGGGCTTTCCTACTGCTCAACATGCGATGGCTACCTGTTCAAAGGCAAGAGGGTGATTGTAATCGGCGGCGGCAATTCCGGTGCCATAGCAGCCATAAGCATGAGTGAGTATACATCTTCCGTGACCGTCCTGGAATACATGGACCATTACATGTGCGAAAAAGCCTATGAGGACAGCATAAAATCAAGGAAAATCAAATACATAACAAATGCCCAGGTAATGGAGATAGTGGGGGACAGGAAGAAAGTCACAGGTGTTCGGTACAGGGACAGGAATTCCAAGAATGAATCAGTGGTGGAAACCGACGGGGTATTCATATACGTCGGCCTGGTACCACAGACTGATTTCCTGAAATCATCTGGAGTGGAGCTTTCCGACCGCGGGTATATAGTTACCGACAGAAAGGGACGGACCAGCGTTGCTGGCATATATGCCGCAGGTGATGTAGTCAAGGATACTGAAGCCCAGATAGCAACTGCCGTAGGAGACGGCTGCCGTGCATCCCTTGCCATGTATGGAGATATGGTAAGGGCAGGAAAGAGGTAAACCAAAACAAGTTTTTATCTAATTTGGAACTATCCTGAAGTGGTGGTTCATTGAATCTCTATGAATACATGGGTAAAGAAATCTTCAGAAAATATGGTGTACCCGTTCCTGACAGTTACGTGGTTGATCAGGCTTCAGAAATTAAGGAATACAGAAAGCCGGTAGTTGTAAAATCCCAGATTCTTCTTGGTGGAAGAGGAAAATCCGGCGGCATTAAATTCGCAAGAAGTGCCGACGAGGTCAAGTCATCTGTTAATGAACTGCTTGGTGCAAAGATAAGGGGACTCACAGTCACAAAGGTTCTCATTGAGGATATGATCAACATCAAACACGAGTATTATGTGAGCATCACGCTCAACAGATCAGATCGCGCACCTGTGCTCATAGCAAGCCCATCCGGCGGTGTGGAAATCGAATCGGTTCCCCAGAACCAGATATTCACCAGGCGGATAGATCCACTGCTGGGATATTCCGACTATATCGGTAGGGAAGCTGCAAAATTCATGAAGTTTGACAAAAACCTCTCTGCACAGTTCAGGGATATTCTTGAAAAACTGTACAGGGTATTCCAGGAGGAGGATTGTGAACTGGTTGAGATAAACCCGCTGGTTGAAACAGCCGAGGGAAATCTCATAGCAGCTGATGCCAAGGTCATTATGGACAATGATTCCATGTTCAGGCACAAGGACATAAAAATAACGGATCCGGAGAAGACCCCACTTGAGCTCGAGGCTCAGTCCAAGGGGTATTCCTTCATTGAGCTAGATGGGCAGATCGGTGTGATAGCAAACGGCGCCGGCCTGACAATGGCCACGCTGGATGCGCTAACATTGCACAAGGGCAAGCCTCGAAACTTCCTGGATCTCGGGGGAACGGACGACGTGGAGATTGTGGTGAATGCCTTTGATCTGGTGTTGAAGGCGGATCCCAGGGCAATCCTTGTGAACATATTCGGTGGAGTGACAAAGGCCGATACAGTTGCAAACGGAATTGCTGCTGCAAAGAAGCGGTTCAAGATAACAAAGCCTATCGTTGTCAGGCTCAGTGGAGTTCATGAGGATGAGGGAAGGAAAATTCTCAAAGAGAACGGTATTGAATCTTTCCCCACAATGATGGAAGCAATTGAGAGAGTTGTTAAAGTTGCAGGAGGCGCTTAAATGTCAGTACTGGTAGATAAGAATACAAGGGTTATAGTTCAGGGAATAACGGGTCATCAGGGTTCATTCCATGCGGGGGAGATGCTGAAATTCGGGACAAACATCGTAGCAGGAACCTCACCAGGCAAGGGTGGAACAAAGTTCCAGGACAAGGTGCCGGTTGTGGACAGTGTGGCTGATGCCATGGGCTTCCAGCCAAACGCCACAATGATATCTGTTGCTGCACCATTTGTCAGGGATGCGGCCTTCGAGGCCATAGATCAGGGCATAAAGCTCGTGTACATCCTGACGGAACACGTTCCATTCCACGACACAATGGAAGTTGTCCATGAAGCAAAACTCAGGGGAATAACCGTAATAGGCCCCAACGGCCCAGGGATCACGGTTCCATTTGACTGCAAGATAGGCATAATGCCAAACCAGATCTTCAAGCAGGGCGACGTGGCCGTTGCATCAAGGAGCGGTACCCTCACCTATGAAATCGTGGATGCAATAACAAGGAGCGGAAGAGGGGAAAGCGCGGTAATTGGCCTTGGTGGAGACCCTGTGGTGGGCCTGACATTCATCGATGTCCTTAAGATGTTTGAGGCAGACGAGAGGACCAAGAAGATAGTCCTGGTTGGTGAAATCGGCGGAAATAACGAGGAACTTGCAGCAAAGTACATCAAGGAGCACATAAAGAAGAAGGTTGTAGCATATATAACCGGCAGGAGTGCACCACCTGGAAAGAGGATGGGCCATGCAGGGGCCATTATCGAAAAAGGAGTGGGAACTGCGGATTCCAAGATAAAAGCCTTCAACGAGGCTGGAGTCCAGGTGGCAGAATACCCCATGGATGTTCCAAAACTCCTCTGAGGTGATCAACATGAAAAGAGACATAATCTCAGTACTTGACATGGAGGACGATCTTGCAGACATAATAGATCTGTCCATAAAATTCAAGAGGCAGAGATATCAGGACTACGAGGGAACATATAACAGGGTTCTGGGCATGATATTCGAAAAGCCCAGCACAAGAACTAGAATTTCACTGGAAACTGCAATGGTGCAGCTTGGAGGACATGCCATATACCTGAACCCCAATGATATGCAGCTGGGCAGGGGAGAAACTGTTGCTGATACGGCAAGGGTGCTATCCGGCTTTGTTGATGTAATATCGTACAGGGCTTTCAAGCATGAGAACGTCCTTGAACTGGCAAGAAACGCCACCGTCCCTGTGATAAACGCGCTTGATGATGTGGAACATCCCGTGCAGATAGTGGCAGATTTCATGACCATCTATGAGAAGAAGCACAGGTATTCCAACCTGAAGATGGCATACGTTGGCGATGGAAACAACATGGCAAATTCACTGATGCTTGGGGGCGCACTTCTGGGAACTGATGTCACAATTGGCTGCCCCAAGGGGTACGAGCCAAGGAAGGACATAACGGAAAAGGCCAGGGACATCGCCAGGGGCACTGGATCCAGGATTGAAATCGTAAATAGCCCCGAAGCAGCCGTTCAGGATGCTGACATTGTATACACAGATGTCTGGATATCAATGGGTGAAGAGAAGCTGAAGGAGCAGAAAGAGAAAGTCTTTGGCAGTTATCAGGTGAACTCGGCACTGGTTGAAAAGGCAAGCAGGGATTACATTTTCATGCACTGCCTTCCTGCGCACCGCGGTCTCGAGGTCACGGACGATGTCATAGAGAGCCTGCACAGCGTGGTATTCCAGGAAGCGGAGAACAGACTCCACACTGCAAAGGGCATTCTGCATACCCTTCTTTCCTAATTTTTTCAATAAAAATTTCATATTGATTTACCTACACAAACCTTATCTCTAACCTGATCATCTAACAACAATGGCTCTTCCTCTAAAACCGAATAAGGAGAACAACCTGAACAAGATAATAGAGGAGCGCAGGGAATCTGCTAATCTAAGGGAAATCCCTCACGTTCTTATTCCCGTCTGGCAGATAAAGATCAGGGAAAGATTCGGGATCAATGTTGACAGGGAAATTGCCGAATATATTGTGCTTGCTGCCCACGAAAGAGGTACATGGCGGAGGCAGCGTGCCATAAGGAAGATAGAGAAGATATTTTTGAGCAGAGGGGAAACCCAGGAAGCGTCGGCCAGGAAGGCCAGGGAAGTTGTTGACCTGGCAGTTGGTTCACCAGAACATTAGATGAGCTTCCGTATAAGATCGCAGAAAGACCTTGAGATTAAACTTCAGGGGCTTCATAAGCCTGATAGTTTTAATAACTCACTGGAACAGTATCCAACTGATCCGGCACTTGCTGCTCACGTAGCCGTGACGGCCTATCTGGATGGCAATATATCCGGGAAGAGTATTGCTGACCTGGGCTGCGGTTTTGGCGTTCTTGCCTGCGCAGCAGCAATGCTCGGGGCAAGCCATGTGGTCGCCATTGAGATAGACCCCTTGCAGGCTTCAATGGCTGTTCAGAATTGCCGCGAATATCCAGTATCTGTCATAAACTCTGATGTTTATGAAATGAAGGAAAGAGTTGATACAACATTGATGAACCCTCCGTTCGGGTCTGTCAATCCTCACTCAGATCAGATATTCCTCTCCAGGGCAGTAGAATTCTCCAGTCATGTTTATTCCATCCACAATAAGAAATCCTCAGATTTTGTCAGGGAATTTCTTTCAGCACATGGTAAAATAAAGCGCGAGGAAGCAGTTAGCCTCCTTGTTCCCAGGATGTATTCTCATCATACTAGAGACTACATGAGAATCCCTGCTGTCTTCTTCTCAACAGACGTATCGTAATGAGCTTCTGCTGAGCCTGAAATGAAAACAATAATTAAGATGCTTAAAATCAGGAGAAGTGCCATGGCCGGGGTGGGGTAGTGGGCATCCTTGGGGACTGTGGATCCCCGGACCCGGGTTCAATTCCCGGTCCCGGCCCCTTCTTAAAAGTTCACTGCCATACGGCTTCTGCAATTATTATCTTATCATTCTTATGCATCTTTCTGTCACTAAAGGTATTCTTAATGCGTTCGTTTGAACACTGAATAAAGGTGGATGACCTTCTGAGGCCTGCCACGAGGTTACTATTCAAGAGTTTTAAAAATGCCTGTTGATTATGATTCTACTTCGATTAAATTTAGAATCAGCTGAGCACTCCTTGTGGCTTACCATAAATTCTTCCAGCTTGCCCTTGACTGAAGGTTGATCAGAAAGAATTGTGACACTTGACTGTGGTGCATTGTTATCCTACTGCGCAGTTCCTTCTCCATCTTTCAATCGCATTTCGGACAGCACTGTTTATGAACTCCTTAAGCAGAACTATAAGATTTATTCTTCCCTATGATTTCTTCAATGTCCCTAAGCAGGCCTTCCGGTACAGGAACCTCATAACATTCATAACAGTGCCCAAATGGAACTACATAGATGCACAGACAAGAGGCCTCATAAACATCTTCTTTGAGGCCACAAGAGAACAGGGAGTGTTCAAGGTCAAGCTGCCGGAACCCAATCCATTCAGGGGGAGAGGATTTCCTTGTCTATCCCAGGGTTCAGGTTCCCAACAGGGGACTCCGTGCAAAAACAATAACAGTTAAAGCTGTGAAATTCAACCTCCTGCCAAAGTGGTTGATAGACTCATATGAGCAGAAAAGGTATGGCGAAATAAGAAAGAAGCAGAAAGAGGTTCAGAGAGTGCTGCATTCAATGTCGGATATCCAGAAAGAGAAGGCCAAACCTAAAAGGAATATGAACCCAAACTCGATTAAGAACCTCAAGTCATTCCGGGACAGAAAGCAACCAGAAGGATAAACAGAAAGAAAGCTAGTATTTTCAGGGAAAAATTCAGATTCCTATAGCTCCTGACATGTTACATAAATTTGAAACGCAAGTGAAGATCTTTCTTCAACTACCTCTGGTTTCAATCTCTTTCAAAAAATGGCCTAAGTTTCATGACTATAACCTTAAGAGAAACCTGTAGGAAAAAACCTTATACATTCGCTATGCATTGTTCTATGATGAAGTATACTGTTATATTTGAAAGGGATGAGGCTGGATTCTATGTTGTCAGTGTCCCTGCACTACCAGGATGTTTCACCCAGGGTAAAACGAAAAGTGAAGCTCTTGAGAATGCCAAGGAGGCCATAGAATCATATATAGGCTCCCTTAAAAAGCACAATGAGCCCATTCCTGAAGATGTTGGAGAGGAAGTAATACTGAATGCCTAAGCTTCCGGTGCTGTCCGGGAATGATGTAATAAAGGCTCTTTCTAGGATAGGTTATGATTTCGACCATCAAACAGGAAGCCACATTACGCTCGTAAACCCATCCGGAAAGAAGATTACGGTCCCAAATCACAGAGAGCTGGGTCCTGGACTTTTAAGGGCAATAATCAAACAGGCGGGCTTGAGCATAGAGGAATTTCAGAAACTCCTCTAATCCTGTTCTATCTATTATCCAGTTTCCAGCTCCTTACTCTCAAATTGGCCATTGTCAACCTTTTTCTTATAGTGTTGGGAGATACCAAGTATTCTGCTGCAAGTGCCTTTATAGATGCACCATCCCTGTATCTCTGAATTATGGCCTTCTCTGGAAGATCTTTCAGAGGACCATGCATGGGTTTCCCTGACCCGGTTCCATGAAGCATTGCCCTCATCCTGCCCTCCTGGGTCCTTTCCACTATAAGATTGCGTTCAAATTCTGCCACAGCTCCAAGTATCTGGAAAAGCATCTTTCCCATTGGTGAGCTCAGGTCGATATTCTGGTCCAGAAATACCATGCTGACATTATGAGCCTCAAGAAAGGTCATGGTCTCTATGAGTTCCTTGAGGGATCTTCCCCATCTGTCCAGTTTGGTGCATATCACCAGGTCAATCTTACCCTGTTCTGCAAGCTTGAGAATCCTAGATCTTTCCGGCCTCTGGTTGGATGCCCCGGACATCTTCTCCTGGAATATTGCCCCTTCCACGGCGGGAATAAGGCCACAATCTGAAATGTATCTCTGGATCCTTTCAACCTGGGAGGTCAGGTCCTGGTCCCTTGTTGAAACCCTGGCATACCCTACGACATGTCTTGATAACTCATTGCTCATATTTCATTATCATATTGAAACGGTAAATAAGGGTAAAGAAAAGGGGTAAGTTATTGAAATGTTTCAATGAGTGCAGAGACATTGAAGAGCTTTTCCCAAAACCGTCCATTCTTTGGTAATTCGGTTGATTAACCGCTGATTTAAGATAAGATTGCCTCGGATACACCACACTGGAGGTGATTCCACCATTTTTTCCTGAATGTCGATGGCTTACGCTATCCTGTGAAGGAATCCTCTAAAGGGAAGTGAACTAAATCACTTAATAAAGAATTAGATGCAGAGTCCATTCTGGGTACTTTGGGCCTTCACTACGTTCAGGCTTCGCTCGGCGGGGAGTGGGGATCTTCCCTAAATTTTTCACATAGCGATAATACGGGCAGGTAGTTGCGACAATACTTTTTCCAGAAAGAATAGATTAAAAGTGCTTTACACATTTATCTTCGATAGCGTCTTGAACCTTGAAACTATCACGGAAAGTACAACTAAACCAACTGCCATGATGTAAAATACATTTCCAGGAAACATTACGGTCATTATAACTCCTGCTAAAATGCCAGATACTGAATTGAATGATGTTCCAAAGGTATCCATTGCTCCCTGAATGCGCCCCATTTTCTCCCGAGGAGCATTACCAAAAAGGACGGCTGAAATAAGAGGAGAAGTGATTCCTGATAAAAAACCCACTATAAAGAAAACTGAGAGAAGGACGTAAATCGTCGGAAAAATTGCTATGAGTAGCACGCTTAGACCGCCAAGACCATAAAGTAGCGGAAGTTTTTTACCGACATTCTTCACGGATTTAAGTTTAGATGTTAAAGTTGAACCAATAATCCCCCAAGAGATATTGCAAAAAAGGTATAGCCAAGATAGGCTGAGGAGAGATCAAATACCCTGTTTATCATAACGCTAGATGCAGAATCTGACATTCCCCAAAATAGTGCAGAAAAAGATGAAATAAAGACAACTTCTGCAACTAACTTTGTCTTACCCATATATCGAATGCCATCTTTCATCACTTCCCTTAACGTTTCCCTTCCAATAGTCGTATCTTTGGAGGTATCTATAAATAGAATTGGCAGAAGGGATACGAAATACAAGGTCAAGATGATTATAATGCCTGTCCTTAAATCCATTGTAAATAAAACAGCTGAAACTAAAAATCCTGTCAGTCTTGATGTTCGTGAGACTAGGTTGGCTACGGACATACCCTTCAAATATATGGGTTTCCTGAGAAACTTCTGGCTCCAGATGGCTCTTACTGGAACCAGCAGGTCGATTGAAAATCCAAACGCCAATGCAGATATAAATAGGAAAATGGAATCTGAAATTAACGAATTGTTCTGGATTACAATCAACAAAATGCCAGTTGCCAAAGCTTTCAAAACTGGGCCAAAAATAGCAAAAATTTTCTTATTACGGGCCTTGTCAATAAATGCACCCACCACGATACTCAGAATCAAAGGTGCAACAAGCATTGCACTGGTTACTCCTGTTATCAAAGCCGATTTTGTCTCGGTTATTGAAATCCAAAGAATGAGAACGGTGAAGAGGGAGGTTGCGAAAGTCGATATGCCTGTTTCCGCCATAAGCAAAGAGAAATTTTTCTTGGTATAATTACCACCAACTGACTCGGTCATTGATACCACCTTCTGAGACGTTCGTAAAGATTCGGATCATTATAGGGTTCTCTATAGGCGTTAATGCATTCAAGAATGTAAGTAAGAGAACTAATTCCCACAAGTGCATTGTCTATTACACCATAGGAAAGGACAAATCCCCAAGCTACTCTTAGGCAGGTACTTATCCGGAACATGGGAAGTGTCCTGAATTTCGGGTAACGATCCAGAATGCTATTCAAATGGGCTATTTTCCACTTCCAGTAGCTGGAAAAAAGATCTCTCATTATACAGACACCCCGATGTACTTACCTTTGTTCATGCTTTTTGACATACAAATACAGGAAAGCTTACCATAATAGGTTATTTTTCACATGTCACCGTGATCCACATATTTTCAGGGATATTGACATTTATAGCAGCTTTCGTTTCTGCAATGTGACCTGCGTCGAGCTTGTAATGAACGGAAATGTAGAAATCAACGAGGCCGAAACCTTTGTAGAATTTCCCATCGCCCCACCCCCCTTTTGTAAGTACAATTGCCCCTGCAGAATTTCCTATTATTACTCCCGAGAATTCAAGTAACCTGTCCTGCAAAGTCCTCTGTTTTAACTCGCGATAAATGACCTCAGTGTCTCCACCTGGAAGATAAATGACGTCTACCTCAGAGAATTTCCGTTGGATTTCATTTTCAGAATCGGATTTTGCCAGAAGCAATACATCATCAAAGCCGCATTGTGAAAAATAGTCATAAAACATGCTAGAATATTCAGCTTCCTTTTCATCAGAATCCGATGTCCAAGGTATAACCAGGATTTTCCCTGAGCTTGACAACTTCCTCACATCCTTGAAATCATCAGGGAATGTTTCCACTATCATCTTTGTGGGAGTATCCACTACATCAGATTTCATTATTGCAGTTTCGATCTCCTTCGCCTCCTCCTTGAGTTTCTTCTCCGTCAGTGATTGGTCAAGAATCATGCCACATTTCCAGCAGAACCTCGCTTTTGGATCATTGGGTTCTCTGCACCTTGGGCATAGCGACGGTTTCTGAGATTCAATGGGTCTTTCTTCCTTGACCTCAAGGCCATATGCCTTCAGGATTGCATTGTCCTGATCCCTTCCGGATAGATGCACGTATGTCTGCGTCATCCTTGATCCATGAACCCATCCCATCTGTGCCTCCAGCGGTGCCTCAGTGACACGTGAGGCGAGGATCGTGGCCCTGGTGTGCCTGAACAGGTGTGGATATATGCGCCTCTCTATCTTTGCTTCCCGCAATCCCTTTCTCATAAATTTATACACATTGGCGTGTTCAAGTTTCTTTCCCCTGTTTTCCGATTCAATACCGCAGAAGTACCATGCATTGGGGTCATCCCTGCTGGGATGCGAATTCTGCCACTCCCTCAGGTACGATATGGAATTCCCAACAATTCTGACCTTTCTGTATCCTGTCTTTCCTGTGACCGACAGTATTCCCCCGTATTCATCAAATGCAATATCCTTATTTCTCAGCGTTAAAAGCTCGCCAATCCTGCATCCTGAATCGTATAAGGTGTATGTGAGGGCGCGATCCCTGGAATTCTTCAGGGATCCTACAAGCTTCTGCACTTCATCCTCTGTGATCATGTTATCAGGTTTCACGTTCTTGTTTGGGTGATTGTTAGGTTTCAGCCATGCAATACATTCCGACTTCTCTGTTTTGTATAGCCATCTGTAAAATTTCTTCAACGTAGTTTTATAATTCTCTATGCCTCAGTCAGAATACGTGCCGGATTTGTTCCAGCCTTTAATCATTCTGCCAATCTTGCCGTCCATGAGCCTAGAGATTAGAGCCTTTACGTCATCTACCGACGGCGAAAGGAATGAGTCAGGCATTAAGGAAGCAATCTGCCTCAGCCTAATTGCATAAAAGTACAGGCGGTCGTTTGATAGGCCCGCAAGTCTCCCGTCACTCAAAAACTGTCCAATCTTTTCCTGATATTCCTTTGGAATGCCGGACTTTCGTAATCTTTCTTGCTCCTTGGCCAACTCACTTGCAGGTAGCATGACCAAGATAACCAAATTGCATATTAAAATGTAAGGCACTGAACCTTTCAGTTAGTGCCCGGTCCCGGCCCTTCCGAAGCATTTTGCTGCAGTAAGGTTACTTTTCGGTCTTCGGTTTCACAATTTTCTTTATCTCCTGAACGTCGCTTTCCGGTGCGTCTTTGTATGTCAACCACCAGGCGTATCCCTTGAATTCCTTCATGCGGGCCGGTACGTCCCTGGTGTTTTTGGGCGGTGGGTTGAGTATCTTATCTCCAATGAGTTCGTTATAGGGCCAGTTGGCCGGAACGGCTGCCTTGTATTTATCCGCCATCTGCAGAGCTTTTATGGCCCTGAGAAGCTCATCAACGTTCCTTCCTATTTCAAGTGGGTAATACATAATAAGCCTCACAGTTGAGTTTGGATCAACGATGAACACTGCGCGTACAGTTGAGGAAGAAGATTCAGCCTGAATCATTCCCAGTCTGCTGGCAACCCTTCCCATTGCATCGCCGATTATGGGGAACGGTACTTCTATCTTGAGGTTAGCAGAGATCCAGTTGACCCATTCAATATGGCTGATGGTGCTGTCCACAGACAATCCAATAAGCTCAGTGCCAAGTTTCTGGAAATCATCATATCTTCTAGCGAATGAATAGAATTCTGTTGTGCATACGGGTGTGAAATCGCCCGGATGGCTGAAAAGCATGAACCACTTTCCCTTAAAAACGTCAGGAAGTTTCATGTTCCCATGCGTCGTTTCAATACTCATCTCGGGGAATTTCTCCCCTATCAATGGAAATCTGTTTTCTTCAGGCATAATGTCACCTGATATAATCAGTATCTTTCAAAATATATAGTTTATGAACTATCTGAAATTGTAAATTCAGCCTGAAAGCCAGATTTTCCTTCGAATCTTTGATATTTACAGGGACAATGTTGGGTGTTGGAAAAATCTCATACCGGCTCAGGTTTTCCGCTGTATTTAAGATCACTTAGGAACAATGCGCACTACATTGCTTCCCCGTATAATGACTGTTCCCAGCTTACGGGTAACTTCTTCGTCGCTTTCCTGGACCTCGTCCAGCACCATGTTCATGTATTCGTCATATCCGGAAAGAACTCCTTCCAGGACCCTGTTATCCTTCAGCAGCAGAGCAACATGTTTATTCAGATTCTCTTCAAGCATTTTCATAGGCATTATCATAATTAACCCTCAGTTATATTCGTCCTCGTCCAGGCCTTCTTCACGACTCATGATCACCTGTATGAGTCCCTTGAGAACTTCCTTGACGTCATCAAGCTCCTTCCTCATGGAATTTACCTCATTTGACAGCTTCTCCACGTCCTTGACATTCCCAACAATATTATTCTTCATCATGCATCCCCAACTATATTTATTTCACCGTAATCTTCCGCTACTTTTCTAACCTCACTCTTCTCGCAGTTTTCACAGTAAAGAACACCATCTTTCTTCACCATTGGAAGCCTGCATCTCAGGCAGAGTGTCTTCAGGACTCCAAGATTCCGGCCATTTATTGAAAGCTCAAAACCTCGATCACCTGTTCTCATGACCTTAGCTCTTATTATATCCCCAATCCTCAGTGGCGGCATGGAATTCCTGTCGTACTGCTGTGGAAGGTTGACATACCCATCCGCATTGAACTGGATAAGGCCAGTTTCAGGATCAAGAGCAGCACCTATCCTTACGGACGCCTTTCTCTGATCCATCCGGTATACCTGTCCATACACTGTTTCACCAGTCTTGATGGATGATCGCTTCTTCAGTGGCTGCACTGAGACTGTCAGGTTCCTGTCATCTTTCCTGACACTGCCAAAAGCAAGCGAGATTATTTTTCCCTCACTTTCGGACGTATTCTTGCCAGGAACATATTCCTCGGCAGTCGCAATGACGTCGCCCGGAACAACCATATGGACATTTGAAACACTGTTCTGTTCCATCTTTACCTGCTTATGTAGAGATTGTGCCAATGAATTCAATGGCAAGAGTAAATGCAGACTAATTAACCTTTCCACAGTGGAATGAGGGGAAATTGAATAAAGGAGCTTTGAAATAAGGGATAAATGTTCATAGACGAAGCTTTCTTTGGGATAGCCAGGACGGGTACCATGGATGGCGGCATCCGCTATCCCTTTATTTTCACATCAGGGCCAGGCGGTTCCGTCAAACGCACCGGGGACGGACTTGCCTTCTCCAGTGGGGACAGAATTCCACTTGAGACGGTATATCCCTACAAACATGACCTGAATGTCTTTCCGGTAGGTGACAATATTGTGATGCTTCCAGAGGGCCTGCAGCTTGCCCAGAGGCCAAGGAAGCTTCTTGAGGCCATATATGCCATAAGAAAGGAATATGGGCTTTCAAAGCTCATCTATGTGCAGGGATTATCAGATCCTTACCTTCTCCCTGCATTGGTATACGCAGGGGTATCACTCTTTGATGATTCCACGTTGAGAATGGAAAGCCTGGCAGGAATGAAGTTTACAGAACTTGGCTACACCCAATCCCATGAAAATCCTTTTCAGGAAAATCTGCAATTCACACAGAATATCCTCTCACTTCTGTCTCTATCAATCAGGAATGGGACGCTACGGGAGGTCGTGGAGAAATTCCAGTTCTCATCCAAGGCTTCTGAGATGATCAGGATAATGGATTCCACATACCTGAAGGAAAGTGAAGAAGCATTTCCACGCAGAACCCCATATATAAAGGCTAACTCGCTGGAATCACTTCGGAGGCCAGATATCTTCAGGTACAGGCAGTACATTTCTGATATCTATACAAAGCCGCCGGGAAGGGACATTGCTCTGCTCATTCCATGCTCTGCAAGAAAGCCATATTCGGAATCAAAGTCACATAAGAGGATCATTGAGGCACTGGGACCTTACAGAAGTGCACTTCATGAATTGATTGTTACATCGCCGGTGGGCCTGGTTCCAAGGGAACTTGAGTCCACATATCCCGCCAGGTTCTATGACATCCCGGTAATAGGGGACTGGTATGAGGATGAGCGTGTCATGATAAAGAAAATCCTTTCCGACTATTTTTCAAGGAACAGCTACAGTAAAATATTCACATTTGTAGGGCAGGATCTGGAATTCATTGGGGAAGTTCTTCCTGATGACACCGTAAGCATTCAATGGAATGATGATAGAGACGCATCAATTACGAGGCTGAGGGATGGGATTGCACAGTACATGAGAGATCAGGGCTCTATTGCTCCAAAACCACGTAAAATCGAGCCGTACGTGCAGATCGCTAGCTACCAGTTCGGGGACTGGATCAGGGAATATGTGGAAAAGTGCAAAATTGTGAGAAATTATAACAGTGAAATGCTCACAATGGATGGAAAACCATTTCTTGTTTACAACCCAGCCCTGGGGAAATTCACCATAAACAAGGCTTCCGGTTCAATCTTCCTTGATCACAATAAATTCGTGGTGGAAATTGACGATTTCAAGCCCACCGCAAGTGTTTACGCGGTGGGAGTCGTATCGGCAACTGAAGACATAAGGCAGGAAGACGAGGTTGTGCTTGCCCACTCTGGAAAGGTAATGGGTGTTGGCGTTGCCAAGATGCCGGGGATTGGAATGGTTTCACTGAAGAAGGGTGTTGCAGTGAAGGTCAGGAACTGACCTCAAATTAATTTATTTGTATATACTTATTTTCCACAGTATCCGTATAAAATGGTGAAATTGTTACATACATTATAGCAAACATTAAAATATATCCTATAGCTAGTTCATTATTGCAGACAAAATCAATTGCTCTGTTGCTGGTAGGGATACTCCTAATCTCAAGCGTATTCGTATTCTTCAATGTTGATTATCCATCTCAACCTGCTACACTGATCCTTCATCCCCCTAAAAATGTGAAACCCCCTCCTGAAATTATCTTCAACCGCCAGACCTTCAATTCCCCCAAACTTGGCCAGAATGTTACGACCTTCAGTCCAACCGGAAATGCTACTGTTGACATGGTTGGTTATGCGTATGGAAGCACATCAACGGGAAAAACACCTCTTGCTGACCAGAAAATATATGTGGCTGTGATGGAGGTCATAGTTTCTGCTCAAACAAATTCAAGTGGATTTTACAGCATAGAGGTCATGAAGTCTGGAAGTGGGATATTCGCATTCAAGGCATTCCAGTACAGGGCAACATATGTTGATGTATTCGTACCCTCCTCAGGGTCATACTGGGTCAACGTTACGCTGCCCCAGTCACAGAAATATGAGGTATCCGGCAATACCACGTCCACAAACGGTACTGTTGGGGGAGTAGTGGTCAACATGAAGGGATATTACGGCCAGTATTCCTTCACTACGGCTTCGTCAGGGTTTTTCAACCAGTATATTGTCAACGGAACATACAGTCTCAGTGCCATTAAAAAAGGCTTTTCCAATGTGACAGTTCCAGGTTCCATAACAGTAAGCGGCGCATCAATAAAGAATGAGTCAATACTCCTGCATCCTCTTACAACTGCCATATACAAAATAACTGGCTACGTGCGCAATGACCTAGGTTATGGAATAGTCAATGCAACCGTGTATTCAAGCACACTTTCAGCATCCGTGAAAACAGGACAGGATGGATATTATTCAATTCCTGCTACATATGGCTACAACAAGCTGCAGTTTTCCGGATACCAGTACGTGACCACTGGCGCAGGTGTAACTGCAACAAATAATACCATGTATAACCAGACAATGGAATCCAAGAATCCGTTTTATGCCACAATGCCCTCACAGAGCTCCAACATACCTTATTCGCCTGTTTCGATGGGAGATAACCTTTCAAAGGTTAATTACACCTATAATCTGCTATACCCACAGCCGGCACAGATTATGGACGGCTACATGCAATCCAACCAGACAGGACAGAAACTGGCTGATGTTAATTTCACCGCTTACACTTCAGTTAACGGTACCTATTCGTATTATGAATTCAGTACCAATGCTGAAGGATATTTCTCGGTTAACTTCAGCTATACCGGAAGTTATCGTCTTGTGATAGAATCCTCCAGGTTCCCCGCCTTCAACATGAGTTCAACACAGAATCAGGGAGGCACATTCCAGGTGAACGCTTCATCCGGAATATTCAGTGTCAACGGTTCAGTTGGAAACCCACTATCAGGAAATGGAGTATCCGGAGTCAGCATAGGAATAGGGGTTTCCTCCGGATCTTCCCCCGTGATCAATCTCTCTAGCAATTCAACGGGGAATTTCTCCGGCAAACTTCTTGGTGGAACTTATTATGTCCACTTCTCCAAACCAGGTTATTTGAACAGGACAGTGGAGATCAACCTTACAGGTAACACCACCATTCCCAAGGTGAATCTCACACCTGCTGACATTGGTCCGGGATTCGGATACTGGTCAACATCTGATGGGACTGGACTGCCGGGAATCAGTTCTGCAAACGTGACTTCTGCAATCAATGCCAGTTCGCCATCTCAAGCTGCAAGCTATTCTGATGCTCCGGTAAATTTCACTCTTCACATTGTGAACAGCACCGGCAACGTGCTTTCAAATGTACCTGTTGAGGTATTTGCCCAGGCAAATGGTGCGTATTTCCTTACAAAGGGAACAACAGATGCCAGTGGAAACATAACTGTCCATCTGTTGTTCTCAGGGAAGTATGTGTTTCTGCCTGAAATGATACAGTTCAGGGGACAGTCCAGACTGATCAATACGACCAATGGGTCTGCAACATTCAACATGACAAACCTGACGCTGATCCAGATGAAGTTTAACCTCACGAACCCCCTGAACTATAATGGTGATGGTGTTCCACTTGCATATATGAAAGTCGGGAACTACGCTCTACCCATATACCCCAGGTCTCCGTACAGCTCCAACACCACGGGACAGAATTACAGCGTTGCAACATTCTATCTTCCCGCCGGAAAATATAATGTGTCTTACATTGACAGATCATACGTTCCAGAATACTGGAACATCACCCTTCAGTCCTCAATAGAAAACACCACCATACTGAAGCCATATGTTCTGGAAATCACATGGGAATCACCAGTTGGCTGGAAATATGTGATTTCAAACACAACCTCACAGGTTAATTCCTCATCACTATCCGGTGGAACCGGGAAAACAATCATCCCACTTTATTCAGCTTACTTCAGTTTCGCGGCATACATATCTAATCAGAATGTGAATAAATCCTCTTTCAGCTTGAACAGCACTGTTTACAACTGGACAGAATCTTTCAAGGTATCTGGAGGATCCATTGAACTCAACACAACAAAATGGACATATAATAGTGGAAGTGAAAACTTCTATGCAAATTATTCCTGGAACCAGGCATCCAAAGTACTGGTAACAAACATCACGGAAAATGCAACTACAACTTCAACCGTGAACGTATCCATAGACGGGACGCCCATCACAAACCTTCAGGTTTCTGGCAGTACAATAAACATTACGAATTATTTCGCCATTTCAAAAACAGGGAACAGCACATTATATATCGATTTCTCTCACTACACGTTCAGTGATGACAAAACCATTTCTCAATACGCAAATGTGTGGGTTGGATACTATTCAACAGAACTGAAAGGAGCGTGATGACATGTCTTTATTTTCAAAGGAACCAAGAAAGGTGGTAAAGGGCCCGGTAGAAACGAAAAAAGTTGTCAAGGATGGCGGGAAAAAATTAAAGAAACAGAAATCACGGTTCAAGGGTCCCACAATGGAAAACGTGGAAACTGTGGTGGAAGTCAAGACCGTTGGTGACATCCCCCCTGCTCTGGAGGCACGGAAGCTCATTGGAGAAAACGACCTCATAGGTGCTGCAAAGCTCACCTTCCAGGCTGCCAAGAAGGATTATTCAAGATATTTTGGCGCCAGGCTATCAGATTCAGAGGGCAGCAGGCATTTCTTCATAAACGAACTTTCCTCAATGAATATAAAGGTTCCAGAGAACGGCTATGTGGACAGCTTCACCATTATGGAAGCATTTGATGACGTGGTGACCACTGAGGATGATTCAAAGAATCGAGCTCAGGCACTCAGGAAGCTTCTGACATTCTATCTCAATTTCTACGAACCGGCACGTTTTGCGCAGGAAGTAAGTTTTGATGGCGATGATCTCATGAACCGCTTTTCAGAGATTTACAATTACATGGATATCATGAAGCTCTATTTTTCGGACAGTGACGTAAGGGTATAAATCTATGACAGGGATAGGCCAGACATCTTCAGGGTTGAGCGCAATCGGACCGCAGCTGTTAACGAGCTTCGTCAACAGTGTTGAGCACAATCCTTTCTTTCTGCTGACTTTCATAATACCGGTAGTTCTCATTTTTCTCACATCTGCAGTGGTAAAGGTTAAGAGGAGAAGCACAAGGATCGACGGCCCGCCCACCCTGGAACAGAAAAAGGAAAAATTCATCATTCCGAGGGACTTTTTTACAGTGGAATCTGAAAAGGTCATTGCAGACGATTTCCACCATTTTTTAGACCCCATGGAAAAGGAATTCCATCACCTCAGGGAATACGATGAATATTTCAGGGTGCTGTTGAAGCGCTTCAATAAGTACGAGGCCATGTCGCATTCCACCAGGAAAAAGAAGAAACAGCGCGGTAATGATGGGAGAAAGGAAACATTCAACGAGATTTTGAACCTGTACAACAGGCTCAGGAAAGCCAAGAATCAGATAGTGGAATTTGAGCAGGAGGATGAAGGTATATTATGACTGAAACTGAATTTGTAGATGTTGGGGAGTTGAGGAACACAGTAAGGAGAATAGAAACTGCCATTGGTAAACGTGTAATAGGGTCAGAGAAGATAGTCCGGTTCATGTTCATTGCCCTCCTGAGCAACAATCATGTGCTTCTGGAGGGGGTCCCAGGACTGGCCAAGACAATGCTTGCCAGCGAGTTCTCCAGAAACCTGTGCATGGATTTCAAGAGGATCCAGTTCACGCCCGATATGCTTCCATCAGATGTGACTGGAACCATGGTCTTCAACCTTGAAGCCAAGAAGATAGAGTTCAGAAGGGGGCCCATATTTGCAAACGTGCTCCTTGCAGATGAAATTAACAGGACTCCGGCCAAGGTGCAGTCCGCCCTTCTGGAAGGAATGGAAGAAAAGAAGGTCTCAGTTGGGGGTGAAGATTACAATCTACCGGAACCGTTCCTGGTCATAGCCACGCAGAATCCAATAGAGCAGGAGGGGACATTCCCACTGGCAGAAGCTCTGATGGACAGGTTTCTCTTCAGGTACATCCTGACATACCCCTCCAGGGAAGAGGAAATGGGCATACTCAAATCACTCTCCCTGCCGGAAGAGGAAGTGCAGAACGATATTGATTCCAACAGGATCCTGTCCCTCAGGAAAGAGGTTTCAAAGATATATGCAAGCGATGAGATCATAACATATATTGTGGACATTATCCGCACAACGAGAACCAATGATCTTATACTTGTCGGCGCGAGCCCCAGGACTACTGCAAAGTATCTTATGGCGGCAAAGGCAAACGCAATGCTCAACGGACGGGAATACGTAATTCCCGAGGACGTCAGATTTCTGGCACACGAACTTCTGAACCACAGGATAATGCTCCGGCCTGAAGCACTGCTAGAAAATGGAGGAGATGCCATGAGCACAGTCAACCGGGTTATTGACCGGGTTATATCGCAGGTAGCGACGCCAAAATGATCAAGAAGTCCGGCTATGCTCTGATCTCAGCGGTCACAAGTGCGGTACTTGAGGCCCTGTTCTTCGGATACAGGTACTTCATAATATTCTCCCTTGTACTGTTCTTCGTCATAGCTGCGGACATTATACTCTTCAACAAGGGGACGGCAACAGATCTGTTCAGGATAAGAATCGAAAGGTTCCTGAAGGACGATCATGGCAGGAAACACCAGCCCAAGGAAATAAGGGTAAGGTTCACCAATCCCACATCCAGGACAATAACCTTTCACTATTACGACACTCTTTCGGATGTGTTCAGGACAGAAGGAGATTTCGAGGGTGAAATTGCCCTGTCTCCTGGGCAGACTGTTGAAAAGGCATACTCCATAGAATCCATAGCCATTGGGAAATACAAAATCGGTCCCCTCATAACCTACGTGCAGGACCCCATGAAGATATGCATCACCCGATCCATTCTGGAGAAGATAGATGAGGTGAAGATAGGCCCTGCCCTTTCAGATATCTACACGCAACGCAGCGAGAGGCTCAGCAATTTCCTTTTCACTGCAGGCATGCACTATTCCAGGAAATCCGGGCAGGGATACGATTTCTATGGTGTGAGGCAATATGTTGAATCTGACGATTTCCGATATATAGTGTGGAACAGGTACAATGGCGGTGATTATGAAGATCTCTTCATCAAGCAGATGGAGGAAGAGCGGCAGATCGATGTTTACTTTGTCATGGATTACAGCAGCGGAATGAATCAGGGGACTGCAACAAGGAGAATGTACGACACAGTTGTGACAAGCGTCCTAAATGCATCTTATTCAATCATAAAGAATCGTGATGGTGTGGGCTTCCAGGTAATATCATCCAGCCTCGATCACTTCATTCCTGCCCAGAAGTCGGAGGAACCCATCAAGAAGCTTGAAAAGCTTGTGGCAGAGATACGCCCTTCCGGTGACTTTTCCATTGAGGCTGCTGTGGAGAAAATCAGGAAGCGAATCAAGAAGAATGCAGTTGTGTTCATCATATCCGCCATGTCATTCCCTGAAAACTTTCATCCACACTCGCCAAGGGATTACCAGACCGGGAGGCCAACGTACCTGTTCCTTGTTGACGGGTATGATTTTGTGGATAAGCGTGAGGACGAGGTTTTCCGCAAGCTAATGATCAGTACGGCCAACAAGCAGAGGCGATATATCAAAGCCGTCTCGCACTTCTTCAATGGAATAGGCATAAAGACCGCAACAGCCAGGGAAAGGGACCTTCTGCTCAGGCTTATGGCTGAATATGGTTATGCTCGCACACTGAATCTTGGAGGATAAACATGAAGGATTTGACAGTCAGGACGGTCATAAACGGAATGATAATGCTCCCATCCATAGTGCTGATCATCTATGTGATTCCCCATCTCCTCGGTGACGTTTACCTGGCGCCCTTCATAGTACTTTCCCTGGTGCCGGTAATGTCAATATTCGTACCATCAAGGTTCAGGTCATATGTGAATCCGGTTGTAATACTCATCATTCTGATGTTGATCCTGATCTCCCTTGGCGTGGAGGTTGGAAATAGTGGGAGTCCTAACCTCTTTTCTGGTTTCAGTTCCTACATACAATCAAGTAGGCTGCTATCCCATCTTGTAATACCATTCACTCTCCGCACATTCATCACCTTCAGCATGGTAATCAGCGTAACTGCAACAATTGGCGGCATAAAGTCAGGCACCATACAGCGTTCCATATCGTATCTGGTCCTTTCCCTGCTTCCGCTCCTGGATCAGGTTTTTGTGTTATACCTCATGGCCAGGTATTCATACTCATACGCTGCAGCCTACACGCAGGCATATGAGATGCAGTTTGTTTCGTGGATTGCGCTGATCTTTACGGGGTCCACAAACATAGATGGACAGAGATTCCCTCCTCCTCTGCAGGAATATTCTTTTCCTGTAAATCCCGTTATGATGGTCGCCCTGATCATATCGCTGGTAGCCATAATATCGTACTTCGTCTTTGTGCAGGAGAAGCAGTTCAGATCGGAAGCTCTCGGTGGAATTGGTGCAGCAGCAGTTCTGGGAGGAATCATTGCGTTCATTGTCTTTGCTGTGGATCAGATGGTATCATCCATGGGTTTCCAGATACTTGCTGTGGCCATTGCAGTCTTCATTACAGCAATATATGTTGTAAGAAGTTCGCCAGAAAGAAAGATGAAGAAGCTTGGCAAGCTTCCCAGGACAGACAAGTGGTAGAATCCCCGGTTTTATGGCACGCAGACGTGCGCATCATGCGGCTTCCCGCATTTGGAACCGGTGTAAACGGATGTATTCTTAACAGAAATTTACCTAGTTTCCTGCCAGTGAATGTTCCAGAGGGCGAAATGATTCTTATCCTGTGTAAGTAATGGCAAAGGCATGGCATCGAGTTTCTGAATTTCTCATGGGCTCAACGCCATACATTCTTCATGGTTTCCATATTTCAGATGACTCTACGGGTTTTCGGATCAAATAAGGCCTGAGGTCATTTTATTACTGCAATTGAAATATCACCCACATGAAGAGCATGCTGATTCGCAACGCAATTATCGTTTCACAGGACATCAACAGGTCAGTCTTTATGGGAAATATACTGATTGAGGGAAACAGGATCACCTACACCGGACCGGAAGAGAAGGGGGCAGACGAAATCATTGATGGAACAGGCAGAATAGCCATGCCGGGGATGATCAACACACACTGCCATGTGGCAATGACGCACCTGAGGGGGCAGATTGATGACGTGCCCCTGTCCAGTTTCCTTGAAAGAACATTCAAGCTTGATGGCGAAAGGACTGAGAAAGGACTTTACAACTCTGCACTTCTTGGAATCAGGGAAATGGTGCATTCTGGCGTAACGTCATTCCTGGATCTCTATTACTCTGAGGACGTGATTGTAAGAGCAGTTGAAAAAGCAGGTATCCGCGGGTTCCTGGCCTGGAATACCCTGGATGAGGATAAGACCACACAGAGGGGGAATCCCGTGAAGAATGCACAGCATTTCATAAGTGAATTCAGGGGACGTGATCTGGTGACTCCAGCCATAGGTGTTCAGGGAATATATGTGGCAGGCGACGAGACCTATCTCTCTGCCCTGGATGTGGCAGACAGGGAGGATACCATAATACATGGACACCTTGCTGAGACCCGCCAAGAGGTTTACAATTTTGTAAAAGCTTCCAAAGGCGAAAGGCCAATAGAGCATCTTTCAAAAATCGGCTTCCTTGGCCCCAGGTTCATTGCTGCTCATTCAGTCTGGGCAACACTCAATGAAGTCAGACTGCTTTCTAAGGCATCAGCCAGCGTCTCATGGAATCCTGTCAGCAACGCAAAACTTGGCGTGGGAGGAATTGCGCCCATACCTGAATACCTGAACAATGGTGTTACTGTCTCCATTGGGTCGGACAGCACCGCTTCAAACAATTCCCAGGATGTGATCTCCTCAATGAAATTCGGCTCCATATGGGTCAAGAATGATCGGTGGAATCCTGCATTAACAAATGCCCAGATGCTGCTGGACATGGCCACCGTGAACGCTGCTGCCTCACTGAAGAGGAAGGATATAGGGGCCATAGCGCCAGGAATGCTGGCAGACATAGTTCTGATGGACACAAGGAATCCAAGGATGGCTCCCACCACAATCAGCAATGCCGTTTCAAATATTGTGTATTCTGCCGATACATCATGTGTCAGTGATGTAATGGTGAATGGGGTATTCCTGAAAAGGGATGGGTCACTACTGCGGCCTGAATATGAGGATTTGCCCTTTGAAGATTACAACTGATTTTCCCATTTATTATGCGTATCCCGCAATAGAAAATATATAAAGAGAGAGACCATTACGAAAAGAATCACATGAGCTGGCAGGAAGCCGAAGTTAGAGAACTTAAGGTAGGAAGATACATGCTTGTAGACGATGTACCGTGCAAGATAGTTGACATCACAATGTCCAAACCGGGGAAGCATGGTGAAGCAAAGGGAAGGATTGTGGCCATAGGAGTGTTTGACGGACAGAAGAGAAGCGTAGTTTACCCCGTCAAGCATAAGGTCAAGGTACCAATAATTGAGAAGAAGAACGCCCAGGTTCTGTCCATTGCGAACAATGAGGCTCAACTGATGGACTCTGAGACCTTTGAGACATTTGTTGTTCAGCTTGATCCCACGGAAATCGAACGGGTAAAACCCGGAACGGAGGTATCCTATTGGGAGACAATGGGCGTCAGGAAGATAATGTTCCAGAACTGAAAGATCTGTTTTCACACAGGAAAATCGCCGATGCTGTGTCACCTTACACAGAGGCCCGTTATGTGGTCTTCGGGGTGCCATTTGATGGTACATCCAGCTTCAGACGGGGATCGAGGCTCGCTCCTGATACAATAAGGCTTGCCTATGATAATCTTGAATCCTTCGAGTTTTCATACGGTGTAGATTTCCTGTCTGCAGGCATCTGCGACATGGGTAATTTGCAGGTAGGCGAGGACGTATCGGAAGTGGTTGACACCGTTGAAAGTGTCACGGGTACAATGATGAGATCTGGCAAGGTACCGGTAATGCTTGGAGGTGAGCACTCGGTAACTGTTGGTGCCGTCAGGAACATTCCAAAGGATACAGTGATGATCATAATAGATGCCCACTCAGATTTCAGGGATGAATACATGGGAAACAGGCTGAACCATGCCTGCGTCACCAGAAGGGCCCTGGAAATCCTTGGGGCTGGAAAGATATTCTCAATAGGCACTAGATCTGTATCAATGGAGGAATACAGATCGGAGGAATGGTCAAAGGTCAGGTTTTTTACGGCAAATGAAGTCAGAACGAAAGGTATCATGTCTGTAATTCAGGAAATTGAATCAAGAAATCCTGCAAGAATATACTTTTCCATAGACATGGATGGTATAGACCCATCTGAAGCGCCAGGCGTGGGAACACCGGAACCATACGGCATAAGTGCTGTTGAGGTGAGATCCCTCATCACTCACTTCGCCAAGAGGATCATAGGTTTCGACGTGGTAGAAATGACGCCAGTGTATGATAATGGGAACACGTCAATGCTTGCGGCCAAGCTTATTCAGGACTTCATCGGTTCCAGAGAAAGCATGCAGTCTCTATTCTGATCCATGCACGGACCTGGATTCAGAGGATTGCAATCTTGAATCCAATCCTATTTTCAAGTTCTCTTATGCCGTCACGGACAAGCTTCTCCCTCCTGTTCCTGAGACCATACATGATCCAGTATACAGGCACCATCCTGTGATAGAATTCAATTCTCCTGATGGGACCAGGACCTGCAAGTTCTCTCTGGTTCCTGATGAGCTGCAGGCCAACCCTTTCATTGAATAGCATGGAGGCATAATCAAAGGCCGGATCCCCAATCATGCTGTCCCCCCAGTCTATTATCCCTGATATCCTGAGTGAATGTGTGTCCCATATGAGATTCCTGGGATCAATGTCACCATGAATGAGGGCAGGCCGGAATTCGAAATTTGAATCATTTTCAACGAAGGTTCTGATCTGGTCCTCCAGATAACTTGAAAGATGGCCATCCAGGGCCGGGAAAACCGTTATTCTCAGATCCCGAAGAAATCCCGCATAGAAGTCTCGCCACCCCGGGCCGTCCAATAGGGGAATTCCACATTTGCTGAGACCGGGCGGCATATGATGATGGATTGCTGGCAGTATGCGCGTCATCTGCACCCATATTGAAGTTTCCATGTCCCTTGATAGCGGAGCTGCATCATCAAGGGTGATACCCTCTATGGCGTTGTAGGAAAGGAACTCCAATGTTTCACCTCTGAATTTCTTCATAACCAGTGCGATCCTGTCAGGAACTAGATCACCAAGAAGGGGCTTGACTGACTTCAGCACACAATATTCCCTTTCAAGTTTCTCATAGCCGTTTGCAAGTGGAATCTTAATTACAGTACCATTCTGCAGGAACAAAACCCTGCTGTCCCACCCATGAGTATCCAGGCGGGATCCTGATAAATCTGTTTCAGTAAAGAGAGATTCAAAAATTTTTAGGGATTTTTCCCTTTCCATCAGAAACTAAAGACCAAGTTTTCCTGCCAGGTCCTTGCCCTTTGAGATTTCTATGCGGCAGGGTGTAGGAAGTTTCATGGAGGCCTTATGAAGCGCGTCCCTCATTTTTCTGGCTTTGTCCGGGGATGTGCGACCGACCATTATGATATCATCCGTATGTACACGGGCAGCTGTGCCCACAGGTCTGCCAAAGGCAGCTCTCATTCCACTTGATATTCTGTCTGCGCCTGCTCCTGTTGCCATCTTATGTTCCCTGATTACCTGGTGGGGATATGGCCTTATCTGCAGGAAGTAGCTGTCTGGGCTTGATCCTTCAAGCATTTTTCTGTTAACAGATACCCTTGCTGCCTCAAGTGCTATATGCCTGATCTGGCATGATTCCTTGGCTATGAGCCTGAACTCTATTTCAAAGTCCTTTTTCTGGTTTCCCTGAACAAAGTTTGTGATTTTCGGGTAAGGAACGCCGCCCATAAACTCTCTCCTCGTGTAGGCTGGCCCTGTAATTTTGCTATACATTCTGGCAGGTTTAGTTACCATTGAAGTTCTAACCAGAAGCTTTTCAGGATATAAAAACTCAGCGTTTCCTGTGCACAGTTTTTAGTGCCTGCCAACTCGCCTCATGATCGCAATGGTCAGCCGCAGCCCGCTGTTAGTATCGATACAATAATTATATCTCTTGCCACAATACCAATTCATGGATAAAAAGAAACTTCTGGAGGTTGCGCATATATCTTCAAGGGGCTCGTCCTTCAGGATAACTCTGCCAAGGAAGATTGTGGAACGTCTCGGCTTGAAGGCTGATGACATAATTGCATTCTATGAGGATGATGGAATTAAGATAGATAAAATTCAATGAGCATCAGGATTATAGCCCGGTCTGCCATACCGCTGTGTGTCACGGAACGGTCTCACCGGTGATTCAGCAAGGCTGATTGCAAGCAGTTTTGCATTTGGAACTGGCTGGCTTGGGCTCAGCTTCACCTTTCCCCTCATAGCTGAACGCCTGGGATTCTCCTATAGTTTCATAGGCATCATAGGGCTGGCAAGCTCCCTGCCATTTCCTGTTGTTGCTTACATATATCGCAGGGCAGGATCAAGGCTGATGAGGGCCGGCGTCAGTGTGCCTCTGGCCATACTCCTGGCCATGTCTGTGGCCCTCCTCTTTGGATATAGATCGTACTTTCTTCCCATAGCCATAATCGCAAGCTTTTTTCAGGCTCCGTGGTGGATATCCAGCGAAATTGCACTGGGCTCTCTTCAGGGATCCAGAAATGCGGAAAAGTATTCCATTGCATGGGGTATTCCCAATGCAACATCACCTGCCATTATGGGGGTTATCATTGACCTTTACGGGTTCAAGTATGTATTTCTCATTGCTGCAGCAGCCTTTGCCATATCAATGGTCACAACTCCACGGATGAAATATAAGGAAGAGACCGCATCCAGGGAATCTCCAAGGTTAAGCTACATATTTCCCCTGTTCTATGCCGGCATATTTTCAGGTTTCCTGTATTTTGTAGTGGAACCGCTGCTGAAGGCCAACGGTTTCCCATATTACATCATAGGCGGAGTGACTGCAACATACGGGGCGGTGGTTGCAGTTGGGTTTGTTGTGCTCAACTTCGTCCCCGATCTCAAGATATGGCAGTATGGCGCAATTTCATCCCTGCTACTGTTTCCTGCTTTATTCCTTGCATTCAAGGTCACTCTCCCAATTCTAGTTGCCGTATCAGCCATTTCTGGCTTGGGGGTTTCAATCAGCATGTCAAAGATCCTGGCGTATATTTCAAATACCTCTGACACCAAGACTGGGGTCTTCTATTACGAATCAACGTTCGGATTCGGCTTTATTGTGGGTTCTCTGGGTGAGGATGTTCTTTATCAGTATTATGGTATATGGACAATAATTCCACTTTTCTTAATGCCCCTTGCATATGGTACATACCTGATCCTCAGGGAATTCTCCCACACGTCAAGGCTTCCAGGCGACTCATGACATATCATTTGCTGAGGCATGCTCGAGTTATGATTCAGGTACCAACAATGCTAAGGTTCAAATTTGAAAGTGACGGGCACATATAAGTTTCCAAAGGCCATATGTAGTCAAGCTTTTTGCATTCATACAAACATAAAACTATGTGGAAACATTCACTGGTCATCCTCTGCGGAACTGCCGTTCTCTTTCTCAAGACCTTCTTAGTTCCACCCTGACATTTGGCACTTCCATGGCATCCCTGGGGATCTCCTTTCCACACCTGGTGCATTTGAGGCTCATGTCAGGGTTCACGTGAAATGTGGTGTTGCCGCAATCGGGGCATGCGGACCTTATGAAAAGCTCTGTCTCAGGTACATTCCTGGTTTTCGGGACTCTGTTGACATTATCCCGGCTTCTGGATGCAACTGCAGAGGCGGAATATTTGAGTCCCATTCCCATGAAGACATATGCCCCCAGGAAGCCGAAGTAGATCAGCAGCACCGTAAGTATTATTGTACCGACAGAAGACGAAATAAGCGCCGAGGCCGTAACATTGATCATTGAGATTGAAAAATTTGCAAGAAAAGCACGCAGAAATCCGCTTTTCAGGAATATTGCGTTCAGTACAAAAAGCGAAAGGAAATCCGTGAATATGGCTAAGGCTGGCCCTCCAGAAACAATTGAGAATATCAAAGCCACAACTAGAGATATCAGGAGAGTCTCTCCGGTTCCGGGTGTTGCTGAGATGAAGTTTCTCAGGTTGAGTTTTCCAGTGGCATACAGGAGCACTGCTATTGCCACAGCCAGTGGGAGAAGCTGGAAAAGAATGCTCTGCATCAGCACCTGTGAGGAATAGGCCAGTGCAACCACAGAGGGATTCCCGGAATCAAAGGGAAATACCTCAGACAGGGCAGGGTTTGCGTATTCTATTACCTCAGAAACAATTATCTCGATGAACACAAAAACCAGGAGATATCTGTAAAACGCATCGCCGCGGTCGCCATTGAACGATCTTACATTCCTCTTCTTCTGGTCGAATAGCGAGAAAATGGCCAGCCCGACAAGTACGGCTGTTGGAATTATTATGGCCGCGGCCAGATAAACCGTGGCAGTTATGTTAAATATAAAGAAACTGGATGCCGGGTGTCCATAAAGTGGGAGTTTTGTGATGAAGATATCAGGAAGGGCAATCAGGAAGGAGATTATGGCAATGGCTATGAGCAGGTATCCTGAATATCGGACTATTCTGGACTCCAGTCCAGCCCCATTTCCCGGCATTTTTCACCATTATTCCATTGAAAGAGTTATATTGATTCTTCTTCCAATCTTTCCCTTGATCAATGTGGTCTTGTAATCCACTTTTCCGACTTCTCCGGTTTTTGCAACATTTGTGCCAAACTCCATCTGGGACGGAACACCTTCAAGGTCCATTATCCTGATGTTCTGGAGGTCCGGTACCCTTCCCTTGCAGATCTTCATCATGTCAGCATCTTTTATGAATTCATCTCTTGGAATGTACCTGAATGATGTCTCCCGGTCCGCAGAAAGGACTTTATTCACTTCCTGGAAAAGGCTGACAACGTCATCATTGGATATTTCGTCTTTTTCAAAATCAAACCATGCCTGATCATCATATGTCTGATTTATCCTGGTCGTTGCACCGAACATGCTATACGCAAGGCCGCTGATGACTTTCAGGGCAGTTCTGAATCGCATGTGCATATACCTTACATCCCAGTCAAGCACCTGATGGACTTTCTTTCCCTTGGTGTCGTCAGGAAAAGTGTCATGCGACATCAGGTGAATATTGTCACCATCTGACCATGTATCGACTATGACGTATTCCCTCCCGTCAATAATTACTTTCCCCCTGTCGTTGGGCTGTCCATCCGAAGTTGGATAGAAGACCGTCTGATCTATGACAAGGTCCGTGAACTCGAACCATGATGCTGTACTATCACATTCTTTCTGATACTGATTTTCCAGATAAACCAATCTGGTTTCCATGGGCTCTTAAATGCTCTTAAATATTTATAATATTGTTAAGAGTTTGATGGAATAAGTAAGATTTCAATGCACTGGCATGGAGATACATGGACTTCCATCAACGGAAAAATGAATCTGTCTGCCTGGATAATATCACATAAATGTTTAACACCATCAGGGCAGTGTATTTCCAGTTGGGAATCAGAGGGTGCTCACCGAGAAGCATTTCTGATCCGCAGGATTTGCCCCGAATCATTTCCTATAGAAGAGGATTCATGAATATCATGAGGGTAGAAAATCCATGTCTGCTTTTGACATAATTAATGACCTGAAGAACATGAAGAAAGAGCATGACGGGCCTGGTGAAATCAACTACCCCCTGACAGAAAGGGCTTGCTTCCGGTCTCACTCATGCCCTCAGGCATGGATTCATTGAACCGCAACAATTGGCTGGTTGACAATCCCGTGCCAGGGGAAGGAGAATGCCAGAATATAAGTGTTGGAGAGAACAGCAACCTGACATAACTATTTTAGATGGGCAGCTATTGCCCAGCGTGGACTCCGAAAACCTGACATTCCTCTACGGACTTACCAGGGAAGGCATCAAACTCGATCTTTCTGTCACCAGTGAATTTGCTAATCTGCTGGGTGAACCGCAAAATGAATTCCGAAGTGTACATGTGGCTGGAACAAATGGCAAGGGTTCCACTTCAGCTTATGTCTACAACATCCTGAGACGGAAGTACCACACTGGATTGTACACATCCCCACATCTTGTAAATTTCAATGAGAGGATTGTATTTGATAGGGAACTGATTCCGGATGCATATCTTGAGGAATTTGTGGAGACTTACAGAAAAATTATCCTGGAGCTCGGAGAGTCCAAAAGGAATCCCACATTCTTTGAGGTCACAACTCTGCTTGCTTTCAAGTACTTCGCCGAGAGAAAGGCACAGTATGCTTCGGTTGAGGTAGGTCTGGGGGGACGTCTCGATTCCACCAACATAATTACTCCTGAGGTAAGTGTAATCACCCAGATCGGTTTTGAACATGCAGACAAACTTGGATGCTCTCTCACTTCAATTGCAATGGAGAAGGGCGGTATCATAAAGCCGGGAAAACCCGTCATACTGGGGGATGGAAAGCCGGAAGTGGTGGATACCATAAGAAGGATCTCGCAGGTGAGAGGTTCTCCGCTTATACTTTCATGGAAGGAAGCCACCATATCTGACCTTGAATCGGACATTTCTGGAAGCCGGTTTGTCCTGGGTACGCGTAAAAATGAATACAGGATATCAACCTCGCTGGCCGGAAAGTTCCAGGTGAAAAACGTCACAAATGCCATTCTAGCAGTTGAGCAGATGGATGATCTCCGCATCACAAGAGGGCAGATTGAGAAAGCAATAGCTGCCACAAGGTGGCCCGGCAGGATGGAAATCATAAGAAGGGACCCCATACTGATGGTGGACTGCGCCCACAATCCTCCAGCCGCAAACGCCCTGGCACAGGCATTTTTAGAATTTCATCTTCCGGAGCCAGTCCTGGTCATAGGGATGCTTTCCGACAAGGATATCTACTCCTTCCTGCACGCTGCCAGGAAAATTTCCAGCAGGGTTATATTCACAATACCGGACGAACCAGAGCGTGCGGTTCCGCCTGAAAAGCTTGCTGAGATAGGCCGGACGATCTTCACAGAGGTGAAGATCATTCACGATCCCGTGGAGGCATACAGGAGTGCCATGGAATCCTCCCCAATAACACTGGTTCTGGGCTCCATGTATCTTGTTGGGGTGGTTATGGCAAAGGAAAAAGTTCCGGTAATGCCTTTTCATGATGATTAATCTTGTGGTAACCTTTCTAGTTACAGAGTGGGTCAAAAAAGGTTTTAGTACTCCCTATGGCTTCGATATTCTTACCGGTAGTTACCATGAATCTCTTCTCTAAGTTTTCGGCTGAATCACCACTTATCAAAGGCGATCTGGAGAAGCTGAGCGGGTCCTTCATGCCCAATTCATTCCCCCACAGGGAAAAAGAAATAGATCACATGGTGATGGTTCTGAGCAGCATTATGCGGGATATGAAACCATCCAACATGCTGCTTTATGGGAAAACCGGGACAGGAAAGACATCCACGACCTCATATGTTACATCAATGCTGAAGGAGGCCGCTGAAGACAGGGTCAATGTGTGTTACGTCAACTGCCAGATTTACGATTCCCCATACTCCATACTTGTTACCATTGTGAACTCAATATCCACGGGAACCCAGGACCAGATCCCGCCAATGGGATGGCCGATGGACAGGATTTATGGAGAACTGGTCACGAGAATGAATGCCCAGAAATCGTTCTACGTCCTGGTGCTTGACGAAGTGGACAAACTCATACAGAAGAACGGCAGTGACGCCCTTTATGTGATCCTCAAGATCCTTGATGACACACGCATGTCCAGGGCATCAATAATAGGGATAACCAATGATGCCAATTTTCTTGATACGCTTGACCCCAGGGTCAGAAGCAGAATGAACCAGGAGAGCATTATGTTCTCATCATATAATGCACAGCAGCTCAGGGATATAATCGCATTCAGGCTGGAAGGAATAGTAAAGGAAGGCGCAGTTGATGAATCAGCAGTAAATCTCTGTTCCGCAATAGGGGCTCAGGAGCACGGAGACGCAAGGAAGGCACTGGACCTCATGAGAATATCCATTGAAATTGCCATAAGGGAAAACAGGGATAAGGTCACGGACAGGGAAGTGTATGAAGCCAGGGACAGGTATGAGATGAACGTGGTGCATGCTGCCATAACAAGCCTCCCATTACAGTCAAAGATGGTACTTCTCAGCGCGGTTGTTACGCAGGAGCTCAGCAAGAGACTGATGATCACCGGCGAGATATACGAGAATTACAGAAACATCTGCACAGAGCTGGGATTCATACCCCTGACATCCAGGAGGATAGGAGATATTCTTTCCGAGCTTGAGGAATTCGGGCTCCTGTCAGCAACCACCAGAAGCATGGGAAGGTACGGAAGAACCAGATTTATACGTGTAATGGGTGATCCGGACCAGTACAAGCACTACCTCATGGAAGATGAGAATCTGTCGCATTTCATGGGGTCAAAAATCACGAGGCAATCACGCTTTGAGAATCTTGATGGCGTACAGAAGGGAATGAATCTTGATGCAATGGATCGCGCCCTCTCCGATTTCGCAGATGGTGAGCCCGACAGGGAATGAAGGCGTCAGATTCAGTTGCTGTTTTAAACCTCCCACAGCCAGCTTAAGTTCAGTGAACGTACCTCATCCGGGATAAATGAAGCACATGTCATCTGCGATTTTTACCAGCTTCATGCCATGATCACGTGCAAAGTCAACCGGGGCTTCAGTCCAGTCATAATTGTCCACAATGATGATGAATCTCTTTTTCAGGTGAGGCAGCGCAGTGGAAAGCTCAAATTTAACGTGATCATATGTGTGCTCTGAATCATGGAAGAATATATCAATCAGGCCTATCTTAGAGAGGGTCTGCTCAAGGGTGTTCTTGGTATTTCCTATTATAAGATGCCACCTTTCCCTGAGATTGTCCTCAACCAGGAATCCTAAGGGCCGCTGTTCATCCTCCCCATATTTTTCTCCCAAGTCAAAGCTCCACAGCTGCCCAGAAAAATCCCTGGAAGCCTCAAGTATAACTGCGCTTGAACTCCCGGGTCCGACCCCTGTCTCAACGGTTACCTTGGACCTGAAATTTTCAATGGCTGCGTAGAGCCAGCACATCTCTGTGTAAGAAAGCTGCCAGTAGTTTTTCCCTCCAATCCTGGAATCAATATGGTCAAGCAGTGAACCTGCTGCAGCAAAGGACCTCTCTATGTTTTCACTGTCAGCTTCCATGTATTCAAGCAGTTCTTCCTTGCCTTTGAAATCAGGTTTTATCTGCATGCAGCCATCATGCCACAATGGTCCATGAATTTATTTATTATTGTGTTGTCATAAGGTCATAATTTTCATGTTGTATTTTCCGGTGCTTGCGGGGATAGGTATACTTCTGGGGATATCTCTTGCTGGCCCGCCGGGTCCCATAACCGCCATTCTGGTGCAGAGGTCCCTGAAATCAGTTTTCAGGGGCATGGCTGTTGGGTTCGGTGCCATGACTGCAGATTTCATTCTAATGATCATAATTACTGTATTTGGCAGTGTCCTGGACCTTAAATCCTATGACAGGTACATCTACATACTTGGGGCTATATTCTTCCTTTATCTCGCATTCAGGATAGCAGCTGCTGACGATGCATCACAACAATCCGGTAAGGCAGGATCAGGTTATCTTGCCGGATTGACCATCGGATTGGTGAACCCCATGCAGATAGCCTGGTGGCTCACTGCAGGGCTCAGTGTCCTGCAGAAGTTCGGGATCATAACCATCATATTCCTGTTTGTTGGTATCGTAATCTGGATATTTTTCCTGTCTGAACTTGTAAACAGGGCTTCTCTCAAATATGAACGGGAGGTTGTACTTGGTGTCAGAATATTCAGCATATCTGCACTTGCAATCTTCGGGATACTGTTTCTGTTGCTTGGAATCACGGCCATGCTGCATGTGATGCTGTGATATTCACTGGGCCAAAAATCAAGTACATGTTAAGTTGCGTGGAAAAGATGTTTTCATTCAGAATTTGAGGGAGAAAATTAAAAATTTAAAAAAAAGGGTAAGGATGTTCAGATCAACTTTTCAGCGAAAGTACCGTATGGGTCCACTGGCGTGTAGCCATCCTTTCCCGTTACTATCTGCTGGGAAGGCGGATAGTCCAGGTAATTCGGTACAAACTCGTTGAGTCTCTTGGTAAAGCTGGGCACTGCCCTGTTATCGTAGAAAACTCCTGTTGGGATACGGTCTCCCCACTCCATCCCCTTTGTGTATGCTTTCTGGAATTTCTCTTCTGCGGTGTTCTCGTTCCCGGGAGTGATGACCGGATCCCAGCTCTTGTCTTCCTCTTCCAGCTTGTAAACTCTCTGCCTGTACCATTCCATTGTGTTGACATTGTTGTATGTTGGGCATGGCTGAAGAACATCAATAACGGCAGAGCCGTCATGCATCACAGCCATCTTTATGAGTTCCTTGAGCTGCTTCATGTCAAAGCTGAATCCCCTTGCTACAAAGGAATAGCCGGATGAAAGAGCCAGTGTGATCGGATTGACCTTGCCGAATACATTGGGTCTTGCCAGGCTCTTGGTCTGCTCACCAAGCTGCATTGTTGGCGCTGCCTGGCCTTTGGTGAGACCATAAACCTCGTTGTCATAGATTATAAGTGTTAACCCAGTGTTCCGTCTCCCTTCAGCCACGAAATGGCCAGCTCCGATTCCCAGCATGTCTCCATCACCGCTGGGCACTATTACCTTCAGGTTGGGGTTGGCCAGTTTAACTCCAGTGGCAAATGGTATTGATCTGCCATGAAGCGTATGGACTCCACCCATGTTCAGGTAATGTGGGGTCTTTCCGGAACATCCTATACCTGATATGGCAACAACATCATTTCCATTCAAGTTCAGTTCAGACAGTGCCTGGGAAATTGATGTGAGTATTCCGAAGTCCCCACAACCAGGGCACCAATCCACAGTTACGTCGTTCTTAAAATTATGCGCCATTCTGTAACACCTCTATTTCATTTTTGCTCTTGCCGGAATAGATATCCTTAGCAGCTTTCAGTATCTCATCCTCAGTCATATGCCTGCCGTTGTACTTTAGAATTGATTTCTCAATGCTGATTCCGGTATTCAGTTTTATTACCATTGCAGCCTGTGCCAGCATGTTGCTCTCCACGTCTATTACAAGCTTGGCCTTCTCCAGTACTTTCTTCACAAATTCAGACGGAAACGGCATGAACATCTTCAGATAAAGCAGGTTGGCGCTGATTCCTTCCTGCTTCAGGTCCTCCATTACATCCAGGATGGGGCCCTTCTGGCTGCCCCACGTGACGAATGTTATATCTGCCTTGTCCGGACCGTAGAGCACAGCCTGGTCATTTGCTGGGATTTCCTGAAGTGCTGTTTCCAGTTTCTTGAATCTCTTCCTCATCTGGGAATCCCTCATTTCCGTATCCTCAGTTACATGACCGAGTTCATCGTGTTCATCGCCAGTCATCCAGAATATGTCCTTTCCCAGAATTCCCATTTCTGATATTCCGGTTTCAGTCTTGAGACTGTACCTGTGGAAATCCTGTGATGGGACAGTCTTGAGTGTCTGGGGTACCTGAACCCTCTTGAGGTCAATGTCAGGAACCATATCTGTTGAGTTTGCGAGATTCTTGTCAATGAGGTGTAATACGGGCAACTGGTATCTCTGTGCATAATTGAGGGCCTTCATTGCATCGTAAATGCACTCTTCAACGTCTCCGGATGAGATGACGATTCTCGGAAATTCTCCGTGGCCTGTGTTCAGTGCAAACAGAAGGTCAGACTGGCCATTTCTTGTAGGAAGTCCGGTACTGGGCCCGCCTCTCTGGTAAAGCGTAACCACAAGGGGAACTTCGTCCATTCCAGCAAAGCCTATGCCTTCAGCCATCAGTGAAAAGCCTGGGCCGCTGGTTGCTGTGGAGGTTCTTGCACCTGTTAATGCTGCGCCCTGGGCCATGGTAACAGCTGATATTTCATCCTCAGTCTGAACAACAACGACTCCGCCTCTTTTCAGCCTGTTTTTCTCAGCTTCTACGAATGAGTACTCCTCATGCTCCTCCAGTATGGTGCTCTCATCACTTGCTGGAGTTATTGGATAATAGGTCTGCAATCTCAGGCCGCCCATCAGTTTGCCTATGGCGGACCCGTCATTCCCTGTTATGAGGAATCTCTGCTTCTTCTGCAAAGTCTTGAGAGGCTTACCTGCCAAACCATTCTCATTGGCATATCTGTATGCGGCTTCCACGACCCTTACGTTTTCAGCCACTACTTTTTCTTTATTTGAAAAGACCTGCTTTATTGCCTCTACTGTGAATTTTTGGTCCAACCCGGCTATTGAAAGTGTCACAGCCGAACCGAGCGTGTTGAAGTATCTTGCAGCAGGACCCTCAGCGTTGGCAGAGGCCACAACATCGTTAAATGGAATTGGCATGGGAATGCCCCCTCTGCTCTTCATGTAATCTACTGCACCCTTAACGGTGTTTGGGAACTTTGCCGCGTCCAGAGTTTCCTTGATTCTTCTGGCTGTGTCACGCATGATCATCCTGGCCTGTGCAAGATCAGAGCTTTCGAAGCTCCGGTCATAAATTATCTTGGTACCGGGTCCAACATCCTCTAAATGCTCAAAAATAGTGTCGGCATCAAGAGCTACGATGATATCCACGGGATACTTAAGAGATCTTGGGCGATCTTCCTTCACCCTGAGATGGTTGTAACTGTGCCTTCCCTTTATGTTTGAGTGGTACTCCCTTACGCCAAATACATTATAACCAGCTTCCGCAAAGGCCCTGTTGATCATGTTGGATGAAGTATCTATACCTCCACCCTGGGGGCCTCCAATTGCTACATTTAAATCCATTGGACTTTCGCCTTTCGGAAGGAGATTATAAACGAATTAAAATATTTTATCTGGCGAACCTGTAATATATTTGTTAGAATGCATAATACTGATTGTTTCATGAACGGTGCACTGGGCGTGAATTCTGTTCCTTTTAAGTTTCAGGACATTTTCACACTTTTGGATTCAGGCTCTGAAAAAAATTCCTTACCGAACTTATGGGTTCAATGTGGTTCAAGAATCCAAATCCCGCTTGCGGGAATCAGATGTCAGGCATGTGGGCATTTAAATGGGATCCGGACGATTTGAAAAGTTCAAACTAACTCTTTTGGATGACATTTTCCCGTTTGGTGAATTTATGAATCCTGCTCTGTGGAGTATTTCATGAACATTTCACCGTGCCTTTACTTGATTTCCCGCCAACATTTTCAATCAAGATAACACACAGCGATATCCTGCAAATTCATTTATTGTACTGTTTAATATGGGTTTGAAATGATTGCACTTTACATTCTGCAAAAGGCCAATAAAAACGTATTTGATCAGATCGCTTCCGATGATATTCTTGGAAGGCAGACACTTAACCTGAAAGAAGCCGCCAACTACATTCAAAATGCTTCCGATCTTATTGTATATTACGAGGGATCGGATGATGGCAGGAAGAGACTTGAGCAACTCTTCGGAAAGTTTCTGCAGAGAATGGCAGCTAAAACAGAAGAAGACGTAATAAAGCAGATCAAGGAAGAAGACTCAAGGGCCGAGGATGGCATGGGGTTTCTCTTCGGATAAATCCTCGTTATAAGTGGAGCATTTTCAATGATAATTTTGACCGGAATGCCGGGTTCGGGAAAGGACGAATTCGTAAAGGTTGCAAGAGAGCTGGGTTATTCTGATGTTCACATGGGCGAGACTGTAAAGGAATATGCCAAGGAGGCAGGGGTACCCATGATAGACAGCGAGATAGGCCAGTTTGCCAGTGCCGAGAGGAAGTCGCACGGAATGGATATATGGGCTAAGAGGACAGCTGAACGTATTAACGATCCAGAGAAGACAATTGTTGACGGGCTCAGGAATATAGAAGAGCTTGAATTTTTTAAAAGGCATTACGATTCCGTGATAGTTGTTGCAATTTACGCTAATAGGCAGGAGCGTTTGAACAGAATATTGAAAAGAAATAGAATTGATGATGTCAGAAGCGAAAATGAACTGGAGATGAGGGATGGAAGAGAGCTCACGTGGGGTATAGGACGCACAATTTCACTTGCTGATCATATGATAGTCAATGATGGCACTCTGGAGCAATTTCACAATAAAGTCAGGGTTTTTCTCTCTTCGCTGGTCAGCAGTCATTCCTCATAATGTAATCCCTGACTGCAGTGAAGAATTTCTGTCCAACTGCCGAATTTCCATAGGTTTCCTGATCCACTTTTCTGTAGTAATAAAAAAGTCTCTCAGGATGCGGCATCATTCCAATAACATTCCCCTGGCTATTGGAAATTGCAGCCACTGAAGATACGGAGCCATTTGGATTCCACGGGTATCCGTCCAGGGTTCCATCCGCAGTTGAGTACCTGAATAGAATCTGTCCGTTTTCCTCCAGTTTCGCAAGATTTCTTTCCGGTTCCATTATCCTGATTTTACCTTCAGCATGGGCAACCGGAATAAGATGATGTGAGCCAACTTCAAGGGAGGAAGCCAAAATGGGATTACGGGTTTCAACCCGTATATAGGTATACCTGCATTCGTATCTGTTGGAATCATTTGGGGCAAGCACTATCTCCCTGGACTGCCCCTGAGACCATCCAGGCAGGAATCCCATCTCAGTCAGTACCTGGAAACCATTACATATTCCTATTACTGGCTTACCGTCATCAACAAATCCTGAAATATCTCTCAGAGCCGCATCCTCAAGCCTTCGTGCAAATATCACTCCAGCCCTTATGTAGTCACCCGCAGAGAAACCACCGGGAAGAAAAATAGCAGAAAAATCCTCAAGGCTCACTGATTTTCTCTTGAGCTCATTAACGTGAATATAATGTGGTTCCAGGCCTACTCTGCTGAATGACTGGAAGGCTTCATATTCATTGTTTGTCCCTTCCATTCTGATTATGGCTACCTTTCTTGCAGCCACGGAAGACGTTTACTGTCCTCCCCTTCTCTCCTTAGCCTTCATCCTGAGGCCGGTATAACCGCACTTTCTGCACCTTGTGGCATTGGGTGAATTCCTTGCGTCACATCTCATGCAGATCTTCTTGTTTAATCTTCTTTCAACAGCTTCTGGAAATGCCATATTTATCAAACCGTGTACTTAGCAATTGCTAATGCTGGCTTAAATTGTTATTGAGTATAATAAGGTACTCATACTATTCTTGGCACTATGATTTCCCATAGGAAGAGAAATAGCACTAGAAATCCCACAAAGGTCGTTATCTTCCTCACGTTTGCGTCACTCCGCAGAAACTTCAGCCTTTCCTTTTTACCGGCAATGTAAAGCGTATCCCTGAAGAACTGCCCGCCATCAAAGACAAAAAGCGGAAGCGCATTTGTTATGGCAAGCAGAAGGTCCCACCAGAAAAGCCAGTAAAACACATTGACAACGCCCCAGAAGACAAGAGGACTGAAAGGTGTGGTGAAGAGGGATGCAAGAGAACTTGGAACAGGATAAAGATAAGCAAATGGTAGGGCTATGAATTCAAGTATCCCGTTCCATGGTACCGTAAATACCTGGCTTCCCGACAGAATGGCCTGCATTCCTGAAAGCGTCAGCCCGCCAATCCCCAGATAGCCCAGGGTAATACCCACAAAACTCTTGTTCATGTATGATTGCGAGTTGGAAGAAGGATCGTATTTGCTGTAGTAGTAATAGAGGGAAGTTGTTGTGATTGCATAGGTTTTAATCGTATAGGTATGGGTGGTGGTGTTATATACATCCACACTCATATTCACGTTACTTCCCGGTGCAACACCATCAAGGTAACTGGATAGGACAGAATCGTTGTATGCCACATTTCCATCTACTGAAAGAATTATGGAACCCACAGGAACCGAGGCATTGTATGCAGGAAGCCCCTCAATAACGGATGCAATAACAATTCCTGCTGGAACAGAAACTTTGGATAAGGTACCACCCTTGCTAATTTCTGCAGTATAATTATGGCCAGGGATCAGCACGGAATCCATAGTCATGTTCAGAAGTGCGTTTCCGGAATAATTGACAGTGCTGTTACCATAGGATATCAATTCAGTGCCAGTTGGAATAAAGGCAGCGGCAGCCGACCCGCCGGTGGTTGATTCAACGTACAGCCCCTGGTGTGTTGGAGTAACGGCAGGGAACAGCAGGAAAGCAACAATGATCAGGGAAATAATTGCTATGACTATGTTAATTCCAGGTCCTGCAGCTATCACTCTCCTCCTGATCACGGGGTCTGCAGACGTTATTTCTTTCTCGTCAGGTTCTACAAATGCCCCAAGTGGTATGATAAAAAACAGTGCACCAACTGAACTGAGCTTTATCCCCTGCCTTCTTGCAACCACGCCGTGGAATATTTCATGGATTGCCACGGCAGCTATAATTGTAACGACACCGTATGAAATTGGTATGGCCGGATTAATACCTGGCAACCCGATTAGCAGGCTGAGTGATGGGGCGTTAGAGGGTTTAATGCTGAGAGAGAGAATTGACCCATAGACCAGGAGTATAACTGCGAATATTGAACTAATAATGACTAGAACTACGGAAATTTTTCCAAACAATATGCCGGGAAACCTCTTTGCGATCCGGTCGATGATATTCCTGTTTTTTGTGGACTTTACCATGAGGGCAGGACCCAGAAGGCCGAAGTGTTTGGATCTGCTTATTCTGGGGGCAAGATACATTATTGCCATTGTCCATAGAATAACCAGAAGAAACACTATGTAGAGCCAGTTGATCATTTAACAACCCAATTGAAACTGATCTATTTAGTCTTGTCAATTGTATCGCAAATAATGCCGATGTAGTATTGTATAATTTTTAACGAATGACGATGTCATTTTCGCTCTATCAAAATATTAAAATAGTGACTTTCGGCTTATAGTAACATGAAAGTAACAATATCGCACATAAAAGCAGACATAGGAAGCTTACCGGGGCACACCACAGTTTTTGAGCCGGTCGTCAAGGAAGTTGAGAATTATGTGAAGGAAAAGGGAGCCTCCCTTTTGAGTGATTTTTACATATCCCATGTTGGCGACGATATACAGATAACCATGATACACAATGGTGGAATAGACAATCCTGAGGTGCATGAGCTCGCCTGGAATGCCTTCAAGGCCGGGACTGTCGTTGCAAAGAATTATGGGCTGTATGGCGCAGGGCAGGATCTCCTTAAAGATTCATTTTCTGGCAACATCAAGGGAATGGGTCCCGGGATTGCGGAAATGGAAATTACACCAAGAACATCTGAGCCATTTATTGTGTACATGATGGATAAAACCGAGCCAGGAGCATTTAATTACCCTATTTTCAAAATGTTCGCTGATCCGTTCAATACGCCAGGTCTTGTAATTGACAACAACATGCATGACGGATTCACCTTTGAAATATGGGATATTATTGAAGCAAAACGGATTTTTCTTTCCGCCCCGGAACATATGTACGATATTCTTGGAATGATAGGTTCCAAGGGGAGATATGTTATCAAGAGAGTTTTCACCAAGCCGAATCACGAAAAGTTGCCGGATGAAAATGTTGCAGTGATAACAACGGACAAGTTATCTTTCATAGCAGGGGAGTACGTGGGTAAGGATGATCCGGCAGGCATAGTGAGGATACAATCGGGTCTTCCCGCTTCAGGCGAATCTCTCGAAGCTTTCTCGCACCCATATCTAGTTTCCGGATGGATGAGGGGCTCTTTCAATGGTCCTCTTATGCCAGTTGGCATGAAGTATGCAAAGATGACCAGATTTGATGGCCCACCAAGGGTTGTCTCCCTGGGTTTTGTCCTTAAGAATGGAAAGCTTTCAGGTCCTGTTGACATGTTTGACGATCCAGCATTCGATGGAGCAAGGAGAACTGCAGTAGACGTTGTTGATTACCTGAGGCGCATGGGTCCATTTGAGCCACACAGACTTCCAGAGGAGGATATGGAATACACTTCCCTTCCAAGAGTTCTGGAAAAATTCAAAGGCCAGTTTGAGACCATCGAGAGTGGAATTAAGAAAAGGAAGGAGACAAAGGTTTCTACCAGGGAAATGGATTAATCTCCAGCAACACCCTCTTTTATACATTTTTTAAGTATAGCATAATATGAGCATGAAGTTAGGGGGCGTCCAGAATCGGGAGAAGCCGTGTGGCAGGCTTTATACACTGCTGCGGCTGAGGCAATTTGTGTCCAATTAAAATTATATGAACTTCCAATAGTCTTAATAGTTTACCTGGGTTTTACTTAGGAATTTCCGATGCTGTCTTTCAACCTAACAGTGGTACTCACAGTCTTTGTTATCTCAATAGTACTTCTGATATCAAACAGGGTAAGATACGATCTCATAGGTATAGGTTCAGTCTTTGTCCTGATGGTATTTGGAATAACGAAACTCTCGACTGTAACTGCAGAAATAGGGAGCTTACCGGTTCTTCTTCTGGGCATCGTGATGATTGTGAGCAAAACAGTCTCAGATTCCGGAATTATCGACAAATTTGCGGAGGTTGTTTCAAAGAAGATAAAGAATGAATATATACTCCTCTTTGTCCTGTTTCTCATGGTCGGTTTATTTTCCGGATTCCTTAGCGACGTGGCCTTAACATTGATGATGGTGCCCCTCAGTTATTATCTCTCAGATAAGCTTAAGAAATCACCTTCTAAGTATCTCATACCGTTTGCTTATATCGCAGTTCTTGGCGGCAGGTACACGGTTGCAAGTACATCATCAAATGTTGTGCTTTATGATCTGTGGTACTCCAAAACCGGCCAGTTTCTGAGTTTTTTCCAGTTTTCTAATCCCGGTATTTTCATAGTCATGGCAGGTATTCCCGTTGCAATACTCATATCATTTCTTCTCCCAAACAGAACGAAGAAAATTACAAGCATAGATGAATTCAAGACGGGCGAATATCTTACTGAGGTTCAGGTTCAGAAGGAAAGCGAGGTCATAGGTAAATCCATAGATGACTTCGAGAAGACCTATGGCATCAGGGTTGTGGCAATATATCCCGGAAGAATAAGCTGGAGGCAACGGACAATATTCGGTGGAGATGTGCTTCTGGTAAGGCTTAAACCAGAATCCCTGACAACATTATCGGGCATTAAAGGTCTCAAGATGACAATTCCAAATACAGCCTCTGAAAATCTCTCAATAAGGGAGGTCTTTGTCATGCCGGAATCGCGCCTGGTTGGCCAGCAACTGAGTCAGATCAGGGAAGCGGGAAGATATAACATATCGGTTGTGGGGATCTCGGCCTATGGGAAAAAGATATTTGGAAGGTTCAGGACCATAAGCGTGGAGGTAGGCGATGTTTTGATGCTTTCCGGTTCTGATGAGGACATTGCGTCATTCATAACGGACAATTCACTGGGCCCTCTTTCCGAGAGAGAAATGCGTGTATTCAATCCCAGCAGAGGCATCATTGCAATAGGCTCCCTTGGGTTTGCTGTTGTTCTAGCATCGTTCGGAGTTAACCTGATCATAGCATTCGGCTCGGCTCTCCTCATAATGCTGATTACCAGAACATTGAACTTCAAGTCCATGTACAAAAGCGTGCAGTGGCCCATACTCATATTTGTCGGTACTTACCTGATTCTTGGGGCTGCAATAATATCTACAGGGCTGTCAGTTTATATTGCTGGCATTATTCTTGGATCTCCTCTCATACTTTTTGTCGTCACAGTGATTCTTGCCAATACAATAGGAAATGTTGGATCAGCCGTCATAATGGGCCCCGTGGCAATGGGTTTCCCGGATCCGCTTAAGGCAATTGTTGTTGTGGCAATGGCAGCTTCCTGCACATTTATCACCCCGTTCGGGAACCAGTCCAACCTGATTGTTCAGGCGGCGGGTTCCTATACAGCAAAAGACTATGCGCTGTATGGCTCGATGATTACGGCTGTAGCAATGATCATCACTCTATTATATGCCTATCTGTAGTCCGTCATAGTCCTGCAGAAGGCTGGCAGTTCTATGCGGTTTTAAATGGATTTACTGATTTCAGAGCTATGTGACCAGGTATATAAGAACATTCGTGCACGAATATAATCATATAAATTGATTTATCAATTATTATAAAACTATCTGCAACAAAGATGTTGAAAAACCTTTAAATAAATTGATAAAATAGAGCACACATGGATGAAAAAGGTCGGCTCATAGTGACCTTTTTGGTAATAGGTATAATAGTGGGCTTTGCTGCGTATTATCTGCTCAGTTATCTCCTTTCAACTTATCTGTATACAGGATACCCAGCAATCGGTGCTGTTTCAGAAATATCATATATCTTAGGGGTGGGAATCGCATCGGCCGCATTCTCGATTATTCTTTTGATGTATCCCGTGTATAAATACGGGGACAGGAGCTCCGATGGAGATGATTATAGATGAACAGAAGACAGGTTGAATACCTTTTTACGGCGGTTGTGTTAATTGTGCTTATTGCGTCAGCGCTGGCGAATCTTGGTTATGTGCTTGGGCATACACAGAACATACCGCAACCAGCCGACAATAAGACTGTGCCTGCAAATTCCACAGTGATACAGGTGCTGGGCTACCAGTGGGCATGGCAGTTCACGTACTCAAACAATACCACAAGCACCGACACCCTTTATGTTACTGTAGGTCACGAATATACGCTTCAGGTGACGTCAAAAGATGTAATTCACGATCTGCTGATACCATCTCTCGGAGTTCAGGTATATGCAGTACCAGATCATCCTAACCAAGTAAGCTTCGAGCCAGAAAAAACAGGAAAATACATATTTGAATGTGTTGAGTACTGTGGTGAGGATCATTACCTGATGAGAGGCTATATGGTGGTGAGTCCATAATGTCAACAGAGACTCTTCTCATCGTGGCCGGCATTCTCGTTTCGCTGGTATTCATAGCATCATTCTATGTTTACTATCTCTATTCCACCAGGGCAGAAGTACTCTCTCACGTTGCAGAGGACGAAGGATATTCTGACAGGGATGCATATGTGAGAGACTCGCTTTATGGGAAGCCACGTCCTCTGTCATGGTTCATTTTATTTTATGATGATGCTAAATCCATAGGTCTCAGATACATATTCACTGGACTGCTTTTCATGTTTGTTGGGGGTGCCTTTGGCGTCCTAATGAGGGTTAGCCTGACAGATCCAAACCCCACTATACTGACCCCTACAATATATAATATTCTGCTCACACAGCATGCTACCCTTATGATCTACATGTTTGCCATTGGGATGGCCATGGGATTTGCATACTACATCCTGCCGTCCAGGTTAAGGCTGAAGAGAGACAACATGGGACACCTATCATCTGTAGCGTACTGGATGTGGGTTCTTGGGGGCTCACTTTTCGTTTTATCCAAATCAAGCATGAGATGGTATATGTACCCGCCGTTATCATTGCAACTTACACCACTGGGAGCAGGATCTTATAACTGGCTAGCAGTCATAGCAATGGAACTTGTGTTCATGGGTATGGTGATGGCAAGCGTCATAGTGCTGAAAATCATATTCATTGACCGGGCCGATGACATTCCGCTTTCAAGGATGCCTGTATATGCGTGGGCAGTTGTGTTCACTCTCATAATGCTTGTCTCCTCTGCTCCCCCTCTGATGGTTGGACTGGGGATGCTGTTCTACGACTTCTTCAATCCAATATTCTTCGTAACAGCAACAAGCACTCCGCTGTCATTCGCCGTATTATTCTGGTTCTGGGGCCATCCCATCGTTTACATAGCAGTAATTCCGTTCTTCGGATTGATGTACGATATCATCACCAGATTCACAGAAACCAAGGTTTACAGCTATTTCTCAGCAATTTTCTCTCTTGGTCTTCTTCTTATTCTAAGTGAACTGGTGTGGGGTCACCATCTCCTCAACTCTGGGCTAGGCGTTGACTGGGTCATATTCTTTACCACCATGTCATTTATCGTGGTGATACCGTCCGCCTTGACAATATTCAATATGATCGCAACCATGTGGACGGCAAAGAAAATAAGGCTCACAACCCCCATGCTCTTCGTGATAAATGCAATATTCGATTTCATAATCGGAGGAGTTATGGGTGTCATGCTGGCTGATGATCCCATCAACCAGGCAGTGCATGGAACATACTTTGTTACAGGGCATTTTCACTTCATATTTGTAGGATTGACACTTGGCGTTTCCATGGCCACATTCTATCTTCTGTTCCCAACATTCAGCAACGGAAGAGTATATGATGAAAGGCTTGCCAGGTGGCATTTCTACATCACTGCTGTGGGGTCATTTCTGATGTCATTTTCATGGGCAGTAGGTGGTTTTCTTGGCATGCCAAGAGCGGTTGCCGGTTACTTCGCCATATTCCAGCCATACCAGGATAGTGCAATACTTGGGGGAGTCATTATCGGAATAGGTCAGCTCGTATTTCTGTACAATATTGCCGTCAGCTGGTCCAAGCAGCCAGCAACGGATCCCTATAATATTCTGGAATACAGGAC
>DAJC01000060.1 GCA_002498845.1 Thermoplasmatales archaeon UBA509 | reverse complement strand
TAAATTTTTGTCAGACGATATTCATGAGCTCGTATTTTCACGGTGTTTTCTCTTGTTTGCTGACAGCTCCAATGCGTGTCCAGCGGGGTTGCATTCCTGACATGTATCACGGAATCAATATATTCGGAAATGTTGATTTCACTGGCTCAGGAATTTTCTGATATCTGTAAGGAATGAAAGAAATACCAATTTTACAGTGTTGAGGCCGTCAGACAGCCAGGTTATATTTATACTTTCTTGCAAAATTTGTTTATTGGGGAAAGTAATTTTTCTCGGGAAATCCCTAAAATTTTCCCGAAAATTTTGGCAAAATATTTATCAATAAAGTACATTTAGCTCCTCAATAAGGAGTAATAGAAAATGACCAAATTTGTTCTGGTATCAGATTCCACATTGAGTTACGAATACAGGAATTTTCCCCTGCTGGATTTTCTGCCATGTGCTCCTGGGCAGGCTATCCCGGGGCCCGTATACAGGTTTCTCAAGGGGCCAGCCCCGCCGGCCCACCCCAATGGTGAAGCTGTTTTTGCGCCATACGCCCTGAGAAAGATTGAGGCTGCACTCCTCAGGAAGTTTCCCAAGAAGGATATTGCTGTGGCGCATGAAGACTATCTGGACAGATTCATAACGGATGACACGAAGGTCATCGGAGTGTCCACCATGGACCCGCTGGGCATAGGCCCAACGACAATGTCATATTACGCATTGTTTGGCGGCGAGATGATGGCATGGGTCCGCAAGGAGTGGGATTCCCTCATAGCCCGTATAAATGCCGCCAGGGCAGGCAAGAAAGCAAAGCTTGTTGTGGGAGGACCTGGAGTATGGGAATTTACAATCCTGAGGGATGAGATAGAGAAATACAACTTTGACTATATAGTCCAGGGCGAAATTGATGATATTGCTGAAACGCTCTTCGAGCAGATTGCCGAGGACAGCATAGATAGCACACTCTTCCACAGGGGTTACATGACATACGACGACGGCTTCAAGAAGGTTGTGAAGAATGATGACCTGTTCCTTGCAAGAGGATTGACGAAATCAGCCTATCCAAGGCTTGAAGACATACCTGAAATAGTAAACCCCTCAATGAAAGGCATGGTTGAGGTAATGAGGGGATGCGGTGTTGGATGCGACTTCTGTGAGGTTACGCTCCGCCCCCTCAGGTACAATTCCGTTGAGAGGATTGTAAACGAGATAAAGGTGAACCAGAGAGGCGGGCTGGATAACGCATGGCTTCACTCCGACGAGATATTCGGATACAAGCACGGCAACATGTTCGCTCCCAACGAGGAGGCGCTTTCCGAGCTGTTTTCCGCAGCCATAGGCGTTCCAGGCATAAAGACCTCCAACCCAACCCACGGGAGGATATCCATACCTGCAGGCTACCCTGAAATGATGGAAAAGCTTTCAAAGATACTGAAAACGGGCCCAAGGAACTGGATAGGAATCCAGACGGGTGTTGAGACCGGCAGCGATGAGCTTGCAAAAAGGCATATGCCCAACAAGACACTTCCGCTGAAGATTGGCCCCGACGGCAGCTGGCAGGAAATTGTCTGGCAGGGAGTGTATGTGGAGACAAGGAATTACTGGAGGCCTGCTTTCACAATACAGGTGGGGCAGGAGGGCGAGACGGTTGAGGATATGTGGGATACCATTTCCATGGTCAACAGGCTCAGCAACTCCTATGCACAGGGAAGGCCATTCGAGTTCACGGTGACTCCTCTGGTAAATGTTCCGCTGGGAAGGATAAAATCAAGGGAACTGAACACGGACGTTCTCACAGCTGATCAGCTTGCAGTGTACTACGCATCCTACAGGCACCTTGCAAAGATGGCCTCAAGGGACGGCTTCAGGGATGCCCATGGAAATATAATTGCAAGGCTTGGCACAGGATCACTCATATCCGGAGGAGGCCTCCTGATGATGAAGTACATGGAATCCGTTGCCAGGAAGAAAGGCGTTGATATAGATAAGGTCAAGAGGTGGGGACTGGACCAGAGGGATGAGTTCCACTCACTTGCCGCCATGAGCGGCGCCTGATCCCTCTAAACTTATTTTAACCCATTTCAGTTTACATCCTGTTGATAGTCAGGAATCCCGATGCACTTGATTTTTCATATGTCCCCCAGAAACTCAGATTCAGAGATGTGCAGATAGAGACCATCAGGAAAACCATGCTTGAGCCCCTCAGGGCCGGCATAAGCAACAACCTGGTGGCGTTCGGCGATTCCGGCACGGGAAAAACCTCCACAATGAAGTACCTTGCCAGGGAGGAGAAAGGCTTCATAATTGTTTATGAGAATGCCCTCTCGTTCTCCAGTCTGAAGATGCTGCTCATTGATGCCCTTTACAACATGGGCAAGCTTGTGGGTTCCAGGAATATGTCCTACTCAGACATCTTCAGGGGATTCAACCTGGTGTCTCAGAAGAAGGGCAGGAAGATTGTCCTGGTCATAGATGAAGCCACAAACCTCATAAAATTTGAAAGGGACGGGCTATACAATCTCCTCAGGGCAGGAGAGATATACTCCACCCCGGTGTCCACAATCCTTGTGTCAATGGAGGATCCGTCCATTTACATGACCGAGAGGGACAGGAAGTCCCTGGGCGTGTTCTCAAGCATTCTTTTCAACAGGTACTCCGAGGATGAACTGGTGCGGATCATAGAGGAGAGGGCCAGGATAGCAATGGTTCCCGGTTCCATAAATGAGGAGATGCTCAGACACATAGGGCATGTGGCAGAACCATTCGGGAGCGCAAGGGTGGCCATAGAGCTCCTCCAGAAGTCCATTTACATCTGCGAGTACCGTGACGGCACATCAGTTTCCATAGAGGATGTCAGGGCAGCACAGTCCATGATCAACCCGTATGTGACGGAGAGCAAGCTCAGCGAACTTGATCCCCTTGACCTTGCTGTCCTGCTCTCCATATGCCACTGTCTCCGGGATGATCCCAGCACTTCCATGTCGTGCGTTCTTGAGGACGTCAGGATTGTCTCTGAACAGTTCGGGGTTACCATCAGGGAGAACACTGCAATATACAGGTCGGTAAAGAGGCTTGAGAACCTGGGCATCGTGGAAGGCAGGGTTGTGGGACGCGGAGACAGGCAGGGTGTTGCCAAGCTCATAGGCATAAACGACATACCCGTTTCTGTTCTGGAGGAGAAGGTTGAGGCGCTCATACGGAGAAACTGAAGAGATCTGCCTGCTTCTTCCGGGGTGAGCATGACCTCACAATAAAGTCAATCTGCCTGAATGCCATGGATAGCTGCCTTTCGTAGAACTTCAGGTCAATCCCATCATGTGTGCCATCCAGGTCCACAATGCCGTGGTGGTGATCCACAACAACAACCCCAACCCTGCTGCCGGGCATGATCCTGTATCCCCTGCCCATGGCCTCCTTAATTGCCATTCCCTGTATATTGTGAACTGCATATTCCTCAGGATTTCTTGTGACATGCAGCGGTATCCGGAAATCCTCCAGAGGAAGGTACCTGAGTGATTTCATATAACGTGCCTCAAGATCCCTGATCTCGCTGCGTTTTGCCCATATATCTTCAGGAGCCATGCAGCTCCTGAGAATCTCTATGGCTTCCCACTGGAAGTTTACGCATACCGGTGCGGCATCGCGCCTCCTGACGTACAGCCCGCGGACCTTTACGGTCCCGTCCATTCGAAGGCCAATGTATCTGTTCAGCGCCCCAAGCCCGGAATTCGCCGGCATGAATACAATCCATCTGTAGTGGCCATCCTCCACTATGCCTATGCCTGTCCTGTCCTGAATCTCCCATAGCACTTTCCTCACATCGCCGGAGCCTGACATCCAGAGTGAATCCACTATTCCATGTATTGGCGTGAAACCATTGGCCCGTGCTATGTTCATGGCCATGGCCAGCGCCCATCTCCCCATGGCTGTTATTGATTCATGTATCTCTATCTTCCCGAACTTGGCGTTCTTGTATCCGGTGTACCCGAATGATGTCAAGAGCATCCATTTGAGGGCGGCATCCCTCATGCCGTAAAGCCCTGATCCGGCCTTCACCGATTTGTAAAACAGCCGCCTTTTCAGGAGACCCTCAAGGGCGGATGCTAGGAAACCCCGGTCAGTTCCCGATGCGGAATAGGGAGTGCCATGAATCCTTATGTCCCCATTCTTCTGGAGGGTTTCCGGGGAGAGGTTGTACCTGACCATTATGCTGGGGTACATGGATGAGAAATCAATCTCATGCACATCGGTGTAAATGCCAGGATCAGGCTGCAGTACCAGCCCGCCGCTGTCTGTGTTCAGCAGTGTACCGGCGCTTTTTGCCTCCTCATGATCATCCTTCCTGACCGGGATCAGAACACCGCTCCTCAATGCATATGCTTCCTCCATTGATGAAACAGCGGTACCGGTGGTGACTCTTGATGCAGTCACGATGGGAAGGCCGGATGTGCGGGATATCTCAATTAGTCCATGAATCCCGGTCTCGGAATATGCAAATGAATCAGATTCTATGCATATCTTCCCGTCAATTGAAACCCGCGGATTGCTGTAGTGGGTCTGCCCGTAGGATTCAAATGTGGAGCCGCTGGATGTGGTCACTCTGGGGAGCCCGTAACCCTGGTGGAGAATCATCTGAAGGATCTTCCTGAAGAAGCCGTCCCTGTTACTGTACACAATTATTGTGCCCTGGGTTATTGCCCGGTGAGCCTCGTATATGGCGTCCGAATCTATCCTGGGAAAATGCGTGCCGTTTATTTCAATATCATATGGCACTCCAAGCATGGACCTGCCCACTATGGTGGAAACAGGAATCTCCGGGTCCTGGTCCATGGGGTCTTCAAGAGTGAAGAATCCCAGATTCCTCTCGGCCATGAAGCGCAGCACCGGATCAATGTCACCGTTGTATATGGAGAACTTCCTCTCCATGCCTATGCCGTTTATTATAGCATTGAGATCCCTCATTCCGGAAGGCCATACGGGTATCCTGATGCCTTCAATCCTGCCATGCACATCCCTCATGGTGTCCATGCTGTATCCGTATATGCCTGATTCATCAAGCTGCCTGGCAAGGAATGCCAGATCATACATGTCTCCGGACACGAATATCCAGCTCCTGTTGCTGTGTTCCCTGTAGCTTATCTTTCCATGATCCAGGTACCAGACCCTTATGATATCGGAGCCGGTGGCGTTTACGATTGTTCCGTGCATTCACTGCCCATCCTCCATAATCCTTGAATAGAGATCAATGATGATGGAAATCAGAAAACCCGTATATGGATCCACACCGGAGTACGATATCTCCGCAGAATGCTTACGCCCCATCATGACAAGATCATGCATTATGGCTGCCTGTGACTGCGGCATTATGGAAGCCATCCTTTCCAGGTCTCCTGCCAGATCCTCCATCACCTGGCGAGCTGTTGGAACGCTCCTTCCCATTTCAGATCATCCCCCCATTAATGGTCCTGTTGCCCAGATACCTTGACATTATTCCCGGATCGCCGATTATGTTCATGTAAACAGGGCAGCCATGGTAGTACGTCATTATCCGGACTATGTCATAGATGCTGGCCACAATTGACCCGGGCCATGACGAGACAACACCGGAAGCAAGCGCCAGGTAATGCGGCTTATCATCTGAATCCATGAGTATTTTCTGGAGCTGGAATATTGTCAGTATGCGCTGCACCATTATGATGCCAAGTTCATCACGGGTAAATTCATGCCTGAAATCCGACATGATGCCGTCCGTGATGAGCAGATGAATCACATCTGATTCAAACTCCTTCATGAAAGACCTGACATTTCCTGCCTGGAACGATTTCGTTGAAAATATCCTGAGAGGGGCATGCATGCCTTACTCTAGATACACAGGTATATTAATCAGATTATGTGTCCGTGCAAAATGAGAAAATGAGTGGAAAACCGCTATTTCACTACCTGGCGCTTCCTTGAAAATGAGGCTCTTGCCTTGAATGCCTCATTCAGGTGCAGGGCAACATTTATGACGCCGAGGTGTGTGATGGCCTGCGGGAAATTCCCCAGCTGATCCCCGGTCTGGAAATCTATCTCCTCAGAAAAAAGACCAAGGTGGTTTCCCCTGTCAAGTATGGATTCGAACACGACCTTGGCCTCATCAATCCTGTCCATCTGGATCAGGACGTTCACGTACCAGAATGAGAGAAGGAGGAAGGCGTTGTCCTCTCCCTTGAGCCCGTCATCCTCGCGGTACCTGCGAAAGAGGTGATCAGTGACCCTGAGATCCTTCTCAATCTTTGCCACGGTGCCAACGATCCTTGGATCATCAGCAGGAAGGAAGCCCAGGAGCGGCATACGGAGCAGCGAGGCATCGGTCTCACTGCTTCCATAATACTGCACAAAGCTGTTCTGCTCCTCGCTGAAGCCATTGGCAATAATGTCCTCCTTTATCTCATCGGCAATGGCCCTCCACTTCCTGTATGGGCCTGAAAAGCCCTGGTATTTGCCCATGGCGATGGCATTGTTGAATGCAGACCACGAAACAACCTTGGAATATACGAAATGCCTTGGTTCTGTCCTGAATTCCCAGATGCTTGAATCGGGAGATTTCCATAATTTTGAGAGATGATCCAGTGTTTCGCCCACAAAGTTCCAGAGATATGAGTTTATTACGCCGCCAGCATCGCTCAGTGCACAGATTGCATTTACAATGGATCCCATCTGATCTATCTGGAGCTGATCGGATGCCTTGTTGCCAACGCGGACAGGCCTTGATCCCATGTAGCCCTCGTAATCAAGCTCCATCTCCTCCAGGCTTGAACTGCTGTTTATTGGGTATATTGTGCGGATTCGACCATCATGCTCAATCTTATCCATCATATCATAGAGAAACTTGGTTGCCTCCCTCTTGTAGCCTATGAGTGAAAGTGCCTCAATGACATAGGCTGTGTCCCTTATCCAGGCAAAGCGGTAATCCCAGTTCCTCTCGCTTCCGATGCACTCCGGAAGGCTGGTGGTGGGTGCTGCCACCATGAGGCCGGTTGGTTCAAAAAAGAGACCTTTCAGGGTCAGGGCAGATCTGTTTACATCGTTGTTGTAGAGCCCCCTGTATGTGGTGGAGTTGCTCCATTTCTGCCAGTAGTCAATGGTATCCTCCATCCTCTGGTAAGACTTGTAGTCAGATATAACGTCCAGATGTGAAATGCCGTAGAGCGCAACAAGCCATCTTGAAGTCCTCCTGGGTATTTTCTGGGAACCTATGACCCTGTCGCCATCACGGGAAAGAGGGATCTCGCTGACTATCCCAACCTTTGTGTCCCTGTACCTGAATATGAAGCCGTTCTTCCTCTGCTCTATGACCGGTGTATGTTTCCCGTAATTCATGGTGGCCTTGAAGGCAATATCAACTTCCACATCCTCGGAAGTGGTCTCAACCATCCTGTGTATTTCCGGAAAGCTGATTGTTGAATAGTCAGAAGTTGGAATGAAGTCCGTAAGGCGCAGTATGATCTTGCCGTCCCTGATGAATTCAGTGATGAGGACATTGGTGAGTTCCTTGTATGACTGTATGACCTCAAGATTCTCTGTATCATGGGGCTTGATTGAAAAATAACCACCCTTGTTCTTGTCAAGTATTGAATCAAAAACTGGAGGTGAATCAAAATTTGGAAGGCATGCCCAGTCGATTGTTCCGTTCAGGCCCACAAGGGCAGCGGTTCTGTTGCTGGCGATCATTCCATGGCTTGAAATTCTGAGGTAACCGTTCCTGCCAAGATCTCTGTATTTTCTTGCTCCTTGAAATGCCATTTGAGATTGCCATCAGTATACGTGGCAGTTATTAATAAATTCTCAGTGAGGGGACGGCATGTTCTTCATGAGTATCAATCAAAGTCTCCATAAAAGCGGTGAACAGCGCTATGTGAATGGTTTTGCGAAGTATTGTGCCTGCGAGACGCACCTCATCGATCGACTGTGAATTAAATGGTTCGTTGAAAGAATGCCTAAATTTTGATTTTTTCCAAGAGTATCTGACAACAGTTCTTTCCGATAATTGCTCTGGAATTGAATTGCATATAACCCAAATCTTCGGGGATAATATAAACTACGGATCTGGGATAAGACTTCCTGGTTGATTTAAAGACAACTTTGAATGATCTCTAGGTACAGAACTGAACATGTGCGTATCATTTTGAGCAGAACACTATATTGTCAAAGACATTGTCAAGATTTAGTTGATTTTTCCACGATTCGCACTTGGAAACCGAAATCATGAAATATGATGGATGCATTCCATTACATGCGACTGAGGAAGGCGCCATACACTGAGTTCAGGAGAGTTTCCACCTCACTTGATGATTATGCATCAGTGGATTCTTCACCCGTCTTCCTTGTAAACAATATACCCATCATGGACATGGAACTGAAGGAAAACGATCTGATCAGCTTCATGAATCCCATGTGCCCGCAGTGCCGATCAAGGAATGTGGTCAGGAATGGCACCTGCATCAGGACCATGGAGAATGGCACAGTATTCAGGGTTCAGAGGTATATCTGCAATGACTGCAGATATTCATTTGTTGCAAGACCTCCCAACTACGGTTATGGAAAGCATCACCCTGATGATGTCAGGGAGAAGAGCATAAAAACAAGGGTGAAAACATCCCTGAGGAAGGCTGCAGAACTCTTCAGGACCATCGGAAACGTGATCATATCCCATGAGACCATAAGGAAATATGTCCCTTCCCCGCTTGATGGGATCATGGAATCGTCAGGATATTTCGTCTATGACGAACAGTATGCACACATTGACGGAATGGAGAGATACAGGGCACTGCTGAAGGATTCAAAGAACGGAAACTTTGTGGAGGAGATACTTGACGACCTGAAGGAAGAGACGCTGTCAGGATTCTTCATCAGGGCACTCTCAATGTTCGAAATACCAAAGGAGATATTCATCACAACAGACGGATATCATTACCAATCAGTACTGAAAACCGTATCGTCAGTCCTCGGTATACGAATAAGAAGGCAGAGATGCCTGTTCCACATTGAAAAGGATCTGGCACATCGAATAGCTGATGCAGGGATGGAAAGGGAACTTGACATGGCAAAGCGTATGGTAAAGTACATGTTCTTCCCGAATGAAACAAACCTGAAGAAGCTCGGAAATAACATGGATGCGATCATGAAGCTCACCGAGGGCAGGAGTGAGGGGGAGATCGTTGGAATAATGCTGGATAAGATCGGGAGCCTTTACGGTGAGGCCAGGTTGATCTACCGGTTCCTCGGTTTTGTGAAGAAGCACAGGAAAGAGGTATTCCTATACCTTGAGGATCCTCAGGTGGAGAAGACTTCAGACCTGGCAGAACAGCACTTCTCCATACAGTCATGGTTATTCAAGCACAGGTTCAAAACGAAAGAAGGGTTATTGAGGACATCCTACTGGTATCACAGGTACCTATCAACCGGAAATTGACAATGTCTTGTCAAAGAAATGTTTAAGTAAAATAATATAAATAGGGGTTTGAAGCAAAATGGCAGATGACATTGAATATAAGAAGAAGCCGTGGGGTATAATTGCTGCATTGGTTGTAGTTTTTATACTTGGATTTGCTGGCGGTTATGTACCGTTCCATTCTACCACAGCAAAAACCTCAACGGTGCACATAGTTTTTTACGAAAGCCTAGCCACCTCTGAAGCGAACTTTGTTAATGACACACTAATACCACAGTTCGATGCCCAGCATCCTGGAACCACCGTTACACTGGTTAACGTTGGAAGCGGTGACACATCAAAGGACATTCTTGCCCTAGAACAATCTGGGAAGGTTGGACCAGTGGTTGTTGGACAGGATAATCTGGAAATAGGACAGCTAATTTACAGCAGTTCTGGGAATATTATGATGAATCTCACTAATGTATCATCAAATATGCTTCCTACTACAATCATACCTGCTGCAAAGAGCATGATAAACTACGAGAAACAGGTATTTGGTGGAGTATATTTCTTCCCATTCAGGGCCAACATACCACTGGTGTTTTACAATAAGACGGCTTTTTCACAAGCTGGAATCTCAACACCACCGTCGAATTATACTGCCCTACTGAATGACCTACATAATATAAAGTCAAAAACGGGAAAAGATGCATTGATGATACAGGGTGGAAGTACTAATCCGCCACGGGGAGGATCTTCCACAGCAACAGAGCTATACCAGATGATGGTGCAGTATGGTGGGAACCCATTGTATGCCAATGATACAGGAGACATCCATGCCTTTGAGATGCTTTACAACCTTTCAGACTATTTCGCACCAAGTTACACAACCGGTTACTGGGGCAGTTACCATGGTCTTGCAGTGGGCAACTATTCAATACTTGACTATCAGTGGCCATACATATACAACCAGCTTACGAACACAACCACTGGTTACAAGATGACAAACCAGACGTTGGGCGTGTATGCTGGACCCAACGGATCAGTCAACGGCAACCACTTGCTTGGTGGAGACGTTCTCTACATCCCGAAAGGCGCAACGGATGTCCCACAATTGGAATCATTTATAACTTTCCTGCTTGGAGCGCAGGCACAGAGAGAATATATGATTGCAATGTCCTGGCCAGCAATAAACCTAGCTGCATATGTTGACCTTCCTGCTGCCGAATCTCCAGTGTTCCTTGCAGAATCACAGGCCATACAGACAGGCATATTCCTCAGGAATCCAACGCCATGGATAACTGAATGGCAGACCGTCTTGGATGAAAAAGCCTTTAATCCATTGATTGTCCATCATCGGGGCAACACAGTAGCAAATATTACCGCCGCACTGAGCGCCGTACATTCCACTATGTATACATACATCAGAGAAAACTATGGGCAGGCAAATGCAACTTTATACAATAATCCGGCAAACTACGCACCCATATCGGTTTAGCCCCACAAAAATACCAAACTTTTTTTATTTTATTAGGTGATAATCTTTGGTGAAGTTGAGGAATGATGAATGGATTGCGCTTCTATTGATCTTGCCGGCTGTGTTATACGTTTTGATCCTTGCATTTATCCCGGCTTTGCAATCAGTCTATGGAAGTTTTTCCACCCTGAGGGCGCATAACACCATTTATAATTACCAGTTTGTGATTGGTACATTCGGCCTTTCACCAATTGTTAATACTTTTATAGTAACGGCATCGGCCTTGGGCCTCCAGTTTTCCATTGGTTTTGTTGTCGCAAGCCTGCTGTCAAAGCCTTTCAAAGGAAGAGAAGCATTTTCTGCAATCCTTTTCTTGCCATTTGGAGTCGCAACAATTGTTACGGCTGTCATTTTTCATGATATTTTCTCCAGTTACGGAGGTTATGCCAATACCATGTTAAAACTGCTTGGCGGACACGCAATTGACTGGACAGGGAGCTTTGGAACATCGCTTTTGATAACAGTTCTTGCTGATTCCTGGAAAAACACGCCCATTGTCTCTCTTATTTTACTGGCAGGAATGACAACCATTCCTCCGGATTTATACAGCCAGGCAATGGTGGACGGAGCTGGTACATTCCAGAGATTTTTCCGTATTACTTTGCCGAATCTTGCACCTTTTATTGCCATCGCACTCATGATACGCGGGATCAGCGAATTCAATATCTTTGCTATTGCTCAGGATGGCCTGTTTCCGCATCCATTGCTTACAACCATGACCTATTCGCTGTTTGACATTGTAAATCCTCACCCTTCCTATGCTTCTGCAACAATACTCCTGGCTTTTGTCCTTATTTTTGCGTTTTTTGTAATGTTTTACAGAAGCAGATCTGCAAAGGTGAGCTGAATTGGTAAGCGAATATAACAATCCTAGAAACAGGAAATTCTATTTCATTATCGCAATTATTTTCGCCACAGTAACTCTCATACCAATGTATGTTTTGATTATTATAGCGTTTGCAGTCCCTTCACAGACTGTGGCTGCATATTACCCTCCGCTGCTGCCATCGCAGTTCACTTTATCGAATTTAATAGGTGCGTTCTCGGGTTACAGCAGCATTCTGGAAGCAGCATTTATTAAGAGTCTTATTACTGCCACGATTGTTGGAGCTCTTGCTGTTGTTCTAGGATTCCATGCATCCTACGGTCTGAGTAAGATGTCAAACAGAATGAGTGCACTTATAATCTCTGTTTTATTCTTTTCCACCATGATACCGTCTCTAACCATTGCCATACCAATAAGTGTGAGTTTCCTGAAATTGGGACTTTATGATTCCGCACTGGGACTTGCACTGGCGCAGGAGCTTGTTGTCCTACCTATGACCATATTCATGATCACTGGTACTCTCCAGTCCCTGCCAAAACAGCTGGAATTGCAGGCCAGAGTTGATGGGGCGGGTTTTATGCAGAGTCTGTACACAGTGATTTTACCCCTTGCGAAACCAGGCATCTTTGCGGCTTTTCTGCTCTCCTGGATGATGTCCTGGGATGAGTTTACGTTCGCCGTTATTCTCTCCCCGGTACATCCTACTTTACCTATACTTATATATATCGACAGCACGGCCAGGGGCAATATCCTGTTTGCATCCGCTTTCGCCCTCCTTGTTACCATACCCGTCATAGTAATCACTCTGGTGCTTTCTAAATTCATAAAGGGAAACTACTTAACTTCCGGTGTCACCGGCTAATTACCCATATAAAAATATACAGGAATGTGAAAAAAAATGACCGCAAAACTCGAATTAAGGAATGTCTCAAAGACCTATGGGAAGACTACAGTCATAAAGAACCTCTCACTGCTTGTAGAAGAGGGTGAATTTTTTGTGATCTTAGGACCGTCAGGGACTGGCAAATCGACTCTTTTAAAACTTATAGTAGGCATTGAACAACCTACCAGCGGCCAGGTATTAATTGACGGAAAGGATGTTACTGCAATGCCACCCAACAGGAGAAATCTTGCAATGGTGTTTCAGAACTACGCTCTCTATCCCAATATGAACGTGTTCAATAACATTGCATTCCCACTGAAAATGCACCATTCTGGTAACATAACACAGAAAGTTAGGGAAGTTGCTGAAAAGCTAAACATCTCAGAGATTCTTGGCAAAAGGGTCAATCAGATCAGTGGTGGTCAGCAGCAGCGAGTTGCACTTGCTAGGGCAATGGTCAGAGACCCGGCGATGTTCCTTCTCGATGAGCCCCTTAGCAATCTTGATGCCAGAGTGAGATTCTCTGCTAGATCAGAACTTAAGCGCCTACAGCAGGACCTAAAACAAACTTTTGTCTTCGTAACACACGATCAGAAGGAAGCTGAGGCACTTGGCGACAGGGTTGCTGTTCTGAATCAGGGACAGTTTCAGCAGATAGCCCCCTATAAAGAACTTTACGAAGACCCAGCTACTGCCTGGGTTGGTGACTTTGTTGGAGACTTCCCTATGAATTTTGTTAATGGCAAGGGTTTCAGACCGGAATGGGCAAATGTAGGGTCAGGGCCTTATTCGATCATCGTTGATTCATCTGAGAGTTTTGGGGATATTTACTACGTTTTTGGCAGAACGGAAAAGGGTGAACATATAGTACTTAAAAGCCCAGAGTTGCTTTCTATAGGAACTCGACTTAATTTTTCCGTGACTCGTTTCAAGGAATTTGAAGATATCCCTCAGTCTCCCACAGGTTATGTTTGATTGAGAATTTCACATCATTTTTCTTGATCTCCATCATCTCGTATCTCAACATTTAACGATATATGTAATTATACCAGACAGTGTGCCAGTTTTTGCTGGTTATTGCCTATAACTATATTTTCAAATCTGTTTCCAATTGCAGTGTCTCGATTTCGTTCATTTTTGTGCCAGATATCTTCGGAGAAATTAATTCATTACTGTGGTTTACCCAGATCTTGTGATTTACTCATACTCTCAAACTGAGCCGCTTTCTCAATCCGGCCTCGACGACCAGAATTGAGCCAGTACGCCCGCATAAGCAATAATATACGTAGAATAGCTTCTTGCTTGGACCTCTGGAATTTAGAGAGTCTGACTATAAATCAGTCAATTCAAGCTACACTCCGGAATCACAGGCAAATAAGCCTGCCAAGTATTGCCACCTGAATAAAAGAGAATTCAGATCCAGGATGATCTTGTTTACACCGTTATCTTCTTATCCTTGCCGGACACAGCTCAAGCGACTTCTTATCAAGCATCCTGGGCATAAGCTTAAAGCACAGTTTAATGAAACATCATCTTGATAAAAAATAACAGAGAAATTAAACACCGCTACCTTGAGAAGTATCCGAGCTTTGAGATAAACATGGAGTGGAAAATTATCCCTCCCTTTCTATGGTTATCTTCTGGTTGCTCAAGACCACTGTAAATTTTTCCCCGTACCAGTTAAAATGCCTCAGTGTAATTTCTTTCATTTCCTCTGGCAGATGAGGATGAAACACGGATTTGATGTCTTTAGTGCTATCACCCCAGACAGGCATTCCCGCCATTCCTCCCAGCAAAGACATGATGAACATGGATGAGGACCATCCCTGCGCAAACTGGCCTGTTGGCGTGGGCTGGTCTGATGAATATGCTTCGTTTATTCTTCCCGGATCTGCTGAATGAAATGCGTTTTCAATGAAAGTCTTGATCTGGTCATATCCCTGGTCAAAGAATCCCTGCCTGTAAGCAGCAATTGAAAACCATCCTGTCATTAATGGCCATACGATGCCGGTGTGGTATCCACCATCATACTTCTTATCTTCAGCAGACATGGATCGCACTCCCCATGGCGTTATCATGTCGCTCCCAAGCAGTTTTGAAAATTGGTCCTTCACCCTCCTGTCATCAAGGAACATTGCAGGCACCAGCAGCATTGCGCTTTTAACCGCGTGTGCTGAAGTAGAATCTATGGAATCTGTGAATTCCGGTCCTTCGAAGAACTCCTCCAGATATCTGTCAATGGCTGTCTGAAAGTACCCGCCATTTAACCTGCTGCCAAGTGATTCAAGCACGGCAATCCAGAGCGCATTGATATCAACGCACTTTCCATCCCTCTGCGATGCCCATGTCTCCGGCCATCCTATGAGACTCTTTTTGAAATCATTCTCAATGAGCATATCTCCATCTTTGTCACAGGACATGGAGAAACCAAGCACCTTATCTTCAACTGAATCTGGAAATGGACCATAGCCCCAGTGATTCAGCGATCGGTTACATAGGATCCACAGCAGGTTGCTGTCAATTGACATGAAACGGGTGTCCGTGCTGGTTCTGGAAACCTCATATTCCTGATTCCCAGAATTGAGGGCAATCTCGTGGGGAATCTGGCCGTTCCTGGAATGATTCAGCAGTGTCTGCATGTGCTTTCTCGTAATTTCACCAAGCCCGCACATGTTCGCTGCCAGCCCCATCCACAATCCATCCCGTCCAAAGAACCATGAAAATACGGGAAAACCTGCAAACCATCCTGATCCTACACCTGTTTCGGTATAGAACTCCAGCAGATCATGCTTTGTCCAGAGAAATACCTTATCCAATTTTTTATTGCCAGTTTCAATCATGAGTGAATCCTTAATTCCCAGATGATAACTGACAGTCTGATCAAGATCGTTCCCGCCTTCCGGCACATCATCAGATGATATGGTGAGGTGCAGCAGAGTAAAATTCTTAACAACTATGATGAGATAACCGTCAGTTAAATTGCAGGAAACACTGCCATCCGACTTAACGCTGAAAAAGGTTGTGCCGCTGGTGCTGATTACTGAAAATTGCTTCTCATTCCCTGAAATATGCATATCCCTATCTTCATCCACGGCTGGCCAAGCATTTCTGTGATCCACTTTCAGCTTTACTTCAATGGAATGGAGCCCATCAGCACGGTACCAAATGGAAAGCAGCCCCCTGTCTGCAAGCACATAATCCAGGCGTTCCATGCTCTCGTATTCACGGTAAATATACCCCAGTCCTCTGACATATTTCCTCAGCAAGTCAGCAGCTGAAATGCAGTCCATGAAAACCCGGAACTCCGAGATATGGCCTTTCCCGTCGCTCCAGAAACCGTTACGGGTCCTTCTGAAATCCGTTGGAAGGACCTCGCCGTTTATGCATGAAATGAAATGGGATTTCTTTCCCTTGATCATGGAATAGTTGAAGCCATCGAGCCGGTCCTCAGGAACCTTAACCCAGTATTCCATATGGGTGGTGTTGGACGATTCGTCAAGATTCCTGCACTGATCCATCAGCACTTCTATCTGGCGTGAGGCTATGCTTTCTCCCGTATCCACAAAACAGTAGCTTTTTTCTGACTTAATAATTATTCCATTGGATATCCCGGAGGATTCATGGGAATGCTTTATATTCAGGTAAATACATTCAATACTGGTGACTTGAATTACATCCACTCCTGAAAGAATAACATTGCCCATCAATGGGAGAGATGTTCCGGTGGTGCTTGGGAACGGCACCACAGATCACATCCTAGATACTGCCGGAAAGTACGACAGTGTTGTATTCATATCAGGAAGCTCCGTTATGGAAAAGTTTTCCCATTATATTCCTGACCTGGATTCCATAAGGGGAGATCTGACCAAGATCACTCTCAACGAGGGGGATAACCTCAAAAATGTGCGCAATTACCAGAAGATAGTAAAGGTGCTCATAGACAGGAACGTTTCCAGCGATTCCCTTGTCATAGCTCTTGGCTGCGGCGAAGTCCTAGACCTTGCAGGATTTGTTGTATCAACCTACAGGGGAGGCATGGATTACATCCCCGTTCCCACAACACTGCTTGCACAGATAGGCAATTCTGTTTCCGGCCTTGCAGGCATCAATTTCTCAAATCACGAGGATGTCATATGCAGCAGGTCTACGCCATCAGAAATCATCGTTGATTCCCATTATGTAAGATCACAGACCAGTGACGAGATCAGGGACGGATTTGTGGAAATGGCCAGATACGGCGTGGTGGCAGATCACTCCATAATAAGCATGATAATGACTGCCGAGGATGTTCGTTCCTTCAGGGAATCCGAAGGCGTCTGCAAGATCATAGGAAAGGGGATGCGAATAAGGGCAGAGCAGATGTCCACTCAGGTGGGAAAGAGAAACATCGCCACGGAATTTGGGAAGACCATCGGATCAGTTCTTGGTGAAATACACAGGAACAAGGTTACCTACGGCCAGTACATGTCAACAGGGATGCTGATTGAATTCTTCCTTGCCGAGAGATCCGGAATATCGGTGAAGAACCAGCGTGATACTCTAAATTCCGTTCTTGACAGATTTGGGATAAAGAGGTCTTCACTGAAGGATGCCGGCATTGAGACCATAGTCAAGAAACTTGGTGAAAGATTCCCGGGTGAACGCAGCACCATTGATCTCCTTGTGCCAGATGAACCGGGAAAGAGCCAGAGGATTGAGATAGGTAAGGACCGCCTCTTCTCCCTCCTGAGGTCATACACCGAGCTTTATGAATTCGTACCATCTCAGTAAATACGGCTTGCCTCACCGGGCACCATGATGAATATATTTACAAGTAATTCATATGGACGAACATGCTGCTTTTTGAAGATTACAGGAAGAAACTTACTGAAAGTATAAGGTCGCTCTATCCTGAAGTGAGGGACAATGACATTGCACCTGACCGAACGGGGCATGCAGACCTCGCTTTGAGAGCATTCTCGCTTCTCAGGAAGGGAGATGTTAAGATTGAGGATGTTGCGTCAAAGATCACAGTTGCACTCTCAGGAGAAGATTACATTGCTGACATAACACCATCCGGTGGCTACATAAATTTCACCCTGAGTCCATCGAAGCTGATGGAAGCAATTTCCAGCGAAATATATGGCACAGATCGGTTTCCTGATGTCTTCCAGGATCCTGAACGTGTTTCTGTGGAACACACCAGCACCAACCCCACAGGGCCCATACACATTGGCAGAATCCGGAACTCCATAATCGGAGATTCACTGTTCAGGATCCTTTCAAGGTACGGGTACAGGGTAACCACACAGTATTTTGTCAACGACTCAGGAAGGCAGGTTGCGTCACTCTATGTTGGTTACAGGAAATTTGGCCAGAATGGAAACCTGACAACGGAGAATCTTCTGAAGGCATACCAGAGAATGCACAGGGAGGTGGAGGCAAATCCTGAGCTGGAGAAAGAAGTGGACGAAACCATAAGGCAGTATGAGGCTGGAAAACCCGAGGTTATGGACGGAATAAGGACAATCTGCTCAGTGATACTTGGCAGCATAAATGGCACCCTTGAAAGGCTGGGCATAAAGATAGACGATTACACCTGGGAATCCGATCTCATCAGGAACGGCGATGTGAACAGGGTGCTGGAAAGCCTTGAAGATGAACTTGAGGATGAGGGAGGCGCGAAATACGTATCAAGTGGAGGAAGGAAAATGTTCCTGACGAGAAATGACGGCACCTCTCTATACTTTTCCAGAGATATTGCCTACCACCAGTACAAGATGGATAATTTCGACTGGATCATCGATGTCCTTGGGGAAAACCACAAGGAGCACGCTGGTCATATCAAATACGTGATGAAGGACCTCCTTCACAGGGATGGTAAACTGGATTTCGTGTTTTACTCATATGTTTCACTTGAATCAGGCAAGATGACCACCCGTGGAGGGAACATTGTGACTGCAGATGAACTGCTGGACAGGACCATTGAGGAATCACTGAATATCGTGAGGAACAAACGCGGTGAACTGCCGGAATCCGAACTCTCCGGGATAGCTCAGGCTGTTGCCACGTCTGCCATAAGGTTTCACATAGTCAAACTGAATGCAAACAAGCAGATGGTCTTCAAATGGTCCGAAGCTCTTAGCCTGGAAGGGGATTCTGCACCGTTTATAATGTATTCATATGCCAGGGCGGCGAGCATCCTGCGCAAGGCTGGGAATGCAGATATCAGCCCGGAAGGGAGTTACGGTGACATGGAAGCGCCTCTGGTCAAGAAGATGTATGAATACGCCTATGTCCTCCATGATGCGGTATTGGGCCTTAAGCCTGAGACCATTGCCAATTACCTGCTTGAACTCACCAGAACCTTCAACGATTTTTATACAAATTGCCCCGTGCTTACTGCTGATTCATCAGATCGCGGAAGAAGACTTGCAATTGTCAGGAACTTCAAAAATATAGTAAAAGATGCTGCATTTCTGGTTGGTATAAATGTTCTTGAAGAGATGTGATCTCTTCTAAAAATTATTTCTTCTTCTCGTCCTTCTTTGCCGGCTGCTGTTTGGGCTGGGTGGCCGGCTGGGTTGTCTTTGTCTTTTTAGACCCTCCAGACGTGAGCCTGTAGTATGCGAATGATATGACTATGATCACAACGATAACGCCAACTATGATAAGTGGCGTTTTGTAAGCTGGCGGATTAACGCTGTGCGTGAATGTATAGGCGCTTGTGTTTGCAAAGAACGATGGCTCACTGTTGTTTGTCGCCTTGAATACGAAAGTTACACTGCCTGAAGCCGGTGAGGAGAAGTTGAAGTCAACAGATTTTGTTGTCCCTACTGGAAGGTTAGTGTATGAATGGCTGGTTACAAGCTTCCCATTTACGTACAGGCTTATTGTGTATGATCCTGCATTTACGGTTCCGTTGTTGCTCACATTCACGTGGGCAGTGACTGTTGATCCCTGGTCAGGTGTTGTTGAAAGATATGCACTCTGCACTATGATCATTGGGGTGGCAATTGTCATTATGAGTGCCCTGCTTGATGTTCCATTAACGCCAGACGGGTTTGTGGCATTGAGTGACATTGTGAAACCGCTGACTGTGTTGAACTGTATCTTCACGTAAGGTGAATCTGTCATATTCCCGCCAACAACTGCGTATGTGCTGCTGCCTGGAGCAACCTTGGTTCCGTTTGCATACTCAACACTCCAGTTGTAGCTCAGGCTTGTTTCCTTGTAGTAAGGGTCTGAAGAGGAATTAGCTGAGAAAGTCGTTACCTGCCCCGCAACTGGGTTGGTCTCGGACACACCGGTAGCGTTGTAAAGAGTCATTACAGGAGACGGGGCTGTGGTATCATTCACTGTTACTGACAGAGATATGTTTGTGTATGTTCCTGCAACACTTGTAACGTTAAGATAGCCGGTCACCGGCCCACCAAGGCTGTTAAGCTGTGTACTGGATGGGGTATTGAATGTCTGGGTTATGTTCTGTCCAAGTGTCTTGTAACCTGTATAACTGCCAATTGGAGCAAAATACCAGGTGAAGGTGAGCGGGACGCTGTAGCCGGTTTCGTTAAGGTAGGAGCCATATCCGCTGAACTGCACAGTCTTGGACTGCGGTACGTACATGCTGGCCTTTGAAATATCTTTAGCGGCGAAGTTAACCTTTCCTGAGGATGTCACATTCAGGCTTATTGATGGCACCTGTGAGGTTGTGATTGCTATGACACTGAAATTCGTGGTGTTGGATGCACCTGAACCGCTGGTGTAATTCAGCATTATCTTGTATATTCCGGATGTGTTGAACTGGTCCAGGCTTGCATTGTATCCTGTATTCATGAGCTTTGTTTTATTGTACCATCTGAAAGTTGCGCTCTGGTAATCATGTTCTCCCGTCACAGGGTTGTAATAGGCCGATGAAACGTTGTAGTAAACAGGAACACCCGCCGGAACCACGAATATGGTATTGTTGAGTGAACTGTTAACTATGTAATTGCTGGACACCATACCACTCCAGTACAGAGAAATCTCGGATGCCACAACTGTGGGCTTCACAGATGGAGTGAACTTCAGGTTAAGGTAACCGTTGGATGCCTGTGGCGTTATATTTACGGGGCTCTTGAATGAAGTCACAACGCTAGTTGGTGAAGCAAGCGCTACCGTTGGAAGATTGTAAGCAAACTGGTAACTGTACCTCAGGGACCCCATGGTATACTGTGTGCCAATGGCATAAAGGTTAACCGTGAAGCCTGATGTCAGATCGGTTGCCTTGATGGTTGAGTTCATGTACATAATGGTGACGTTGAACGTTGTCGTGTTTGAAATCGTTGATGGTGACACCGTAGCCTTTCCCACGCTTGTTCTGTAGTAGTTGTAGCCGTCAATGGTTATTGTGTAATTTGATACGCTTGGAGTTACGTTCTGAACATAGGACTGGAGTGAGGCGCTAGTTATTGCGTTTAAGTCAAAAATATGCTGCCAGTAGAATGAACCTATTGAAGAGTTTCCGAAGAAAGGCAGGGCGGTTGCGTTGGAAATAACGTACTTCAGTGAAAGGTTAAGGTACTGCGGATTTGTTCCCAGGGTGTAGTTGGAATAGACGTTTGATGACCCTGGAGTGAGATTCACGGTCAGTGGCTGACTGCTTATTGGAAGAGGGTATTGAGCTCCAGCATAGCCCGGAGCATCCACAACCATATAATTATATTTGTAAGCACCTGTGTTATTTGTAAGATTTGACAGTGCAAAATAACCGTTGCTGAATGCAATGTTCTGATAGATCTTTGCAGTGGAGTTTATCAGGATCACGTTGAATGAACTTATGCTGTTTCCAGTTGTGGCATTGTAGACAAATCCGGATGCCTGCAGGTGCCCATTGAATGCCAGTGTAACACCAGATTTAGCATATACCTGCGGGAACGTGAAAACCGTTCCACCGTATGTTGCGTCAACAACAAAATTTCCTGGGTTCGGTACCATGGCTGTTGCATTTTTGCTTGTTGTGTTTGTCTGGAACACAAAGCCCTGTGGAGTGACAAACTTAACAGTGGCACTTGTTCCGGACACTATTCCCGGGAAATTGAAAGTCTCCTGTGAAGTCAGGTATGACTGATCAACCAGCTTTATGCTTGTTGTGCCTGCTGTCACATTAACAAGCTGCCTGGTACCGTTTGCAATGACATAATTGCTTCCGGCAAGTACCGCTTTCGGGGACACTATGAAATAGTACTGTCCAAGAGGAAGTGTTGCCTTGCTAGCAGTGCCGGATAGCGTCGTTACAGGGACGCCTGACAGCGTGGTCACATTTATTGACTGTGAGCCGGCACCCAGGAATTCAGTGCCATGATAGTATCCTTCCTGATACGATACCGTACCTGTCTGGAATCCAGTAGCTGAGCTATTCCCTATGAGAGCAAGCGCGCTCCCCACCATCATCAATGTAACGATTGCTGCTATAATTGCTGTCTTCTGCAACAGTATCTTCCTCGCGTGAAATGGCTAAGGGAACTGAGTCTTATAAATATTATCGTGCATGGGAAAACCGTCAGACAAATATGGTTTCATGCCTGAAATAACTGCCCTTTGTAACGATCTCATATGGAGAAAGCTCAACCTCCGGGAAAAAAATGTATGCTCTTGCAGGGTGAATGCCATGGCTTACCAGAAACTCGTGAGGAACTTCAGTTGACATTCTGATTATTTCCTCCGGACTTATAATTCCAATCCCCCTCTGGTAAGTATAGAGGAAACACGTCTCCCTGAACATGTCCGGCGCGGCCACCATTCCATTGTCGGTCCCAAGCATCAGCCGCACACCATGACTGAGGAATCTTGCATAATTGGGCCTCTTGCCATAGAATATGTTCGATCTGGGCGTAATCACCACGGGAATATTTGCACTGGCTATGCTATCCAGTTCCTCATCCGAACACGCGATTGAGTGTACTATGAAATCGGGTGAAAGCCTCATGAGGGCATCGATGTTCTCCGGCAGATTTTCACTGAAATGTATCCCGAACAGCTTCCCTTTCTCCCTGCTCAACTGCTTCATTGACATCAGCTGGAAAAAGTCATCATCGTTCAGTGCACTGGGCGCAAAACCCTGGCAGCGGTCAATAATCTTCCCCAAATCTGATCCTGTGGAATCAGGCCTGCCAAGAGGAACAGGCATCACATCATGTTTTGCTGCGCGTTCAAGCAGCTGAAGGCCATGAATGTCAGATTCCCTGAAATCAATGAATGCAGAAGTACCGGTATCCTGCATTATTTTCATTGATCTTTCCATTCCTTCAATGATGACTTCATCTGTGGCGGATGAAAGCATCCTGTACTTGAAGCCTCCGGGACCAACAATCCCGGGTATATCTCCGGGCGGGACCTCGGTTATGAATGAATCCCCTATGTGTGTATGTGCATTTATGAAGGATGGTATAATTGTTCCCACCTTGCCTGTATTTCTCTGCCCACCCTCCGTGAATTTTATTCCGTCCCTGATTTCAAGAGTGCCCTGCCTCATGGCTCCATCAATAAAGATGTTGCCCGATATTTCACCAACGAATTTTCTCATCCTTTCACAACTCCAAGTGGCGTCATCCTTGCAAGGGTCCTTGTGAGACCGGCCCCCTCAACGGAATGTATCACATCATCTATGTTCTTGTAACTTCCGGGAGCCTCCTCAGATACAACCTGTCTGCTCTGGGCCTTCAGATATATGCCCCTCTTTTCAAGCTTTGAAATGACTTCTGAACTGTTGAACTCCTTCAGGGATTTTGTCCTGCTCAGGAGCCTCCCGGCACCATGGCAGCTTGAGCTGAATGAAATATTTTCATTTCCAGCTGTTCCCACCAGAAGGTATGATGCACTTCCCATGTCTCCAGGAACCAGCACCGGATGCCCTGTTTCCCGGAATATCCCTGTGAGGTTGCTGTTGCCCGGGCCAAAGGCCCGTGTGGCACCCTTCCTGTGCACAAGCAGTTTCCGTTCTTCTCCATCCACACTGTGCCTTTCTATCTTTGCAATATTGTGCGCAAGGCTGTAAACCAATTTCAGTTCCGAATCCGGCAAAAACTTCCGAAACGCCTCTCTGACTCTTGAGATTATGACCTGCCGGTTCACGAAACCGAAATTTGCAGCTGCCCCCATTGAGGCAATGTAACGGTCTGCCAGAGAAGTTCCGATCCTTGCCGAATTTAGCTGCCTGTCCACCGGATGCCTTAGAATGTCCGGGGATGACCCGTTAAGTTCGCCAATGAAATCCGTTGCAACCTGATGACCGAGCCCACGGGAACCTGTATGGATCATCACTGTGACCTGATCTTTCTCCCTTATTCCAAACTTCGAGCTTCCATCTGGATCAATTATCCTGTCAACCCTCTGGATCTCAAGAAAATGGTTTCCCGCACCAAGGGTGCCAATCTGCTTGATACCCCTTGCCCTGGCTTCTCTGCTGACAGAGTTTGGACTGGCACCAGCTATGGATCCGCCATCCTCAGTGTGTGCAATATCATCTTCGGTTGCATCTCCGTGATCCCTGGCCCACTTCAGGCCACCGGCGAGAATTTCCTCCAGATCTCTGTCAGTATATCTGGCCGTTGAGCTGCCGATCCCTGAGGGCACATTCCGGAATATCTCGTCTGTTATCTGGTGTATCTTTGGAATTACAGTGTCTGTTGAGAGATTGGTCTGCAGAAGCGAGACACCACAGTTAATGTCGTAACCCACTCCACCCGGGGAAACTATTCCCTCCCGCCAGTCGAAGGCAGCAACACCCCCAATGGGAAAACCGTATCCCCAGTGAATATCAGGCATAGCATATGAAGCTCTCACGATACCTGGCAGCATTGCTACATTCACAACCTGGGACAGGGATTGATCTGACCTAAGTGTCTGCATCATCTTTTCCGATGCGAAAACAACTCCGGGAACGTTCATCCTCTCATCCGTACTGGCAGGAATTTCATATGTAAATGGTCTGATCTCTTTCAGCTGGATTTCTGGCATTGACACATAATCCCATCTCTGGATTTACTATTTTGCAGTTTTGTGTTTGTGAGCTGTCGGAATCATGCAGAATTGGTCCATCACATCAATATTAATATTCTCGACAACATCTCTACCTGATTGGTCAGGATCATAGAAATTGATGGCATGGACAGTAGGCTCCAGTTCGATGTCAGGCTCCAGATAGCACTGAGGCGCAATGCAATGGGCATAATGGCCCATTCCCCTGATCCCGCAAGATTCAGAGAATACATAAAGGAGAGGGACCTGAGAATAAGAAAACTGTTGAATACTGAAGATGAAGATATAAGAATTGTTTACAGTGGAAGAGAAATCTATCCATGATGTTAACCTCATTATCCTGGATAGATTCAGGCTTGAATGGATATTGATCCATGTATCAAAAATGGGTACATGGAAATTGCCAGCCCTGATTCATAACTATTTATTATGATTAGACATACAGTGTCATGGATTCATCCACGACCCTTTTCGGGGAAATCAAGAATGATCTGGAAACGGTGAAACGACACATTGCTATTGTGCAGACTCTTATGAATGAGCAACCCGTCGGTATTATCAAGATATCGCATGAGACAGGAATACCGGAGCACAAGATCAGATATTCATTGAGAGTGCTTGAGAAGGAGGGGCTCATACTTCCGTCCAGAGAGGGAGCGATTCTCACACCCGAGTTCCTGGAAAGCAAGGACAAGATTATAGCGGAGGCACAGGCACTGGCCGAGGAGATGCAGGAGATCTTTCATAACCTGAAGACTTCGCTGCTTAAGAAGTAACAGCAAAAGATTATTTGGCTGTTCCATTTCTGTTAATGGGAAAGTCCATGCTCTGGAAGGAAAAGGCCGAGACTCAGAGAGCCGGATCGGGCTATGTTATCAGGAAAGCTGATCCCAAGGATGCCAGAGGAGTCATAAACTGCATGCAGAGCGTCATGGACGAGAGGATATATCTTGTCAGTGAATACTATCTGCTCACCGAGAGGGGAGAGCAGGAGAGGATAAGGAGTCCTGATGACCTTACCCTTGTCTGCGAGAAGGGCACTGAAATTGTTGGGGTGCTAACAATACAGAGAGGAATGTACAGGAAGAACAGGCACACTGCAAACCTAGGAATTGCAATAAAGGCCGGCCACAGGAGATCGGGGCTTGGCACAAGGCTCATAAACCAGGGCATTGAATGGTGCAGGGAAAATGGAATAAGGAAGCTCAACCTGGAGGTCTTTTCAAGCAACAAGAACGCAATTTCCCTTTATGAAAAACTTGGATTCCAGCACGAGGGGGCACGCAAGGAGCAGTTCATTATTGACGGTGAATATGTTGACGATGTCCTGATGACGTACTGGGTGGGAAATTAGCTGTTGAACTTAGCAAAAGTAATAAATCCCCATTCTGATTAGAGTTTTCATTATGAAGACGATGATATGGAACATTGACTACTTCTGCAACCTCCGCTGCAAAAGCTGCAATGCCTGGCAGGGCCAGATTTTCTTTCCTGAGGACCTGATTGACAAGCATATCGAGGAGATGAAGAAGAACAAGATCAAGATTGTATCACTCACCGGAGGGGAGCCGACCCTCAATAAGTCAATACTGAGCATAATCCAGAAGCTCAAGGAAAACAAGTTCATAACCCATATCGCCAGCAACGGTACCAATCCGTATGTATTGAGAAAGCTTTACCCCTATCTGGACGGTATAACAATATCCCTTGATTCCAACATACCTGAAGAACACAACGAATACAGGGGGCTGAAGATCTTTGATACAGTCACCAAGGTCATCAAGGAGGCAAAGGGCCAGGTAAAGATCCTCACTGCCAATGCACTTGTGACCAATTTCAACTATTTCAAGGTCAAGGACATGGTGGAATACGCCAACAATGAGCTTGGAGTACCCCTGTCAATGTGCTTCCCTGATCAGGAATCATATTACTTCCAGGATTTCCACGTCTCCAACGAGATGATTCGTGAGGCTTTCTCATATGCATATGAGAACTATGATCAGCATGTGTTTGGCAACACCAGGTCCTACTACAAGGAGGCTGTGGACTACGTTGACAAGAAGCCTGTATCTGCCTGCAAGGCAGGACAGACCACGTATTACACCGATTACAAGGGGAAGGTACACCCGTGTTTCACCCATATGGAAACAGTGCTGAACAAGAAACCGCAGTGGGAAGTCTTCGACAATGACTGCAATGACTGCTTTACACAGTGCTTCAGGGAACCATCAATTCCAAACCCATTCGAGGATGCCAAGCTGGTATCAAAGATATGGTGGTTCAACCATGTGAAGACAAGGAAAACGGTTCTTCCATTTACGCAAAAGGCCCCTGCTGCGCCATCCTAAATGCTCTCAAGAAATATCCTTACTTGACTAAACAGCAGCAAAGTTTTTGTTTCACATTTCCATTTTGTAGGCAAATTAGTATTCCGGATTCTTAAAGTATAAGCTTTCCGTGAGAGAAATCGGGCCTAATCCATGGAATATTTTGTTGCCATATATTGAGACATTTTCATTCCCCCTTGTAAAAGATTGCAAGATTCTGCAGTATCCGGTTTAAAATTTCAACCTTGCAGATCCCTGTATCCCACATATTCTTTACCTGTATTGAACGGATTCCACAAAAATAAATGGGAGAGTTGAGTGTAGCATTGCAATGAAGTACCGTAAGATTGCACGTTTGAGTTAAAAAAAACTAAGGTTGAATATTTACTCCTCTATTTGCTGGCAGCCACTTTTCTTAATTTTCTGTAAGGAGACTTTTGTTTACATTTTTGTATATGTTGAGCTTGAAATACAGATTTTCCCCGAATGAAATCACTCAATCTTTGCCATATATTTCAGTTAAAGTAATATATTATTCTTTGAATAGCGACATTTTGCCACTACTCTTAAATAATGAAATTTGATGTAAGAGAGTATTCTTATGGAACTGAGATACTTCATCATAAGGAGGCTTTTGCTGCTCATACCTACCATAATTGGATTGTCAATTTTTATGTTTATATTGATAGAGGCTGTTCCGAAGAGCGTGATAACCTCGCCTTACATAAACATACATTCAACAATTCCGCGAGCGATTCAGGTACAGAACGCACTCAAGGTTCTTGATCTGAATTATCCAGCACCAATTGCATACCTTTTCTATCTGGCAAGGCTGCTCCATGGTAACCTTGGAATCATGAGCCTCCCTGGTTATCCAACTTCCGTTGCAGCCGCCATCGCAGAAGCTTTTCCAAATACGATTCAGCTTACCCTTTTCGCAGCTTTATTGTCAATTATAATAGCCATACCTCTCGGCACTTATATAGGGGCTCGACCTAATTCAGTTGCCGATCAATTCGGTAGAATATTCTCACTCACGGGATATGCCATGCCGGCATTCTGGCTTGCCCTGCTTCTTCAACTTGGTCTGGGAAAAGGAACCATAACAGGGAACCCGATAGGAGTTTTTCCCATATCTGGAGCATACAATCCAAATCTAATACCTTTTCCAACTCCATCTTGGTTTGTCAATGGATATACACTTCCAACACACCTGGTTATTTTTGACTCCTTGATTCATGGAGATGTCCCATTGTTTTATGATTCCCTTCTGCACCTGGTGCTTCCGGTACTTACACTCACGTATGGGATTCTTGCCGGCTTACTGAGATTCATAAGGGCAGGTATGGTGGATTCCTCAAACCAGGAGTTTGTTAAAACCGCACGGGCAAAGGGAGTTCCGGAAAAACTTGTAATAAAGAAACATATCAGGAAAAATGCGTTAATACCCACTGTAACCGTTATGGGTCTTCTGGTTGCAGGGTTGCTCAGCGGAGTAGTTCTGGTGGAAGATGTTTTTGCATATCCTGGAATAGGGTTCCTGACAACCGAAGCCATACTCAGTTACCAGATATGGGCAATTATAGGTTCTACACTTATATTTGGCCTTGTGCTGGTGTTGGCTAACCTGATTGTGGATGTCGTGTATGCACTCATAGACCCGAGGATAAGGTATTGAGGTGAATTTAGTTGGTTGATAGCACTGTGATCAAAGGACCGTTAAGAAATGAGAATGTACCACGGAGAAGACCCAGGGTAGAGAATCTCAAGTATACGTTCAAACTGTTTCTCAAGAACAGGATTGCTTTCGTAGGCTTCGTTATTGTGATGATATATGCCATAATAACAATCATGGACTATGTTTATCCAGCATATCTAGGCGTTAAGAATATCAATACCGCCACGAGCTGGATAGTCACCATAAAGGCTGCTGGACTGCCTGCAGGCCCCACATTATCAAAAGGCTGGTGGTATATCTTCGGAGAAACAAGAGATTACATCCCGATATTTCCCGTAATGCTTGCGGCGCTTAAAGTTGACATAACATATTCTGTCGCGATTGTTGCTGTCGGTGCAAGTTCAGGAATAATTCTAGGCGTACTGTCCGGATATTTTGGCAAGCTGTATGACGAAGTGCTTATGAGGGTTACAGATATCTTCTTTAGCATACCCACACTGATAATGGCAATAGCAATAACTTCAGTCCTGGGATTCAGTATCAAATATGTTGTAATTGCCCTGATGATAATATGGTGGCCAATTTATGCAAGGCTGACAAGGGGATTGGCACTTTCAGTTAAAAGCAATAAGTTTGTGGAGGCCGCAACAGCATCCGGATCATCCGGAGTCAGGAATGTGTTTGTGCATGTGCTTCCCAATGTTTTGTCACCTGTATTTGTACAGTTCTCGCTGGACCTTGGAACAATTGTCCAGGTTTTTGCAGCACTTGATTTCATAGGATTCAACAAAGGTAACCCGTATCTTCCGGAACTGGGGAATATGCTTACTTGGGGAGAGACATATCTTTCGTATGGTGCATGGTGGCCCATCGTTATACCTGGAATATTTCTGCTCATTTTCACTGTATCTGTAAATCTGATGGGAGATGGGCTGAGGGACGTTCTGGACCCGAAACTTAGAAGGTGATAATCCTGGTGGAAGAAGAAATCACGGAAACAAAACAGAAGCAAGAGGCGTATCTTGATGTTGAAAATCTGAAGACACAGTTCTTCACCAACAGAGGGATAGTGAAAGCTCTCGATAACGTAAGCTTTCATATAAATCGCGGTGAGATATATGGTCTGGTTGGTGAAAGCGGTTGTGGCAAGAGTGTTACAGCTACATCCGTCATAGACCTTATCCCTGACCCCCCTGGAAGGATAATAAATGGCAAGATCATAATAAATGGATTCAATATACTTGGAGATCTGGACAAGCTGGCCAAGATTAAGATCATATCTGAAACAAACGTGAAAATAAAGAGAAGGAAGAGGCTGATCAAGAGGCACAACTTTGTCATGTCCAGAATCAGGGGAGACAAGGTGGCCATGATTTTCCAGGAGCCTTCACTTGCGCTCAACCCGGTTATCCGCATCGGCGACCAGATAATGGAGAATATTCTTCTTCACAAGAGGATAGACATAGCTAACTCCATCATCCGCAGGGAAGGTGCAACAAGAAAGGATTATGAGCCGTTTGTAGACAGAATCCTGAGCCTGTCAGACAAAATCCAGATAAGCAGGGAAATAAAAAACTGGTGTGATATGTATGCAGTATCTGACGTTGAAGATATTGTCAAAAATCTGTTCAGCACCTACAAGGATCGGGAGGTTATAATAAGGGATCTTGAGAAGGTAGTGTCTGAGGAAAGGAGTGGGACAGATATCCACAGGATTGCCAGGGCCAGAGACTATTATCGTTACGAGCAAAAACTCTTTGATCTTACCCTCAAGGAGATTGAGGCTGAATACACGAATAACCAGAACGCGCTTCAAGATGTAAGAAATAAAATGGCAAATTTAAAAAGGGAGAATCCCGGCGTCACATCGTTCAAGTGGAGTATAAAGTTAATGGGCAAAAGAGTTGATGCCCCCTTCAAGAAAGCTGCCAGACGACGAACTCTCGAGCTTCTGACTCTTGTTAATATTGCGGAACCTGCCAGAGTAATTGATTCATATCCACACGAACTGAGTGGTGGAATGCAGCAGAGAGCTCTTATAGCAATGGCGCTTGCCAGTGATCCTAGCCTTCTTATTGCTGATGAGCCAACGACTGCTCTTGATGTTACTACCCAGGCTCAGATCCTTGACCTTATCAGGGACCTGAATAATCTCACCCAGGCATCTGTTTTGTTTATAACCCATGATCTTGCAGTCATTGCCGAGATGTGTAACCGGGTTGGAGTCATGTATGCAGGGAATATCGTTGAAGAAGCCTCTGTCACAGATATCTTTGAAAACCCTAAGCATCCCTATACAACAGGTCTTCTTCAGTCAATTCCTCGTGTTGATAAGGCAGGAATCAGGATGATGAAACTTGAGACTATCCCGGGAAATGTGCCAAACCTCATCACGCCCCCAACGGGATGCAGATTCCATCCAAGGTGCAAATTCAAGATGGATATCTGCGAAACAAGCAAGCCAAAGCTGGTGGATCTGGGTGGAAATCACAAGGTTGCATGTTTTCTCTATTCAACTGAGGAGGAGGTGCAGTAATGAGCGAAAATGACGGTGTCTCAGGCAGGACAATTCTCTATGTTTCACATCTTAAGAAGTATTTTGAAATCTCGCAGACAGGATTCCGTGTTTCAGGATATGTCAAGGCACTGGATGATGTGAGCTTCTCCCTCAGAGAGGGAGAAACTCTTGGTGTTGTTGGAGAGACAGGATGCGGAAAAACCACTCTAGGCCGCACTTTGCTTAGGCTTATAGACGCAACTGGAGGTAATGTTTACTTCAATCTTCCAGAAGACGAAATGGAAGAAGCAATTTCTTTAGAAAGGAAACTTGACTCACTCACGGCCAAGTATGGAGAGGAAAAAGTCAAAGATGTAAAGGAATACAGGGAAACACTTGAGAAAGCAAGGGAATTCAGAAAGAAACATTCACTGACGAAGTTGAGCAACAAGGAACTTAGAGAATACAGGAAGTTCATGCAGCCTGTGTTTCAGGATCCATTCAGTTCCCTTAACCCGAGAATGCTTGTGAAGGACATAATTGCGGAGCCAATGAAGCTCCTTACACATATGACAAGCGATGAGATCTACAACAGGAGCCTTGAACTTGTTAACGAGATAGGACTAAGTGAAGACCATCTTTACCGTTTCCCCCACGAATTCAGTGGAGGACAGAGACAGAGAATAGGGATTGCCCGTGCCATCAGCATTGACCCAAAGCTAATCGTACTTGATGAACCAACGTCAGCACTTGATGTCTCGGTTCAGGCGCAGATACTGAACATACTCAAGGATATCCAGAAAAAGGAGAACATTACATACGTTTTCATATCGCATCACCTGAATGTAATCAGGCTCATGTCAGATCGAGTTGCAGTGATGTATCTCGGCAAGCTCGTTGAACTCACCGATACGGAAAGGCTGTTCACAAATATGCTGCATCCATATACGAAGGCCCTCCTTTCAGCAATTCCTGTGCCGGATCCAAAGAACAAGAGATCGAGAATAGTCTTGGAAGGTGAGATCCCGAGTCCGGCAAATCCTCCGAAGGGTTGCTACTTCCATCCAAGGTGTGGATCTGCAATGCGAAACTGTGGTTGGTCTCCAAAGGATATGTCAGAACCGCTCAAGACACTGCTTGAACCTTTCAAGGAAAAAGAAAGCGCTCTTCTTCCTTCGGCGAAGGAGATTCGGCTCAATGAACCAGAACAGATTGTGGAGATAGAATTCGAAACCCCGTTGACAGATGATAAATTTAACATTTTCAAGGATCTCATAGATAAAGAAGCTGAGAAACCCGGTAACATAAGGTACAAGGCAATATCCAGCGTATCACTGTCAGAAACCAAGGAATCTGTTATAATCAAGATGATTGAACCAGACACCCCTACTCTGAAGGAGGTAAAGCCTGGCCATTATGTATCTTGTCTACTCTATGATGAAGAGAAGAATGTAACTGGTGAGGACCGTGAGCAGACAGCCTATCAAGATATCGAGATTGGATGAAACTGAGAAGGAGATCACATCCAAGGATCTTACAAGAAAAGAGCTGCTGCTATACATTTTTGATGATTTTTTCCGAGGATTTTATCTGGTAGGATGCCTGTTCTTCGACGGGCTGATAATATTCCAGATATATTCTTATATTCCTGATTCTTCCGCCCTTGGTATTTTTTTCAATCTTGCATTCCCAAAGTTCAATATTTTCAATTACTACATATGGATACTGATTGTATTTCTGGAAATTACTGTGGCATACCTTGAAGCAAAAGGTTTCAGGAAGATATGGCCCAAGGATTCCATGACACTGGCCGGTACTGGTAGAAACGAATGATAATCACATGTTCATATATCAACATATTAATACCATAGAGTTTTAGAGAGCAGTATTGTATTTTCTCTGGAAACATCGACATCCAGAAATATCCTATTTGCATTACAAACCAGATGGCCAGGATCAGGATTGTTGAATCTCATCGAAATTTAATGATTGAAAGGCTGTCTCAGCTCCTGCATTCAAAGCTAATATACGTAATAATTACTCTTATTATTGCAGGCAGCGCGCTCCTAGCAGTGTCCCAGCTTTACCATCCAATAGTGTATACAAACATTTCCAATAGCGAAACCGGTATGATTTACAATAACAGCACAACGACTTTTTATTTTACAACAGATGGATCATACATAACCAATGTAAGCTTTACTTTCCCACCGGGAAACATATTGCATTATTCAGTATATGAATACTCGCAATACACGCATAATGGGCTTCCGGTAACATCATATTCATTCGTGTTTCAGCATAATGCCAGCGGTCCGTTCTCCTTCAATATACAGAACAGGAATGCGATTAACGGTAGAGATTATGTGGTCAATGCCACTGCCATATCTGGAAATAGGTTTAATGCCGCAATGACCTATACGATCATCATTCCCAACCTTGCTCCAACCAATCCCTATGTAGAACTGGCGGGAATTCTCCTGATCTTTTCCGGCATTGTGCTTATTGTTGTTCGCATCTCAGGACCCAGGCGTTCTGAATAAGGACAATTTTGTGGCAATTCAAAAACTATAGGAACATCCAGAGGTTACTTACATATGGCGAAAAATATTCTTGCACTTTCCGGAAGGACTTTCGATGGGAAGGACCTCTTGGAGAAAGCAACGGTACTGGTTGACGACAGTGGTCGGATTTCCGAATTCGGGGAGGACACAAGGCCTGATCATGGGCTGAAGTCCATCTCTGACAGCAAGTACACCATATTGCCTGGACTGATGGATGTGCATATGCACTTCTTTGGCAGCAGGAAGGAGGATATAGCCGAATGGAATGTAATTCCCGCAGAACTTGCCTCTATAAGAAGCGTAACTGACATGAGAAATATCCTGTTTGCAGGCTTCACCACGGTTCGGGATCTGGGCAGCAAGTCCGGTGTGTTTCTTGCCCAGGCTGAGTATGAGGGTGATATTATGGGACCCCATGTAATTTCTGCAGGCCACTCACTGGCCCAGACAGGAGGGGATGATGATTTCAAGGGGCTGCCACTGGATATGGCCCAGAAGCTTTCCTATTCGTATTACTGTGATGGACCATGGGAATGCGTTTCCGCAGTGAGAAAGGTTATTCGTGAGGGAGGAGAGGTTATTAAGCTGTATGCTTCAGGAGGGTTTGCCGCTGGAGGAAAGCCATTGCCAAATCTCACGGTTGAAGAGATCAGGGCCATTGTTGAAGAGGGACATAGGGCAGGCGTCAGGGTCACGGCCCATGCCTATGGAGAAGAAGCCCTGATTAATGTGATTGATGCAGGTGTTGATTCCATAGATCATGGCATAGGACTCACTGAAGACATAGCAGAAAAGATCAGGAAGGCTGGCATTTATTATGTGCCAACCATGAGCGTGTACAAGGCAGGGAGGATAGACCCTCACCATATTGGCCTCCTGACTCTTATTAGAGGCAGGAGCAAGGCCAATCGTGATGAGATAGTAAAAAAGCATATTACGAAGGAAATTGAAATTGCCAGGGATGTGGGTCTCAAGATGGCCACTGGAACTGACTATGTGGGCGCAGAAAACAGCGTCCATGGTAACAATGCCGATGAACTGGTATACATGTCGGAATATTTGGGACCAGTTGAAACTCTGAGGGCAGCAACATCTCGTGCGGCAGAATGTGTTGGGCTGAGCAATACTGGAACACTGAAACCAGGAAATTATGCCGATCTGGTGGTTGTTGAAGGAAATCCGGGAAAGAACATGGAGGATGTCAGAAAGAACAGGGTGAAGTTCGTCATGCATAACGGAAGGCTGTATGATTGCCAGAACGGAACAGAAATTTATCTGAAATAAACAATTCACCTTATATTTCAAATGTTACAAAATATTTTTGAAAAATTTTCAGAAGAAAATAAAAAGTCTTTAGAGGAAATTGTACAGCAGGTCACCAGGCCCGTTTACTGCAACATTTTCCTCACTATTGATAACGTTTGATGCCGGTATTATTGATGATATGACCAGTTGCTCCTCTTGCTGGTAGGTGTAGACAAAGAAAGTCATGTTCACTAGATCAGCATTCTCCTTCTGGAAATATTCCTTAACGATTGATGCATTAGTGGACAGTGATGCAATGCTGTAATCTCGTATCATTGAATTCATGACGCTTACTTCACTGGAATTGCGCAGCGTATTTGATGTGCTGTTGAACCAGTAGCTTGTTAGGCCATTTGCACCAAGGAAGAATGAATCATTGGTGGGCAAGGCCATAGGAGCCATGTAGTCAGTGGGGTACGGATAGTCGGGTGACCAGACAAAGCCCTGATAAAATGGCATTGGATTCTCATTCATGGCCTGGTATCCTCCCATAACCACAGCTTCCTCCTGAATCACCGGGAATGTGGCACCTGGGATTATCTGTGCCAGATTATCTCCCCAAGTTGTAACACCGGCAACATCAACAGGATCACCTGAAGGAACAAATACAGGTATAACCAGAGGAGCGCCGTTGTAAACATCCATTCCGGTTGATGTGTCATAAGATATGTCTACAGCACGACCACCATTTGTTTCATTGACGAATGCATCCCAGTTCTGTTTTGCCAGGGCCATGTTGAAGTACGGAACAGCGCCGTTTGTCGTGGCATTGAGCTGTGCTATGCTCTCGTTGTCAAGCATTCCCTGATCCAGCACACCAGCAAATGGTATCCCGAATATGGTGTGGTAAACCGTGTTGCCCAGTTGTTCATCCAGGAAGTAGTTATAGTTGTAGGAGTATGCAAAGGCCTTTCTCACCTGAAGGCTTGTAAAGAGGTTGGACGGCATATTGGCACTGCTGTCAATGGTTCTCAGTATGGTCATATTGACATTGGCGTTGAACGGACTCAGGTGGATAGTCAGTGTGGGAAATGAATATATGTTGTCAATGCCCTTGGACTGAAGGCTCTGAGCTTCGTACCATGAGCTTGTTGGTATGCCTCCTGCCTGGGCTGCCTTTGAGCTCAGTTCCAGATAAACTGTAGAAGGTTCAGAGATGTAGTCAATGATAACCGTCCCTATAGTTGCTTTCGGGAACCATTTTCCTGGTGGGTTATAATCTGGATTCGCCTTAAGAACAACATAACTTGATGGCACATAATAATCAATTTCGTATGGCCCATCCGATATTGCGTGGGTCTGCACATACGTATTGTATGATCCAGCTGAACCCTCAGCCTTGTAAGCTTCGAAGCCTGAAGCATTCCACGTTATTCCAGCGCCATGAGATTCTAGCCAGCTTGCACTTGTCACAAGACTACCGCTGACCTCATCGCCCATGGTTTCAAAAACCAAGTAAGGCTCCATTGGTTCCTGGAAGTGGAACGTTATGTTGTTGGTTGCATTGTCAACGGTGATGTTCTGTGTGATGTTCCAGAATGTGTTTGTATCATAGTAGTTGCCCGGGAGAAGATACTGGGACTGAATCCATCCAGGCGTACCTGGTTCTCCGGAGTTGAACAGGATTGTCCTAACCATGGAATACATTACATCCCAGGCCGTTACTGGCTGGCCGTTCTGGAATGTTGCATTATTCCTTATGTGGAAGGTGTAGTTCTCGTAGGGCAGTATCTTCACCTTGTATGTTGTTCCCCATGGATCAGTTACGTTGTAAGTCTTTGTGTTATTGTTAATACCTCCATTTGCAATGGTTTTGGGACAAAATTA
>DAJC01000059.1:43841-46410 GCA_002498845.1 Thermoplasmatales archaeon UBA509 | reverse complement strand
ACAATGATTACTGCTCCAATTGTTTTCATTTAGTGAGTTTATTAATTTTCTTATTAAACGTTTATGGTACAGTTTGAATGGTCAAAATTCCAGAGGCAAGAGATTCCAGGCATAATGCAAAATGGGAGACATTCTTAAGTAATATGTTCATTTCTAACCCTGTAGGATGGCTACTCGATGATGTATTCTCAGTGTTTCAGCCAAGTCCCTGACCCTGATATTTGAGTTATAGAAGACAAGAATGGATTATTTCCACGCTGAACTTTTCTAGGGGCAAGTTAACACCTTTTTTTCAGTTCTCTTATCTTCCGAACGACTTACGTCCTCAATGGTATCTTTCATATCCTCCTTCTCCTGAAACCTGGCAGACCTTTTCCTGAGACTTTCCATTATATATTCAAATTTCTTAGGGCACATGTTTAAACCTACCAGCATAACAGCTTATGGCTATCAACTCTGTAAACCTATGGAATATTATTCCTGAACCAAATGCAGCATCCCTTATTTTCTTACCCAATCGCCAGGAACGTCTCGCCATTCATTATTCTATTCTCCGTGGTCATTTTCCAATTGGAGTGGAAATACCATCGATCTGGGATCTAAGTTCAGAACTTCCTTGTAATGACCGGGACTATCATCTCCTCAAGGCTGAACCCTCCGTGCATTCCAATCATGTCAATGTTGGACCACTCAGGATCAAGGGCTGAGAGCGATGTGTCAATTATGCCGCTGTTCTGAGCAGGGATTATGGTGTAGTCAGAGAACATGTCCATATCAAGGCCCGTGGAAGATGTCCTCCCAAAGAAACCTTCCCGCATAAGTTGCCTGGAACTGACTGCGGTGTGGCCAGGATATTGCTTCTCAATATGTGCAAGAAAATCGCCATCCTTTGTTTCCCTCACCCTTATGAATGGCGCCCTTTCATCTCCCGTGGCTGGAGATATCATCATTCGCCTCAGCTTTCTATCTCTTGAAATGTCATGAACTCTGTCCTGATTCACAACAGTGTGCCCGTGATCGGCCGAAATGACCACCGTTGTGCCGGAACCTGACACGTTCTCACCAAGAACATGCCTTATGAAGTAGAATATTGAATCAATATCTTCAGCTGTCTCCTGTGTGTACGGCCCAATCTTGTGCGATATGGTATCAACGGAGGAGATGTAACAGAAATGAAAACTTCTCCTGACTGTGGAGAGAATGTCATTCTTCAGGTCAGTAAACATATGGGAAAGCGAATGGTAAGGCCTGAGAACCGAGCCTCTTCCCGTTATGCGTGTCAATCCGCTATTTCTTATATTGTACGGCATGTACAGGAAAGAATCCATTCCTTCCCCTGATATCTTTTCGTGTATGGTTCCGTGCCTGCTAATGTGCGAGAAAATCTTTGAATTTTCCACCAGGGATCTGTTTCTCAGGCCAAGCGGGCTCAGGGAGATCATGTTGCATACAGAACCCACGTCCTTCAGGTACTGTATATATCCTATTATACCGTGTTCCTCAGGATCCATGCCCGTGTGAAGCGTTACTGTAGCAGTTGATGTGGTGGAGGGAAAGATACTGGTGGCCGGTACATACACTGATTCCTTCCTGAATGCTTTCAGGTTGCCGAGCCGGCAGTTGTTAAGAGCATACTGGAATGTGCTATGGCCAAGACCGTCAATCAGTATGAATACCGTGTGATCAGCTGGCTCAGAGATGTGGCGGAGCGATTCCGGCACCCCTTTGCCGCCATTTATGCCCAGTGACTCAAGGAGTGCCCCCGGTATATCTGCTATGGAACCTCTGCCGAATGCTGGCCGGTAAAGCCCATCCATGCCCTTCCATCCATAGCTTTCAATAACACCTTCCACGTCGTCATCCTTCATTTTAACATCTGCTCCCGCCAGTGTTGATTGCGTATCATGCCTTAAACCATTTCAGGCCACTTCATGTTCACAATTCTGTTCCTGCTTCCACTGCATAATTATCATTTATCAGCTGCCTTCCCTGAAGGAAACTGTGCTGCCACTCCCCTGTTCTCCTTGCCCCTCACAAGGGAGAAGATTGCAGCTACCGTGAGTATTCCAAGTGAAACGTAGAGGGCAGCATGTATCCCACCCATGAAGGCTGTGGAAACATTGCCAAGAAGCTTGCCAAGGCCTGCAAAGACCTGGAATGCCACGTATCTTGGAACTGATATGCTGGCTATGGATATGGCCACAACAAAGCTCCCCAGCATCCCTATATTCGCCATTGTCCTGAGAAAACCTGATGATAATCCATAGAGTTCCTTTGGAGAGTTGGCCATGACGGCGCTGTTGTTGGCTGGAAAGAACATGGATGAACCAAGGCCTGTGAGGAACGAAGCAACCAGAACAATGTATAGGGATGATGTAGCGGTAAGTGTTGAATAGACAAGAACGGAGATACCCATCATTGCAAGGCCGGATGTGGCCGGAATCCTGGAACCAATCCTGTCAGTGAGCTTTCCAAATTCAGGACCCATGATGCTACCAACAACATATCCTGGGAGAAGCAGAAGCGAACTGTAGAAGGGTGACAGCCCCCTTATTCCCTGCAGATACAT
>DAJC01000059.1:0-43707 GCA_002498845.1 Thermoplasmatales archaeon UBA509 | reverse complement strand
ATGTCAACTGCAGCATATGAAATAAGTATAAGGGCAAGGGCCAGTGTTATGGTGCCGGGAATGTCCAGCTTATTCTCCACCCTGTGTCCCTTCCTGATGTACCTGGTACCGAAATAGATGGCGAACGCCCCAATTGGCACGTTTATGTAAAAGATGTACCTCCACCCGATGAAAGTTGTTATTATGCCCCCAAGAACAATGCCCAGCATAGCCCCTGCATTATAGCCCACGGCCGTGTAACCAAAGACGCGCCCCCTCTTGTTTGGAGGAAAATTATCAGCCACTATGGCACCGCTGTTAGACTGAATCATTGAGGCACCGCATGCCTGTACAGCCCTGAATGCTATGAGTTCAGTTATTCCGCTTGAAGCTCCACAGAGAGCAGAACCAACTGTGAACAGGCCAAGACCTGTATTGAAGATCACCTTTCTTGTCATGATGTCGCCGAGACGGCCAAACTGTGTAGTGCCAACGGCTATGACAAGCAGATAGATCATTATTATCCAGATGGAATAGGACAGCTGCGTATTCAGGTCCACAGTGATGGTTGGAAGAGCCAGAAGCACTATTGTGGAATCAACCGCTCCCATGAGCACTCCAATGAGCAATGCTATTATGAGCCGGCTGTCGCTGTCCACATGCCATTATGATGACCAACTAAAATACGGTTTCTAAATGCTTGACCCAACATAAATTATACATGGGCAATGAAATTCAGCCTGTCCCATACTGATATCTGCAAATGGACCATGTGCTTTCAATCCATGCAATCATGGTAAATCTTTAATAGTGTTAGATAATGACTATCACGATATAAATTGTTAATCATACCAAAGGACAGTGAAAGCAGTGAGGTACTGGGTGATTTGCTTCAATCATCATCTGCATCTTTCAGGAAAATACGTCTCTATGATCGTGATGTGATCCTTGCAGATCACCATGCAGGCATAGATACAGGGTCACTGGGCATAGCTCTGACAGATGGTCTCACTTCCAGGAAATTCAAGCCAACACCGACCACTGTACAGGTCGGTGACCTGAGAATAGGCCCTGACAGGCTTGTCATTGCAGCAGGACCCTGTGCCGTGGAATCCAGGGATCAGATATCTGCCATTGCAGAAGATGTGAAAAGATTCGGTGCTGACATCCTGAGGGGTGGGGCATTCAAGCCGCGTACCAGTCCATATTCTTTCCAGGGTCTTGGAATACAGGGCCTGAAACTGCTGAAGGAAGCTTCCGATGAAACCGGTCTTCCGGTGGTATCTGAGATCCTTGATCCGTCACAGTTTCCATACTTTCAGGACAGTGTTGACATACTGCAGATTGGAAGCAGGAATTCCCAGAATTTCTCCCTGCTCAAGTTTGCAGGCACAGTGCATAAGCCTGTGTTACTGAAAAATGGAATGGGCAATTCCATAAACGAGTGGCTTGGATCTGCAGAATATGTCCTTTCCGGAGGGAATCCCGATGTCATAATGTGCTACAGGGGAATCAGGAGCTTCGAGGGAATCACCAGGTTCACCATGGATTCCGGCGCAATTGTGGCCCTTAAGGAAATGACCCATCTGCCCGTATGCGCTGACCCCAGCCATCCTGCAGGCAGGCGTGATCTGGTGGAACCGCTGGCCCTTGCAGCGGTTGCGGCCGGTGCCACCATGCTTGAGATTGAAGTTCATAATGATCCTGACCGGGCCCTCTCCGATGCCGAACAGCAGATCACCCCTGACCGGTTCCGATCCCTGAGCAGGAATGCCAGAGACCTGTTCCAGCTCCTGCATTCCACCTCCGCAGCTCCTTTCTGAAGGATCATTTCCCATACCATGAGGTGTCATCTGCGATCTTCCGGGACCCAGTTGCCATTGGGCCGGTCTCCCTCATTGCAAAACTCACCAGAAGCCCCATGATTGCAAAAATACCGAAATACATTATGCCCGCCCATGGGCCATACAGGGCGGACAGGATGCCGTAGCCGAGAACGCCTGCAAGGCCTCCTGCACGCCCTATGGATTCTGCTATTCCCTGCCCTGTTGCCCTGATCCCGGTGCCGAACTGCTCAGCTGGTGATATTACAATGGTCTTGTCCGGGCCCAGTGCTCCGAAGAAGTAGGCAGCCAGGAGGAGACCTATCTCAAGGAAGCCGTATTTTCCGCCGAAATATAACATTATCATGGCCAGTGCCATGAGTGGCACGGCCCTTCCAAGGAATCCTGAGATCTGAAGAGGTTTCCTCCCAATTCTGTCTATGAGGATGATGGTCACAACTGCCGCAGGGATGGTAACGGATTTCACAAGAAGGCTCCCGTATGATGATATTGAATTGTCCGTACCAAGCGTGGTTAAAAGCAGCAGTGGAAGGAACACGGATAGCCCCTGGTCGCTCACCTGATACGAGAACCAGGCTGCAGACGCCACAGCAATATTCCTTAAGTCCTTCCTGTTGAAGCCTGCAAGTATGTCCCTTACGTGTGGAAGCCTGGATCTTTTCCATGCCACCGATTCACTGATCCTGCTCCTCATGAATATGACCGGGACTGCCATCAGGCCTCCTGCAAGAAGAACAATTCTCCATCCCTGTCCTCCTGCGCCAAGGAACAGCCCTCCCAGTCCATAGGCTATGATCATTCCGAAGTTTGCCGCCATCATAACTGTAGCCATATTCCGGCCCCTGGTTCCGGCAGATCTTATCTCGGAAATGTACGGGAACACCACGGCAAAATCCGCCCCTATGCCGGCACCCACAATGAAGCGGAAAAAGAAGAGCCACGAAAAATCAGGGGAAAATGCGCTCCCGATGGATGCTGCCACATATGCAATGAAATCTCCCACCAGCATGGCACGCCTGCCGAACCTGTCGGCAAATATTCCGGCAGTGGCCGATCCAGCTATTGCACCGAAAAGTGCTGCGGATCCCAGAAGCGAGAGGTCAAATCCGTTCAGTTTCCATGCTTTTCCCAGAACAAGCAGTGCAACAGATATGGCTGCCAGATCATATGTTGCTATGAAGATCCCGGAACCGGCAAGAATCGTTTCCATGACCCCGCCTTCCTTTTCCTTAATCCGATTCAATCAAAGCCACCTCATATTTGTAAGGATATCCTTACATTTTATCTCTTTATTTAAGGGTTCACTGATCCCGGATGTAACATTGCGGAAAATCCAAATCTTTCTGCACTGATAACATTATAATATGGCTGGATATTGCTGGAAATCGTCCTCCAGGTCATGCTATGTTCAATAAGACGCTGATTGCCATACGGTCATTTGTTGTGGCTGTGGGGGCAACCGCTGCAAGTTCCTTCGTTGGAGTTTTCGGTGTGTATATAGGCGCCACTGCCGTGGACATGGGCTGGCTCCAGTCCACTGCAAATGCACTATCAAATGGGGGACAGCTTCTCTGGGGCAGGCTCAGTGACCGTGTTGGCAGGAGGAGGCCATTCCTCATTGCAGGAAGCGCCATTCTTGCCGTCCTGTGGTACATGATGGGGAGCATACGGACCCCGGTGCAGCTCGTTGTTGTATATGCGGCAATCTCCCTGTTTGCATCACTAATTACTGTGAACTGGTTCTCCCTCATTGCCGATCAGACTGATACCACAACCCGGGGCAGGTTCCTCTCCATAATCAATATCCTGAGCTCCCTGGGCACCATTGGATCCCTGGTGGTGATGACATTCCTGTTCCAGGGGCAGGTTACCAGGGACATCTTCATTCCATTTTCTGCTTCAGCCGGTTCATACGTGATTTCCGGAATCCTAATGGCGATGCTGAAGGAACCTGAGAAGCAGAAGGAACTCACCGGAAACATCCGGAAAACTCTGAAGGAACTCAAGAAGAATCCACTGTTTTACAAGTACTTCATGGCCATGAATGTGCAGGGGCTGTTCTGGTCAATGGCCTGGCCCATGTTTCCCATAACAATCGTGCTTGTGATGCACTTTAACCTGTCTGATGTTGCCATACTGACCGTGGCATCCCTTTCCATGTCTGTAGTGGTCCAGTACCTCCTGGGAAAGGTCACTGACAACATAAACCGTGCCCCGTTAATACTTGCAAACCGCATGATGCTCAGCGCAATACCTCTTCTCTATGCTTTCTTCACCAACTTCTGGGAATTCATCATAATGGAGCTGTACAGCGGGGTGCTTGGATCCATACAGAATGTGGTGATGAATTCCTACCTGCTGGATATTGTTCCCAACGGTCACAGGGCAGAGTACATATCAATAATAAACGGGTTCAATGGCATTGTATATCTTGTGGGAGCCCTGGCTGGTGGATACCTGCTCCAGATCATGATTGACCACTTCCCGCTGCACCTTGCGCTTATATTTTCATATTCAGTAGTTTTTTCCGGAAGGTTCCTGTCATCCCTGCTCTTCATGGGCCTGAAGGAGCCTGAGCAGAAGGGCAGAACCCCACTTCACCTCTATTCCATGCTGTTCAGGTATAAGCAGCCGGGCAGCCCTTCTGGTGGAACCATGAGATTCCGGTGACTTCACTGAGCTGGAAGCTTCAGGTATCTTCCATCCGAAAGAATCATAACCCTCACCCCAGTATCTATTTTACCGGAAATTATGTTCCCTTCCATGTTTGACTTTAACCAGGAGACAAGGTCAACCATATTTCCTTTCAGCCTGATTCCGTTTCTGTCAGCCTCGTCTATGATCGCCCTGGCGGCATCCAGTATGTGTATTCCAGCCGGTATCCCCGTTACGCATACGGTGCCCTGGACCTCAAGCATCTGCAGTGTCATGGCGGCCTCCTCTATCTTCTTCACTGCCCTGCTTTCAAGTATGGCTATATTCTGCCTGGTTGTTCCAAGGCGAGAAGCTATCTCGCCCTGTTTCATTCCATCTTTCCTCAACCTGAGAATCTGCATCTGCCTCTCCGTGAGGAAGCCATAACGGCTACTGTCTTTCCTGTTCACCAGGACCATAGTAAAACAATATTGTTTAATTTTTGCCAATTTTCAAACTATTTATATTTACAGGACAGATCAGCCACAGGTGCGGAAGACAGTAATTGCAGTCATACTCGTTGTCCTGATCCTGGTAAGCGTGGGCATAGGACTTGAAATTGACCGGCCCTCAACAGGCCTGGTCGTTTATACTGCAGATGCATATGTTGCGGAGTCCGATGCCCTCATGGCAAACTTCCACAATGCCACAGGCATTGCTGTTGAACCGGCAAAGGGCGGAGGATCCTATACCCTGGCAGAAGAGATATCACAGGGTGTTCCCGCCAGTGTCTTCATATCGGTGGCACTGAGCACATATGCAAGATCATCTCTTGGACAAAGGTACAGCGGATGGGCAATAGCGTTTGCCGCAGACCAGCTTGTCCTGGCGTATGCCAACAGCGCAAATTCCACGGTTGAAAAAATAGTGAAACTCTTCTCTGAGGCAAACAGCACAGAGAATGCGTCCCAGAAAGATGCAGCATACAGGGACGCATTCATGAACCTGACCGCTGGTAGCGTAAGCATAGGAATATCCAATGCAAGCAGCGATCCAGCAGGGCTCAGGGCATACCTGTCCCTTGAGATTGCAGGATCGCTTTATGAAAACAATCAGTCATTCTTCATCAATAGGATTGCAGACAACAGAGGAGTCAGAACGGATTCCAACGCTGCAGAGCTTGTTTCACCGCTCATAAGCGGTGATCTGGGATTTCTTTACATTTACAGATCTGCTGCAATATCCAAGGGCCTGAAGTACATTGAGCTTCCAGGCCAGCTCAGCTTTGGAAATTCAAGCATGTCTCAATTCTACTCCGAATTTCACTATAATACAACGGCCGGCCAGCAGTCCGGCGCGCCCATATACCTGTATGCCTCAGCCCTTGCCAACGGGACAGATCCTGCAGCTTCCATTGAGTTTGTCAGCTATATCCCGGGAAATGATTCATTCCTGTCCAGCTATGGAATGAGACCCCTGAAAGAGCCTCTCCTGTTCAACAACACACAGCCGCCCGCCGGGATCATGGCACTGATTTCAGCAGGGAGAATTGTATATGGGGGACCAATCCCTGCATGATATCAGCGTAAAGCGGAGCACTGAATTTCAATGAGGAAGAGGAAAGACCTCCTGTGGGTATTTTCGGCCGTTTCAGTGGCAATCATTTCCATCCCAATAGTTCTCATCCTGATCTATGGACTGGCAATTTATCATGACCGGCAGGGCTACGGAATAACAGTCATGAAGGCCATAGCCCTGACCCTGTTCACATCCATTCTGGCAGCGGTTCTTGTTTTCATAGTATTCACCCCTCTTGCCTACGAACTTTCTTCAAGGGTGCACAGAGGAATGGAAACCATAGCTGATATACCTGCCTCCATACCGCATCCCATAGTGGGCATAGCCATACTCATCCTGGGAAGTCCCTTCACGCCCACGGGGAAGTTCCTGGAATCCATTGGCATAGACTTCTTTGACACCATACAGGGAATGGTAATAGCCCTGGCATTTGTTTCTGCGCCCATCTACATCAGGTCCATGCAGTCTGCCCTTTCCTCCAGGAACATATTTCCGGATTTGCTTTCACAGTCCTTCGGTGCCTCCAGAATCAGGACACTTTATGGCGCTGTGCTTCCCGGAATGCTCAGGCAGGTCATTTCCTCGATGCTCACATCCATGAGCCGGGCCATGAGTGAGTTCGGGTCCATAGCAATTGTGGCATATTATGTGACCCAGTATCCATTCAATGGTGTCAGTGCGGCTTCAGTCCTCATATACCAGTACTATGGATACTTCGGGCCCGGTGTCGCAATAACAGCATCTGCCATAATGATAATTGTCTCCCTTGCGGTCCTTGCCGTGGCCAGGATTGCGGGCGCTGGCCGACATGCAGGAGTTGAGGCATGACCATTGAGGCCAGCATAGGCATGTCAAGAGGCACATTCAGGATCAATGCCCGGCTTTCAGATTCAGGAATCATATTCATGGAGGGGGAGAACGGATCTGGCAAAACCACATTCCTCAGGGCAGTTGCCGGGCATTTCAGCCAATTCACAGGGCACGTCATTGTGAACGGCAGGGATGTCACCAACGTTGAACTGCAGCGTCGGGGCATCATATATCTCAACAGCGAAACTGTTCTCCTGAACCTTGACGTGGATTCCCACATCACCTGGCCACAGAACCCCAAGAGGTACAGCAGCGACATAAGAATACTCAAGGATGCTATGGGAATAGATTTTGCAGGAAAGGCATGGGAACTTAGCTACGGCCAGAAAATGCGCCTTGCGGCTGCAGGTGCCATATTTCACAGGCCGGATCTCATAATTATGGATGAGGTGACATCCGGAATCAGTGACAGCCCCGGTTTCATAAAATCCGTATCCTCACTGGCCAGAGAGAAGGGCATTGACATCATATTTGTGAGCCACAACCCCGGTGATGGGGCACTGGCAGACCATGTTTACAGAATGGAAAATGGTTCCCTTTCAAGGATTTCCTAGGTTATCCAGGAACCTGTCCACTTCCTCAAGCATTTTCCTCTGGTTCTCGTATGTTAATGATTTCAGGGCGTCCTCATACTTCATCCATACAAAGCCAACATGTTCGTGTGATATGGTTGGCGATTCATGGTCCATTGCCCTGCCTGCAAACATGACCACCGTCTTCTTCACCTTCTGGTCCCTGTGGCTGAAAAGGTACTCCATCTCGTGCCTGAAACCAGGTATTATGTTCACATTCATGCCTGTTTCCTCAAGGGTTTCTCGCCTGGCCGCGTCCATTTCAGTCTCACCCTCCTCTATGTGTCCCTTTGGGAAATCCAGGAATCCCTCCTTCCTCACCAGAAAAAGGTACTCCCTCTTTCCGTCCTGGCCGATCCTGTAGACCATTATGCCGCTGCTCATCTCATTACTAAGTTCGTTTTTCATATGGCTTTCAAATGCCGATGTCTCTAATAAAGAATCATCTGATTCGGTGCAAGAATTTTTATTGAATGATATGCTATATCATGTCATGTGTTACGTGGAGAGTGATTCAATCAATGGAAACAGCCCATAATGAGGAACTTTCAGGATTGCGTGCTAAAATTCTGAACAATTCCATTGCAATACTGCGCCTGTTCTCTGAACGCATGGATCTGTCCTCCCGTATAGCCATGATCAAGACTTCCAGCGGTCTGGATCTCAGGCTGAGGGATCGTGAGCTTGATGTCATAAGGAATTCTGGCATCAATGACGAAGTTCTCCGATCCATTCTTGTAACCCTCTTTGAATTTTCAATACGGACTCAGGAAACCGCAATCTCAGCAGTGAATGCTCACAGAGGAAGCGAAGTCACTTTCAGGGGAAAAACCGACGATCTGCTCTCAATGCTGGGAACAGTGATGGCAGCTCCGGGCGTGGAGTTTGTGACACAGATGGATTTGCCGGAATCCCTGAAGACGGCCATACAGATGAAGGGAGGGCACATTGTCATGGGAAAGCCACCGGAAAGCATTCCAGAGATATCCATAGGCCATGAATGCCCTCGGGACATTGCCAGCATGCCTGAGGATGGTCTTCTGAGATTCAGCACATTTCCTCCTGATCCATCCAGCCTTAACATGATAGCAGTGGTGAAACATTGAGGATTGCTGTGGTTGGTTATTCAGGCAGGTTTGGCTCCGCTGCAGTGAGGATTCTGAAGGATGCGGGGCATGCCGTTATTCCTGTACATGGCCCTGATTTCACCGGCGAAATGCTTGATTCTGTGGATTATGCGATCCTTGCTGTGCCCATCCGGGTTGCGCTGAACATGGTCAGCAGCTGCAGTGATCCGGGCAAGCTTGTTGAGATATGCTCCGTAAAATCTCCATTCCGTCCTTTTGCCGGGAAGATTATGAGCATCCATCCCCTCTTTGGGCCATCATCCATGAATTCACAGAATCCCCGGAACATCATCTACATAGATGATCTCTCCGTTCCAGGTTCCATTGATATTATAAAGCAGATATTCCCGGGAAGCTCCATAAGAGCCATGTCTTCGTCACAGCATGACAGGGCCATGGTTGATCTGCTGGTAAGGCCCTACATTCTATCCCTGCTGGCAGATTCCTCAGGAAAAACCCAAACTGACCTCACAACCAGAAGTTCGCGAATGCTGTCCGAATTGGAAAGCATCAGCAGTGACGAAAACAGGGAGGTAATGATGGATACAATTGCAATGAATCCATACAGCATGAATATCCTGGCTAAAATCCGTGATGAACTTGACAGAATCATTGAAAATGCTGAAACCAGCCATGCTGCGGATCATTCTGTTCCTGCGGGAAACAGAAATGGATAAACTTAATGAACTGCATTGGATAAGTGCCATGAATGGATGTAACTGACAAGAGGATTCTCTTCAGTATCCTGAAGGACGGGAGGATCTCACAGAGAAAGATTGCCATGGACGTTGGAATATCAGCCCAGGCTCTGAACTACAGGTTGAGCCGGCTGATTGAGGACGGCATCATCAGGGGCTTCACCCTCCATGTCAGCCCCAGAATCAATGGCTATCTTGAGGCCTTTGCAGCTTTCAGGACTGAAAAGGATTATGACGGAGATGTTATCTCCAGAATAAAATGCCTGGAGGAAATAAGCCTGTACGGTTTTTCCGGAAAGGATCAGGCGGATATAGACAGGAAGCTTGGCAATGCCGTGTCAAAGCTGGGTAGCCCCGTTATGCAGTATGTACCAGCCATGGCTCCACTGGGAATGAACATAAACAGCACCGATCTGGAGATTATAAACATACTGAAGACCGATCCGCGAATGTCTGTGACAGATATATCCAGCCAGCTTGACATTCCATACATGACCGTCAAGAGGCGGCTGAATCTCCTCATGAAGAACCATATAATAGGCGTCATCACGGAACTTGACCTGTCGGGCGGCGATATTGTTCTGTATTCCATTTTTTCCACTTCCGTGGACAGGGCCAGGGAAATACTTGCACCCCAGACCATATTCTCCATCTCTGACAGCAGGGCCGGCGTCTATACTTGCTTCTCAGAGAGCCTGTCAAATGCCAGGGGGAGCATATCAAGAATCAGGGAGGTTGATTCCTCCGCCAATGTTATGATTCTCTACGACTACAAATTCTACTCCTGAGGCTTTATTCCGCCCTCCCTCTTCTTAGTTTCCTGATCCATGATGCCTCTGGCAATCTCCCTAACAAGCCTTATGAGAAATGCCATCTCTGGACTCCTTGCTTCCGACAGAAGAGCCAGTGTTCCTGGCCTGGATGACGGTATCTCCACCTTCTCCATTCCTTTTCCCACTGATTCCATAACCGCCAGCAGGAGTGAAAAAATGGAGTTCCACGAAACTTCCTTTATGCCGGTTTCAAACTTCTCTGGATCCAGGTCCCCCACTGCACTGCTGACCAGTGGAATGAACCTGACCAGGGCGGAGGCAGTTCCCAGGAGATCCATGGTGCTTGCATAATTGAATAGAACGTCGGACTCTTCTGCCAGCGCATCCAGTATGGATATAAGCCCGGATTCCTGCAGTTTTTTCACCGTCTTAAGCGTGGGCTCAAGATCCTCAATCATCCCCAGGATCCTATCTATCCTTTCATCATCAGGGCCTGCCATCAGTACCAGCCTCCATATATGCTTGCCAGGAAATATTTCTCGTAGATTGCATGGGCAACCTTCAGTAATCTGCTCCTCCCCATGGACCTGCAGTCCGGAAATGGAGTTCTGGAATCGGCAATCTTGCTCTTGAAGTCGCAGTAAGCGATCCATCCTGCGTCGCCAGTGTCAGATGCGCATAGCCCTATTGTGTTGTATGGTATGGGATCATATGATCCAATTATGTCCCCAGCAACGTACGATGCAGCAGTATCGGCCTGGAAGTGCGCAAACACTCCGGCCATGCCGATTCCTATGGATGGTGCTATGGCGTCACCTATGGCATACACGTCATCATAGCTCCTGTTCCTGAAGTTCTTTGTATTTGAATCCAGCCAGCCGTTTCTGGATGTTAGGTCAGGGTTACCGGAAATGAAGTCGGGTGCCCTGTGTGGCGGCGCCACTATTGCCAGATCATAATCCACGCTTTCACCGGATTCCCCCACCAGTTTCTGGCCTTCCCCGTCAATGCTGGCAAGCTTGAATCCGTTTATGCTGTTGATCCCCTTCTCCTCCAGCCATCCGGCCACAGGGTCTGATATGACCGGGCCAAACATGGCCATTGGTTTCTTTGTCCAGTGGGCAACTGTGATTTCAACCTTGTCCCTCAAGCCCTTTGCCCGAAAATACTCATCCAGCATCATGGCCATCTCCCATGGGACAGGCGGGCATTTGTACATCTGAGTTGTAACCCCAATCACAATCTTTCCCCCACGGAACGCTGAAAGCTTCTTCCTGAGCGCCATGGAATTCTCCATGTCCCAGAAGTGATAGGCGCTATCATAACCGGGGAAGGACTGTCCATCGAACTTCACTCCGGGCGAGAGGATGAGAGTATCGTATGATATCTTCTCAGTTCCAACGGACACTGTGCGATTCCTGACGTCCACTCCTGTTACTTCTCCCTTTATTGATCTGATGCCAATTTTTGCAAACCTGTCCATGCTTACGCTTATCTGGGACGGGTCCCTGTTCCCCAGTGCCACCAGCGTGTAGGATGGCTGGAAATCTGTTCTTCCTGTTTTATCGATTACGGTAATCTCAGCTTCACCTTCCGGCACCATCTTCCTCACCCTGCTGGCTGCCAGTCCTCCTCCGGCACCTGCCCCAACAACCACGACTTTTTTCGGCATGCAATATCGAATTCAGGCATGGGTAAAAATTTTCCCATGCGCTTTCTCACATAAAAGCAGGAAAACAGGCTGTTTTCCAGAGAAATGAACGAAGGACAGAATCTGAAGCCGGATCGGGCCCCATCAGCCAGTGAACATCAGCACTCAGCTGTCCTTTCATAGGTGATTCCGGGCGCCCCAGTGCTCATGGACGCCAAATGTTAAAACCCCATGGAGGCTCACATGCTGCATGCACAGGGGCAGTATTCTCCTATCGGTGACGAAATCCACAAGATCCTTCATATTTGCATCACTTGCAATCAGTGTGCCCTTCTTTCTGTCCGCTCACGGATATTCGCCCCTGGACACATCCCTTGTCATATTTGCCAGCATTGGGATTTCCACTGTATTTCTTTACACATATACTGCCCTGACATGGCGCACAAAGACCAGGCTTCTCTTTCTTTCCTCCATCCTTCTTGCGGCAATGATAATTCTATTCCTGGGCCGCAGCCCTCTTGCCCTTATTGCTGCCATAGTTGTGGGAGGGGTGTCCCTGGGGGGCCGGGATTTCTCGGTTAACCAGTCCCTGGAGCAGTTCACCATCAGCTCGTATTCCGAGAACCAGAAGGAGAAGAATGCCATGTTCACCCTCTACAATTTTGCTTCCTATGGGAGCGGTGCAATTGCCTCATATTTCCTCTTCACCCTTGGGGCCAATGACTTTACCCTCATATTCCTGGTTGATCTCATCCTTGCTGCATTGCAGATAATTCTCTACATCCCGCTTAAATTTCCTGATGTTGTTCGGCATGAAAAAGGAAAATCCATTCCCGATCCTGCTGTCAGGTCTGATGTTCGAAGGCTGATGATTCTCTTTTCTGCCGATTCCCTGGGGGGTGGCCTGGTGAATACAGCAGTAATTTCCCTGTGGTTTCAGGAAGTATACCATATTACGCTCTCCCAGGCAGGCCTCATATTCATAGCTGTGAACATAATCACTGCCCTGTCAGTTGTAGCCTCTGGATATCTTTCAGGAAGGATCGGGCTTGTGCGGACAATGGTATACACGCACCTCGTAAGCAACGTGATGCTTTTCATGGTGCCGGTTTTCCACATGCTGGCAATAAGCGAGATGTTTCTTTTCCTCAGGCAGAGCACAAGCCAGATGGACGTTCCTGCCAGGGACAGCTTCGTGAACACCAGAATCCCCATGGATTCCAGGGTTTCCGCAAATTCCAGCTTCCTGGCGGTAAGGAACGGATTCCAGATTCCGGGACCTGGAATAGCCGGCGTATTCATGGAATTGTTCCCGCAGGGAGTGTTCTTTTCAGCTGCCCTTGTGAAGATTGCTTATGATCTGGCGTTTTATCTGGGATACCGGGACTACAGAATCTGAAAGACCGAATCCTATTTGAGAGCCAAGAGAATAACAGCATGAGTGAAACTGTTGAAGGGGAAACATATTTTGATAACTGGCGGAGCTGGCTTCATAGGTTCCAACATGGTGGAAAAGCTGGCTGAAAGCAACCGTATAACTGTTGTGGATAATCTTTCCAATGTGGATGAGAGATATATCAGCAAGTACCTGAATAAGAAGGATTTCAGGTTTCTCAGGGCGGACATCTCCTCCCTCAGTGAACGCAGCGATCTGGGGGACGTGGACGTGGTTGTGCATCTGGCTGCAAACTCTGACGTGAGAAACGGCTCCAACGGTCCCGAGGTGGATTTCCAGAACAATGTTGCTGGAACATTCAACCTGCTGGAATACATGAGGAAAAACGATGTGGGTGAGATCCTGTTTGCATCCAGCTCCACAGTATACGGCGAGGCGGCTGTTCTACCCACCCCTGAGAATTATGGGCCGTACATGCCCATATCAAGTTACGGTGCCTCCAAGATGGCCGGGGAAGGCTTCATAACTTCATACTCACACTATTACGGCATAAGGGGAACCATATTCAGGTTTGCCAACATAGTTGGAAAGAACTCCACTCATGGCGTTATTTTTGATTTCATCAGGAAGCTCCAGAAGAACCCTGAGGAACTTGAGATACTTGGAGACGGGACTCAGAGAAAATCGTACATGCATGTCCAGGACTGTGTGGGCTCCATGATACACGTGCACGAGAAATCTGCAAAAACCGACATAATAAACCTTGGAAACAGGGAGACGACATCCGTGACAAAGATTGCGCATACTGTTGCCGAAAGGATGGGCCTGCCGAAGGTTAAGTTCAGGTACACCGGCGGCATCGATGGAAGAGGATGGGCAGGGGATGTGAAGGTTGCGCAGCTGGACGTGAACAAGCTCTTTTCCACAGGGTGGACCAATAAGTATGACAGCGACGGATCAGTGGACGTTGCTGTTGCCGAGACCCTGGAACAGATGGGCTGGAGGAAGTGATTTCCATGTTTCCTGAGGACATCAGGCTTCTGAGATGGATTGAGGAGAAAATGCACCTTGCCAGGTACAACCTTTCCCTCAGCGGGCTCCCCGAGCCTGATTTCAAGAGCATGGGAGTTGATACATCACTTGAGGACATGAAGCGCGATGCGGACAATCCTGAGGAATACTTCAGAAACATCCTTTCGGATCTTTACGGCTATGATCCAAGGGAGATCTTCCTGACAACAGGCGGATCCGAGGCCATTTTCCTCATCAGCCTTCTGGCAAAGTCCATGGATGCAGATGTATTCACGGGGGTTCCTGAATATGAGCCCATATTCAATGTTCCGGCAAACATGGGAGTCAGGACAAGAACTGCGCCCTTCCACAGGCTTCCTGGAATGATATCTGCCGCCCATGAAAGAAAGGCCGTTTTCATGTCGAATCCAAACAACCCACTGGGAAGCCTTCATGACAGGAAATACCTGGAACAGATCAGGGGATCAGTTTCCACTGGAGATTTCGTTTACGTGGACGAAGCATTTCTTGAGTTCACTCTTGAAGACCGCCCCACAAGCGTGTATGATGGCCAGCAGGACCTGATGGTCAACGGCAGCATGACGAAGTTCTACGGCTTTTCCGGAATGCGTGTTGGATGGATTGTGACAACACCGGAGAGGATCAGGATACTTGAAAGGTTAAGGGACATAACAGGGACAAGAAACCCGTCCTATCCACTCTGGATAGCCGGCCAGTGCCTCCTTAACAGGAAGAGATTCCAGGAAAGGGCAAGATCAGTTGTGGAGCCCAACCTCAGGGCGCTTTCTGCAGTTGTTGAAAGCAGCCCTGCACTCTCATGGGTTCCGCCAAGGCACGCGCCCTTCGCGCTCATAAGATATTCCGGAAACATTGATTCTGTTGGCCTGTGCACCACTGCACTTGAAAGATACGGCCTGTTCCTGGATCCAGGCGACTATTTCGGCCAGCCTAACGCCTTCAGGCTGTGCTTCACAGGGGCACCGGATGAGTTCAAAAAAGCCATGGAGGTGTTCTCAGGGTTCGTCAGCAAAACCCTGGGGTGAATATTTCCTGAACCATTTGACGGTTTCCTCCATATTCATGATTATATGTTTCTTTTCAGTAAATCCATGCCCCTCACGGGGAAAGAGAAGAAGCCTTACCTCTTTTCCAAGATCCTTTAATCCCCTGTAGAACTGCAGGTACTGCCCTACTGGCACACATGGATCATCAACTCCATGCATCAGCAGAACAGGAGTCCGTACCCTGCCCAGATGATCCATTGCTGAAAACTTCCTGTATGTATCTCCGCTGTACGGGGATGCATCGTAATGTATGCTGTCCCAGTCCGGTATGTTTGTTGTTCCATGGAAACTGAACCAGTCCGATATGCCAAAGAGTCCCACTGCAGCGGAGAAACGGTCGGTCTGTGTTATGGCCCAGGATGTCATGAAACCCCCATATGACCCACCTGTTATGAACCACCTGGCGGTTGATGTGCGGCCGCTGCTGACAAGGAAATCCATGCCTGCAAGGATGTCCTGCAGGTCCATGCCGCCCATGTCCCCGCGGTTGGCCTCGGCATATTTCCTCCCCTTCCCTATGCTTCCCCTGTAGTTGGGCAGAAATACCGAGAAACCTTTGGAAATCAAATAGGTGCTTCTATCAATGAATGCAACGGGTGAATAGGATGTGGGGCCGCCATGGACATATACCACAACAGGCCTGTCCTTTCCAGCTGACCTGAATATGCCATAAATGCCTGTGCCGTCTGAGGATTCCCACCTTATGACCTCGCTGGGATACGCCACGCATTCGCGCAGTTTCTGGTTCTCGGATGATACTCTCCTGATTTTCCCTTCTGCTATCCGGTAAAGTTCCTGTGGTGATCTGGCATCCTGAATCACCATTGCGTAACCCTTCCCCAGAGGCTGGAATTCCGGTGCGAAGACCGGCATTACAGTTCCTTCCTCCATCATCACATCAGTGAAGCTGGTTCCACTGTATATGGATATGCCGTAGCTGCATTCCTTCGTCCACAGGGTGTACAGGCTTCCGTCCTTTTTCCAGAACATATCGCAGAAACTCTTCTCAATCCCATCGGTAATATTCACAGGGGCTGATCCATCCGTGTCGCAAATGAGAATGTCCCCGGCAGTTACACCACGATCGCTCCACAGGGACTCCAGGAATGCTATCCTCTTCCCGTCATGGGATATACGCGGCCTTGCAACAGCCCTCCATTCAGGCTTATACAGATTCCTTATGTGCCAGTCATCCCTGCTCATTACTGAAATTGAAGTGTGGTACCATGAATACTCCTGGGGCTTCTCTGAAGTCACCATGGCAACCAGTTCGCTGCCCGCAGTGAACTCCCATACCTGTACTCCCCTGGTGATCTGCTGAAGCCCGTATCCTGGCCTGTAGAGGAAGATTGATGTGAAACGGTCCTCCTCCTCGAAGTAGAAGCCGTCATCGCCATTCTCTTTCCTTTCATGGATTTCCGCTGGTTCGGGTTCCGTCATCAGTATGTACAGTGAGGAAGAATCCGCCCACTGTAAGTCCTGGGGATTCCCCTCAAGAACCAGCCTTTCCGCCTGTCCCGTATCCAGATCGGATATGACCAGTTCATTCTTTTCTCCAGTTCTGCTCAGGTATGCAATCCTCTTCCCGTCAGGGCTGAATCTTGAATCATGGTTTCGCGACCCGTCTCCGCCGAATCTTTTGATCTCGCTGCCCGTTTCAGCATCAAACATAACAACATCAGATGCAGTTGGTTTCTTCTTCTCGTGGTATGTGGCAGATGACATTATCGATATCATGCGTCCGTTGCCTGAAACATTCACGCCCGAAATGGATCGCATGTCAAGGTAATCCTGTGGAGTCTGTTCCCTAACCATGGGGACTTATTTACATGTCAGTATTATATTTGTCTGAATCTCCCAGAACATTGGGTGTTTTTTTGGCAATGCCAGCACAGAACCATAAGAATAATCATACTGCTTCCCTTAACCCATCTCCATGGAAAGCGGAAAATGGGAGGAGATCATATTCACACAGGACGATATACGCACAGACAGCCTTCTTTATGGAGAGAAATCCTACCTGCTGCTTCCCCCTGACGGGCAGGAAAACCGCTTTCTCGCAATATCCACCCATACATCAAGAAGGTTTTTCATATACAGCACCTCACAGGGAGGTCTGGAAAGGCTTCACGCATTCTTTTTCCGCCTGTATGGGGCGATGTTTGAGGAAAGTACCCCTCCGGACGTTTTCAGCAGCCATATTGTGCTGACCAATGCCCGTCGTGACAGGCGGATCAGTGACTTCTACCATCCAAGGTTCGTTCGCAATATCATGGATCTCAGTGCTGTGGACATCGATATAACAACCGCATACTCAGTGGCCCTGAGAAAGCGCACAGGCAGGCGTGGCAGGAGAGGCTACAACTTTGTTGCCTCAATATCGTTCCGCAACCCGGAAGAAATGGATGCCTTCAGGGATGTGCTCCGGGAGGAAATATGGGCCCTCAGGCTGGAGACGGGATGGAAGATTGCCACAAAACCACGTGGCAGGGTCAGCAACAGTCTTATGAAAAATACCTTCCAGCTCATCAATTTCATACGCATACCTGCTGAGAGCGATTTCATAATCTGATGCAACTGCAGATATAATCTCTGACTTCATTGCGGGTCTTCCCGACAATCCAGCACCATGATATCCTGAGATTACTCCATGAGCGGATCAGTTCAGGCAACGTTAAGTGTTGCCGGGAACACAACTCATGAGAACTGCACGGCAATGCAAACAAATTATTATGCCCATGAACTCCCCTGCAATGCAGGTTTTGTCCCCTGTGAATATCTATGGTGCAGTTGTTCTGGTCATAATGATGATATTCTACATATATGAGAACAGGAACAGGGTCTTCACCCTCATGTTCGGTGTGATGTGCTTATTTTCCTCGGCATACGGGTTCCTTGCAGGTGTATGGCCCTTCGGGGTAATTGAAATAGCCTGGGCCGGATTCAGCTTCAGAAAATATGTAATGGTGGGAAGGGAAAAGAAGGCCTGATCACTTCTTTTCCGGATCCAGGGTGTATGCCGGGTTTGTATACTTTCTCTGTGTCCTGAAGGGCCGGAAAATCTTCCCGTTACCGTAATAGAATTTTGAGAAGAATTCCACATAGATCAGCCTTGCGCCCTGTATGCCGGGCTCGAATATGGCAATGACCAGGTTGAAAAGCTGCCCCAGGATCAGTATTATTATGCCCACCACGGCAAGTGCTGGAGATTTCATCACACCTTTCATGAATATGAGGTCAATGACCTGCGCCAGAATCACCGAAGCAAGGAGTATCCCCAGTATCCTGGTGTATGAAAGGATGTGGCTGATTATGGATGGGATTTCAACAGCTCCCCGCGTACCCTCGGATACTCCAACCACAATTATTCCTGCCAGAAATACCAGGATGGAGAGGACTGCACTTGGATCCGTATGAATGTTGAATGAAAGGCCACTGTGCTGGTGTATTAGGTCCAGCCCGAATATTGCAATGCCCCACGCCATCATGAGCCACCCAATCTTTCCTGCAACTCCCTTCCTGTGTCCAAGAGATGCCTCATTTACAAGCCCCAGAATGAGGCCGAATGAGACCATTGCCAGACCGATGTATCCGGTGAAGAGCAGGAGTTTTGGTATCATGAAGGAGACATGGAATATGACAGTGGGAGTAGGAGGGAACGCCCCAATATGTGCTCCTGAAAATCCTGTGCTGGTCTCGAAAACTGTCACTGGAAGCAGGGGGAATCCGAAGAAGTTGTTGAAGAGAAGCCCAACAGCAATGGCCACAATTGAAGCGGGAATAAGCGTTTTTCCAAGTATCAGGAGCGGATTGCGGCCGAATATTGTCATGGCGAACCTGGTAAGCGACTTTGGGAGAATCGTACTGCTACCAGGCCTGGATAGTTTCCTCACCATCCATATTGCAAGGGCAAGTATGGCAAGGCCGTATCCCCAATCTCCCACCATTATGCCGAAGAATATTGGGAATATGATGCCGAAAATCATTGTGGGATCAAATTCGAACTCCTGCGGAAGGCTGTAGAATCTCACGAAAAACTCGAATATCCTGAATTTCTTTGGATTTTCAAGCAGCGTTGGCGGTACATCCTTTGTTTCAACCTCGTTGATAAGCACGCTGCCCTCAGCTGCCCTGGTCACCAGTTCCACTGTTGACCGGAGATATCTCTTTGGAACCCAGCCCTCCATCACGAAGGCATCCTGGGTGGAAGCCAGCTTCTCGGAAACCTCAAGCTTCTTGTTCTCGATCTCAAGCTGTTCCCTTATCTGGGCAATTTGCTCATAGTAGTCGGCTGAGATGTGGGCCAGTTCAGCGTGTATCCTGTCCAGGGATTCCTGATCTTCCTTCCTCTTCTGGGTGAGGTAGCTGAGGTAGGCTTCAGGTGTCCCGGTCATCTCCGGGATATGGATTATCCTGAATCCCATGTCGTTGGCAATCCTTGCAAGATCAGAATCCCTTGCAGCCGGAATTGACACGATGTACACCTTCCGGTTTATCTGTATTATTGATGCATCTGGAATTGTTGCCTTTATTGCCGTGACCGGATCCTCGGCATCCCAGTCCTTCAGTATGTACGATATGATTGATGTGCCGTTGAAGATTGAAAGATCATATTTGATCCCCTGGAGGTCCTTCACAACAGAAAGCCTGTTGTCTATCTCCTTAATTCTTGCCAGGAGATCAGTTTCCTGGTCCTTCAGGGTTCTAAGGTGATCATCCAGATCAATGCTGGAGGCCTCCTTCACAAGCTCGGAAATGGAAGTGAAAGTTTTCTTTGTCCTGACTTCAGACGGAGGAAGGATGTTCTCGTAACCCCTGAACCTCTGGAGCAGTGTGTTTACTGTCCTGTAGTTCTCCCCGGGTTTTGCCTGCCCCAGGAGCTTTGACACATCAGGCGCCACCTGTTCCAGCTGTATTACGCCGGCATCGTGAAGCGCAGTGATTATGGAATCCTTGCGCATGTTTGATCCGATGATCCTTATCCTGATCATCTTCTCCGGCCTGATTCCCATATTAAGCCTCCAGGTATTCCATTATTGCTTCGTGCACGTATTTCTCTATGTCCTCATCCTTAACTGTGAGGGTCAGTCTTGAGGATCTGTCCATTGCATCCCGGATGAGGCTTTCAGCCTTTGCCTTTGCTGAACGGAGGGCCTCGTCCACACTCTTCTGCTTCTGTATCTCCAGCTCTTCCTCCTTCGCCTTCAGGATGGCATCAAAGCCAGCTTCAAGGCTGCTGATTTCCTTTTCCTTCTGTTCCTTGATCTCCTGAATCCTTGAATTTATGGAATCCTCCTTTTCCTTTATGACCTTAAGTGTTTCAAGATCGTCCATCATATAACCCCCAGTGCAATCATTGAAAGAACCACCACTGAAATTACCGGGTTAACCACTGCAAAAAGTATCCTGATCCTCCTGAACAGCCTCAGGTTCCGGTTGTTCCTCACCTCAACAGGCGTAACTATATGCTGTTTGTATTTCATCAGCGGCTGCTCCCAGTATTTCATTTAGGCCGATTCCTCCCTTCTTCCCATCTTCCTCTTTATCATCTTCAGTGTGGTGAACATATCTCTTTCGATCTCGTCCAGCCTCATCCTTATGAACTTGGCGCTGGACGTCAATTGGGGAATGAGTATGTTCTCAATGGCGTTGGATCTTCTCTTGGTCTTATCTATCTCATGCAGAAGTTTTCTCATGGAGTTTTCCTTCTCGGCTATCTCCACAAGCTGCACGTATATTCTCTCGAATGTCTTTATGGCATCATTTATTGGTGTAGGCACAGATATTGCCCTGTACTGGTTTGACAGTATTGTCTGGTTGTAGCTTCGGCTCAGTTCTGGTATCCTGACTCCCATGACATTCTTCATGTTTACTGCCACAGTGGAATCAGCTGACATGTACGCAATTCTCTCCAGTTCCATTGTCCCGGAGATTATCTCTGCCATCCTGACAGTCTCGATGGCCTCCCCTATGTCTCCCCTGAGGTTTTCCCTGAGGCCCTTCACTGACCTGCTGATGGAAAAGAATTCCATGACCAGTGAGGAACGCTTCATTTTCAGGAGATCAAGGCCGCGCTTGGCAAGCTTTATCCTCCTGTTTGTCCGAATGAGTTCTATCCTGGTTGGCTTAATATCAAGCTGCGACATCAGTCCTCCTTATTCCACTTCCCGTATCTGTCTATGAAGTCTTTCTTTACCCTTTTCATGTCGGATTCCGGAAGCTCAGAAAGCAGATCCCAGCCAATGCCCAGGGTATCCTCAATGGATCTGTCGTCGTAGAAACCCTGGTTCACGTACCTCTTTTCGAACTCATCTGCAAACTTCAGGTATTTCCTGTCATTTGGACCCAGAGCCTCCTCTCCAACTATGGCGCTCAGGGACCTCAGATCCTTTCCGTTTGCGTATGCAGCATATATCTGATCTGCCACGCCGCGGTGATCCTCCCTTGTTCTCCCCTTGCCTATGCCCTGGTTCATGAGCCTGGAAAGCGACGGCAGGACATCAACTGGAGGATATATTCCCTTTCTCTGGAGGTCCCTGCTAAGAACGATCTGGCCTTCTGTAATGTATCCCGTAAGGTCTGGAATCGGGTTTGTGATATCATCACCAGGCATGGTCAGTATGGGAATCTGTGTTATTGATCCATTCTTGCCCCTTATCTTTCCGGCCCTCTCATAAATGGTGCTCAAATCTGTGTACATATATCCTGGGAAACCACGTCTTCCCGGAACCTCTTCCCTTGCAGACGATATCTCACGGAGCGCCTCGCAGTAATTTGTCATGTCTGAGAGAATGACCAGTATGTGCATTTCCTTCTCATAGGCCAGATACTCAGCAGTTGTGAGGGCAACCTTTGGCAGTATTATCCTTTCCATGCTTGGATCCGATGAAAGGTTGAGGAATAGCACCGATCTTGAAATTGCTCCTGTCTTGGTGAATTCGCTCACGAAGTAGTTTGCCTCTTCGCTGGTTATTCCCATGGCGCCGAATATTACAGCGAAATCCTCGCTGCTGCCCAGCACCTTTGCCTGGCGTGCGATCTGTGCTGCAAGGCGGTTGTGGGAGAGGCCTGCCGATGAGAATATGGGAAGTTTCTGTCCCCTTACCAGAGTATTCATACCGTCTATGGTGGAAATACCGGTTTCTATGAACTCTGAAGGCTCCTCCCTGGAGTATGGATTCATGGCATTTCCGACCACTTCCACCCTTTCCTTGCTCACTATTGGAGGAAGGCCGTCGATGGGTTCACCAAGCCCGTTGAATATACGGCCGAGCATTTCATCTGAGACGGAGACCCGGGCTGTGCTGCCCAGAAACTTCACCCTGGTGTTGCTTACATCCATTCCTGAGGTTGCACCGAACACCTGAACAACGGCCAGTCCTCTCCCCGTGTCAAGAACCTGCCCTGATCTCTTCTCCCCGTTTCCCAGGGTTATTTCAACAAGCTCGTTGTATGCCGCATTCTCCACCTTTTCAACAAAAACAAGCGGACCTGCAATCTGTGATACTGTTTTATAGCTAACCTGTGGCATTTTCAAGCCTCCATCAAACTTTCAATCTGTCCTGTGATCTCTGACAGCACATTCTCCAGGTATGCAGGGAATTCATCTTCCTTTACCTCCTTCATCCTTGAAATCATGTCACGTGCCCTGACACTCTGCACCTGCACCATGGAAAGCCCCTTCTCAAGAGCCCTGGACTGCTCCTTTCCAAGTGCAAGGATGGCCTTCAGCATTCCGTACTGCTTCTTTATGGAACAGTACTGGTCAACCTCGTCGAAAGCACTCTGCTGCAGGAAATCCTCCCTGAGCATTCTTGCTATGTCCAGGATGTTTTTCTCCCGCTCCGGAAGAGCGTCAAAACCAACCAGCTGAACAACTTCCTGCAGTTCTGCCTCCTTCTGGAGTATGCCCATGGCCTCGTCATACATGTCACCCCAGTCCTTTGCCACGTTTTCATCAAACCATTTCCTCAGGTCAGGCTCATACAGGGAATAACTGTTGAGCCAGTTTATTGACGGGAAATGACGTCTGGATGCCAGTGATGAATCAAGTGCCCAGAAAACCCTTGTGACCCTGAGGGTATTCTGAGAGACCGGCTCTGATATGTCTCCGCCTGGTGGTGAAACTGCACCCACAATTGTTATTGATCCTATCCTGTCATCGTCCGATGTGACCACGGCGTTTCCGGACCTTTCATAGAACTCAGAAAGCCTTCTTCCAAGATACGCAGGGTATCCCTCTTCACCGGGCATTTCCTCAAGCCTGCCAGAAATTTCACGGAGGGCTTCTGCCCATCTGGAGGTACTGTCTGCCATGAGTGCAACTCCGTACCCCATATCCCTGTAATATTCAGCAATTGTTATACCTGTATATATGCTGGCCTCCCTGGCCGCCACAGGCATGTTTGAGGTGTTGGCTATGAGCACTGTCCTTTCCATAAGAGGCTTTCCAGACTTCGGATCAGTAAGCTCAGGGAATGTGGTGAGGATTTCTGTCATCTCGTTTCCCCTCTCGCCGCATCCCACGTATACCACTATATCGCTGTCTGCCCACTTTGAAAGTTGATGCTGCACAACTGTCTTTCCGCTTCCGAAGGGGCCAGGGACGGCAACGGTGCCGCCCTTTGCAACCGGGAAAAAGGTGTCAATAACTCTCTGCCCTGTGATGAGCGGGATTTCCGGAGCAAGCTTCCTGATGACCTTTCTTGCAACCCTCACCGGCCATTCCTGCTTGAGCCTTATGATTTCCTCGCCACTTTCCGTCTCCACCACTGCAATCTTGTCTGAAACCTTGAATTTGCCCGCCTTCAGGCCCTTTATGATCCCAGAGACTCCAAATGGAACCATAATCTTGTGGCTTATAATGCCTGTTTCCTGCACAGTGCCGACGATCTGGCCCTGGACAACCTTTGATCCGTCCTTTATGACCGGAGTGAACTCCCACAGCTTTTCTTCATCAAGTGGAGCAGCAGTGAATCCCCTCCTGATGAAATCCCCGGTCTTTGCACGGATCACGTCCAGTGGCCTCTGTATTCCGTCGTATATTGACTTGAGCAATCCGGGGCCCAGATCCACGGAAAGCGGCTTATGGGTGCTCTCCACCTTTTCACCGGGCCTTATGCCGCTAGTATCCTCATAAACCTGCACTGTTGACCTGTTTCCTGTTATTCGTATTATCTCGCCAACCAGGCCAAGCTCGCCGACCCTTACCACATCGAACATCCTTGCATCTTCAACATCTTCAGCAACCACAACTGGCCCTGAAATTCTTACTATCTTTCCCATAACTCACCTACCAATCTCCACTCCAAGTACCCTTCTGGCAAGATCGTTGACCGATTCCAGGTCCTGGCCTCCTGGAAGCGGTATGAAAACAACCACCGGATCAGTTGAAGTTTCAACAGCCCTGAGTGTTTTCTGATCCATGAATGACTTGATGCTTTCAGATATCATAACCAGAGAGAACTTCTTTTCCCTGATCATTTCCTGAAGCATTTCAACGCCCTTCTCCTTCTCTGCAATGAATGAGTTTTCAACCCCGACCAGGCGGAAACCCAGAACCAGTTCCCTCTCGCCGATAACTGCAATATTTCCTACTTTTTCTCCCTTTATCATGAAACCACCCTAAAATATCAGAGACTTTATCCGGTCCTCGCTGACAGAATAATACTTGCCAAGAGAAACTGACCTGATTCTCTCACGCTCAAGCTCAGACCTCAGTATGAATGCGAATACAGACCCCACAGAAAGAGCCTGCGAATTGAAAATATCAATGTATCTTTTCAGGATATCAGACCTTATTGAGCTCTCCAGGGATTCAAGCCGCCTTGTCTGCTCATAAGCCTGCGCAGCCTGTTTCATGTTTCCGTATGAACCCAGCTTATCTATGGCCTGCGTGACTGAGCCCGCCGAGAATATCTCCTGAAGCCGTCCCATATCCATTGTGCCGGCCGGTATCAGGCCTTCCCTGATCCTTTCAAATTCTATTCCCAGATCAAGACTCTTGAGAACTATCATGAGGTTGCGCAGATCGATCTCCTCTGAAATGAAGGCTCTCAACGGGCCCTCATCTCCATTGTAGAATTTTACTGATTCAACAAGCTGCGAGTAATAGTAAGTATCAAGAGCTGAGAGGAGGAGGCTGATATCGCCTGATTTCCTGAACCGGTCCATGTTGAGCAGTATCTGCTGTCCGTATCCGAAGTTGGAAAGATAATTCACTACTGAATCCACGGAACTCTGTGACATCATGGCATTATAGTCATCTCTTGTGAGGTTCCCGCCGAATATACCGATGGGAACATCCCTGAAACTAACAAGGAAGCTTTCTGTTTCCTTTATGCCATAACCCAGGTACTTGGATGATAGAACGGATTTTATGTTTGAAATATCCCACTTGGAAAGGTATGCCCTTATTACATCCCTGCCGGGTACCGGAGCTGCAAAAAGTGCTATCTTGTTCCTCAGTATCAGCCTGTGGTTCAACGAGATGCTGATGAGGTCAATTCCCTTGTAGACTGCCGTAAACAGCTCCATATCCTGCCTGTAGAACGTGCCGAAGAGCTCAGAGACCATTTCATCAATGGTCTTCGTGGCCATTAGCCTTCTGATGAAATCCTCCGGCAGAAAATCGTTGCCGTAGACCCGAACTCTTCCAAAGGCACCGGTGTAGGTGGGGTCCATATGATCATTCCCCCAGGTGTTCTGAAATTCTGGAAATCAGTTTCTCCTTTATGTCCTGCATTATGGATGTGAGTGTCAGGTCAATCTGCATGGAGCCATCGCTGGATTCGGCAATTATTCCTCCATACGGATCAACTTCCTCCTCCCTGATAACCAGATCCTTGGATTGCGGTATAAGACTGGAATCCCTGGCTGATACCCGTATGGTAAATTTCTTTCCCAGGCTGCGGCGGGCTGCATCTACCATTTTCGCCATTATTTCCTTATAATCTTTTGAGTTCCTCAGTTCCTTCAGATATATGGTAGCTTTCCCCATGGCCTCCTCAATCAGGCTGCTTTCCCGGGATCTAACAATCTTCAGGGCTTCCATTTCACCCGAGCTTATTGTTGTTCTCTCAACGGATCGCACTTCTTCCTCGGTGAGTTTTTCATACTTCTCCTGAAGATTCCTTAGAGCAATATCCTGCTTCTTCCTGATTTCTGATATCTTCTGTTCATAGTAGTCACTAAGCGTTTTTAATTCGCCATCTCCCCGGGATTCTATGTCTTTCAGGATATCTTCCAGCGTCATATCTTACCATCACAGGATATGAAGCAGCAGAATTATTCCAAGGACAAACCCGATTATCCACAGTGTCTCCGGGATAACGAAAAATATCAGTACCTGCCCAAACTTTTCCGGCTTTTCAGCAATAATCCCCATCCCGGCAGCTCCGATACCCTGCTGTGCCATACCTGTGCCTATAAGTCCGCCAGCTATTGATATGGATGCCGCAATGGCTAACAATGCTGATGTATAGTCAATTGTCATGCGCTATGCACCGCAGGATCATTGTTGGAGTATATATAAATCTGACACGTTACGCATTCGCCTTGATGGCTCATCCTTCATGCTTGAGTGTTATGACTCTCCCACTGTTTATGCGGCTTTTTCCCATGGGATCATCAATAACGAAGGTGAATAGCTCCCCACTTCCCTGGATGATTCCTTCAATCCTTTCCCTGATTACCCTGAGATCTTCGGGAGAGGCATCCTCTTCGTCAAGGAGCTGCAGCTTGTCCAGAATCTGGCTCAGTATACCCTCAACTGTTGTTATCTCTCCGGTGGATATTTCACCGGGCTCTATGTCAGCTTCCAGTTCCGGTATGCTGATTCTTGCTTCTGGAGACCTGTATAGAACCGTTCGCAGATCGTCACGGTTCCTGACCTGGAATACAAGAGTTTTTGGTTCCTGACGATCTATCTGCCTTATCTGTGTACTCTTATACAGGCATTTCTTGCAGAAGAAGGTCTCTATCTCCACGGCCTCCTCGTACGTTATCTTTGTCCTGTAGAATATGAAGAAAAGAGGTTCCCCGCAGGAGGGGCATGGAGTTTCGGTCACGAATTCCTTTGGAATGTCATCATCATACTGTTCATCTGCCATAAGCATCAACCCATGATCGTAATGGCTCCCTTATGAAGTGCCTGGCTTTCTTTAACTTTGCAATTGATGAGGACCCTGTAAGGAACATTGCAATCTTCAGGTCCCTGATTATCTGAAGAACCGTTGCCTCAATGTCCTGGGCAGAGGAATCGGCGCTCTTCAGAAGCATCCTGGCGAAACCCCCAGCATCTGCCCCCATGATGATTGCCTTTGCAAGGTCCAGGCCGTTTCTCAGACCGCCACTCCCAATTACAGGGATTCCAACATGAGAGTATTTTATGGACGCAGGCGATGGTATTCCCCAGTTCCAGAATGATTTTCCGGAAGTCATCTTTTCCAGATCTCCGGACTTACGTGCCCTGTAATATTCTATTGCAGCAAATGATGTGCCGCCCAGTCCGCCCACATCTATGGCCCTTACGCCAGCATCCTTCAGGGCAAGTGCCGCCTCATGTGATATTCCGTTGCCTGTCTCCTTGGCAATAACAGGATAGCTGCCGGCGATTTCCTTCAATCTCCGGAGGATGCCCACCGCATTCCTGTCGCCTTCCGGCTGTACCATTTCCTGAAGGAAGTTGAAATGTACTATGAGATAGTCGGCTTCTATCAGACCCATTACATATTCTATATCTCTGTCTGTAAATGCGGGTTTTCCCTGTTTTACAAGCTGAGGAGCGCCAATATTTGCTATCCTCACCGGAACCTTGCTCTGCAGGATTACGGAGAATGTATCGGCAAGTTCCTTCTTCTCAACCGCTGCCCTCATGCTTCCAACCCCCATGGGTATGCTGAACTTTTCGGCAACGGTTGACAGGTTGAAGTTTATCTTCTTTGCCAGATCCGTTCCCCCTGTCATTGATGAAATGATCATTGGATGGGCAATTTTGTGATCCAGGAATTTCACGCTGGTATCGATTGCATCAAAGTCCACTTCCGGAACAGCTTGATGAATGATCTCAACGTCATCCCAGTAATTATGGTCGGTGGTTACGTTCTCAGTCTCCGCTATGCGTATATGTTCCTCCTTGCGGTTCTCTATCAATGTATCACCGTACCGATGAAATCCCGCGTCCCCATATTCCAGATCCTCTCCGGATGCCTCCCGTTGAGGAGGTATACAGTTGTTCCAGTTTCTGCTATCTTCTTCATTATTCCCAATTTTTTACCCATTCCGCCTGTCACGTCCTCTCTGTTCAGCTCAAACGCCTCATTTCCCTTCACCTCTTTCCTGAGTTCGGCATCTGGGTGAGTCTTTGGATTTCTGTCGAATATTCCGTCAACATCGCTCAGGAACATCACTCTTGTTGGCTTGAAATGAAGCGCAAGGGCGAGCATCAGGTCGTCACCGGATACAATACCTGAATTCCCATTCCGGATATATACATCACCAAAGGTCACCGGAAACAGCCCTGCCTTCATGTAGGATTCAATCAGCTCGAAGGGGGGAATGAAAGGGTCCGGAAAAGATGAGGGGGCCATTCCAATGCCTGGCATGCTTTCGGATAGCATCACACCAATAATCCTCTGATCAAGTTCCATCATATCCCTGTGCACTATTGAAATTCCACTACGTGATGAGGATGCCGGGCTTCCGCTCAACTGGTATTCGCTGGCCTTTATGTGACCGAATGATCCGCCCCCGTGAACAAGAATTATTTCGTCATCAATTTTTTTAAGTTCGTGCACAATTTTTCTTGTTGTCTGCTGGAGAAAATAACGATATCTTGATTTGACGGTTATGACGCTCCCTCCGAGTTTTACCAGCTGCATCATTGGGCGAATTGTTACATGGATATAAAATATAAGACCCTCAACCAAGACTCTCTTCCTCATGGAGACACCATTCACTTATCACATTAGAATACGGGATTCTGCCTGCCACTGAACCTGTTGCGTATTTTACACCATTGGAAAGTTCATGGACTCATTTTTCGCTGTGGAAAGTCGAAAAAATATGAAGTTACATTAATGTGCAGAAATTTTTAATAAATGTTAAAATTTACTGGTAATAATATAATTATTATTCTCGCTGTGAATCACATTGTGTGCTTCATAAGTTATTTCATCCTGAATCTGTGGCCATCGTTGGAGCCTCTAATGATCCGGGAAAAATTGGAAATGTGATCCTGAAGAACCTGATTTCATCAGGGTATAGAGGCAGTATTTTCCCGGTTAACCCCTCACAGGATGAGATAATGGGGCTGAAATGCTATCCTGACCTAAAGTCCATAGGCCATAGTATTGATTTATGCGTAATTGCCATTCCTGCCAGATCATCTGTTGCAGTGGTGCAGGACTGTGTTTCCTTGAATGTGCCATTCATTGTGATGATACCGGGAGGTTTCGCAGAAACCGGCAAGGATGGCAAAGCACTGCAAGACAGAATAAGTTCCCTTATTGAGGGCACAGAGACAAGGATAGTGGGCCCCAACACTGTTGGGATATATGTACCCGGCAGCGGGCTCAACACAACCCTGACTCCAACCGACAGAGTCCAGTTTCCGCCTGCGGGAAATATAGCATTCATATCACAGAGCGGTGCACTGGGACTTCTCACCATGGATACAATATCTGAATTCGAAACAGGCATACATTCATTCATAAATGTCGGTAACCGATCTGACCTGGATGAACTGGACATTTTGAAATACCTTGCCTCAAGAAGTGAGGTGAAAGGCATAGCCCTGTATCTTGAGAGCATACCTCGGGGGAATGACTTCTTCAGGATCATGAAGACTGCGGTGCAATCCAAGCCCATCGTGATACTCAAATCCGGCAGAACTGAAACAGCGGCAAAGGCGGCATTGCTGCATACCGCCTCCATGGCCACTGATGATAGGGTTACAGAAGGCATATTCAGGCAGCTGGGCATTGTCAGAGCCCAGAACGAGACCGAACTCATGGACTTTACAAGAACATTATCCTACTCCAGAAATGCCCATGGTAACAGGGTAGCTGTCGTGACCAGTGCTGGTGGAGTTGGCGTTGTGACCACGGACCTGCTGTCGCTTCCTGCCCATCCTGATCTGAAAATGGCTGAATTCTCTGAACGTACAAAGGATGAGATCAGAAAACTGATTGTGGCCTTTGGATCTGTGCAGAATCCTGTGGACATAACGGCTGATGGCAGTGTTAGCCAGGTTAACGATATCCTGGCAATACTGAATGAAGCAGATGAAGTGGACCTGATTATACTTTATGCACTTCCACAGACACCTAAAATGACCATGGATCTGGTTGATGTGGCAGTTAAATGGCAGAGGTCAGGCAAGCCTCTGCTGGTTGGAGTTCTGGGATTCAAGGAAGCCAAAGGAATGCTGCTTTCCCTTGAGCAGCAGCACGTTCCATCATTTCCAAGTATATCAAGAACGGTACGATCGGCTGAGGCGCTTGCCAAGTATTCTTTTTACATGAGGAGGATGAAAGATGCTGCTGTATGAGGATTATCCCGGAGGGGTCATGGACGAATTTCAGGCGAAGGCCCTTCTAAGGAAATACAAAATAAGAACGCCACTGGGTATGCTTATTGAGGGCAATGCCCTGCCGGATGATATATCGCTTCATTATCCTGTGGTTCTCAAAGCCGTAGGGCACGATTTATTGCATAAGTCTGATTCCGGTGCTGTAATCCTGAGAATTAATGATAGAGATCAGCTTGATTCGGCCTTCAGACACCTTTTGACCAAATTCCCAGAACACAATTTCCTTCTTGAAGAGATGGTTCAGGGGAAGGTGGAGACAATACTTGGCGTGAACAAAAATCCCACATTCGGACACGTCATTATGCTTGGAACAGGTGGCATCCTGGCAGAAATTTTTGATGATGTCTCATTCAGGACTGTAAATATATCCACTTCTGATGTCAGTGAAATGATAATGGAAACATCCCTTGGAAGATTTGTAAGGGGATTCAGAGGCATAAGAATAAACGAGAAAAGCATTGTGGATACCGCGATTTCACTTTCGCAGCTGATACAAGACGAAGGCGGAAATATCAGATCACTGGACATCAATCCCCTCATACTAACGGAAAGTGATGCTTTTGCCGCAGATGCCAAAATTGTGCTTTCCAAATAGTGCGTCTACAATGCAAATCATTTTCCTGTATCAAATACAGTTGAAAAGAGTGGAAACAGCAAAAGTATTTTTAGCGTTTTAATACTCTCAGGCTGCTTCATACCCTGGGTAAACCAAGGGCCGGTAGATCAGCGGTAGATCGCCTGCTTTGCAAGCAGGAGGCCTCGGGTTCAAATCCCGACCGGTCCATTGTGAATTTTTGCTGCCTGGCATTCAAAATGAATGATGGATTTTTACTCCAGACTTTCAGGCAGGAGGTAATGAAGGCTGAAAGATTAAGGCCATAGGCTCTGGCACTGTCCAGAAGCTCACTATCGATGAATAAATTCACTCTCTTTTTTTGTGTCATTATGCACATAGATACACACCGAAATACATGAAATTCATGGTTTTATGTCCACAATGAAATTTTAATTTATGAAAAATGTGTGTTACTAGATATTAGACATATAATAACGAATAAATAGGAATTTGTAAAATTTGTAGAATCGGGTTTTATGTGATTCTACACTTCTGAAGCCAGTAAAATAGCGGAATGTAGAACATGTAGAACATGTAGAACGATTCTGCATGCATACCTCCCTTGTCATGAGGATCGTGCTACCATGATAATGATTAACATTATTTTACCATGTTAATTGCTGTCATTGTAACTGGTTCACATGAAGTATACACATGTAGTTCTACAAACTTTACAAATTCTACATGACTGGAAAACACTGGATTTCTATAACATATATTCTGATTCTACAAACTCTACATGTTCTACATTACTAGAAAAAACCGGCTTCAGAATTAATTCATTTCAACATGACATCTTGGTCAATAGAGATTAAATTTGGCAACCAAATCCAGAAAATGCTTATTTTTATTCTAAAACAAAGCATTAGTGCTAGTCTATCCAGTCAAGTTTTGAATGGTCTTTTATCTTTGGATGCAATCGAGTATGGAAGCGAATTCAATAACCTCTAAAAGGAATTCTGAAGGCTCATAATAGCTGTTTTGAAAAAGGGACTCTACCATCTGTTTAAACAGGTCAATTAATTCCACCTTTTTAGAAGTATCAATTTGTTTTTTGTCCAACATGTCCTCAAAAAGTCCTGGAATCATTAATCCAAGTATCTTCCAAGTTTCAAATGTATTGCTAACATTCAAAGTTATATCCGGGACGGAAAAAGGGAGCATTAGTAATTCTACCTTCGCCAAGATTCTGAAGATTGTATAAAAAACTCCAGTAGAGATGTTATTCATCCTAGCCATTACTGATTCTGGGGAGAGCGTCCCAGATATCAATCCTACCTCTTCTTTGTAGACGTCTGAAGGGAGTTTTTCCATACTTATTTCCTCATCCTTAGACTCAGCGGAAAACACAAAATCATAGTCAGCAATATATTCTTCAATCCAGTACCCAAATGGAAATTTGTCTTGTTTGTTGTAATAATGCAGTTTAATGAGATTTCTAAGTTCCGGTTTTCCTATAAGTTCCCCGTCTATATTTTCAGCAAATTCTTTTTTGAAAGGTTCTAACCCTAAAGTTCTATGTATCATGAATATCAAAAGATTTGTGGCCAGCAATGTAAAGAAGTGTATATGACTAAATTGATTCTTTCCCTCTGGGAGGCTTATTCTTCTGTCCATTACTTTCCTTTTCGTAATATAAAGCAAAGATAGTATTTCTTGAGTATTATCACTAACGATGGATTGAAGTTTTGACATAGCTGCCATACTGTTCTCGATTATTTCGTTTAGCTCATTCGTTGAGATCTTGTCTGAAATTCTAAGAACTGAGGATTTTGACTCGATAATCTTTCTCAAGATGATTTTTCTTATGCTTTTTTTAGTGTAATCGAATTTTAAGTAATAGTCTTGAAATCCTTGAACAATTAAATCTTTCAATAAACTTCTATCATTTTTTTTGAATTTATGTTGCCCGTTATTGAACCTGGCCTTTAATCCAACCAATTCTGAATTGCTAAGATTAAGTGCAATACTCTTGAATAAACCATCATTTAATTCTGAATCGGTTTCCTTAATCTCTGGATAATCGAACTTATCCTCTGGAAGTTGAAATATAACGCTTTTGACAAGCTCGCCGATAGAGATTGGCGCACCTCCAAAACTCTCAGATATTGCAGAGGATCCCATGCTTAGATATGTTATATTTTCTACAATTTCCCTTCCTATACTAAGGATTATCCTTCCAGAATTTTTCATAATTTAAGTATTGTAATAATTACATGTATTAAAAGCAATTTCCTTTGATTGCTCGGGTCCCATGAAGTTCTCAACTTGTTAAAAAATAATAGAACATAATAATTTAAATAGCACCGTTTCTTACATGTAATAATGACATGTACGAAACTCATGGTTATCTCTGTCAATTTGGGACCTGAGCAGTTAGTGAAACTGGACAATGCAGCTAGATCGTTTGGCATGACTCGTTCTGCTTTTCTAAGGCAAGTGTTAAGATTCTATTTCAACACACTTCCTGAAAATGCGGCTTTTATGGAAAGGTCCCTAGGAGCGCATGTTCCAGCAGACTTCAAATGTGAGGTCCACAATCAATGAAGCTAAAACAAAAGGAAGAAGGGCCCAAAGGCCCATCTGAGAATGTTCCGCTTACACTCTGTTCAGTCTCTTTCACCATCTCGGCAAAAGTGGGAAGGAAATCAGGGAGGTTTCCAGGAAGGTTGCTCCATGACTAAATACAATGATACTAAAACGGTTAAAAAGGATAACGATAATTCGTTGAAACTTAGTATCGATGAGGTCCTGGAAAAACTTCCTGTAGCCTACAAAGAAGTTTACCAGGATAAGGTAGAAATCTCTAATTATAATCAACCCGGGTCATATTTCTATAGACTCAGTGAAGTGGAAATTCTCGAAAAAATCATCGACAAGGCCCTTGAAGCTGGCTTAGATCCAAAACAAATAAGGGCATTCAGAGAAGGATCGGATATCCACAGGAGCCATTTCCGAGATGGAAATGGACCAAAACATGAATATGAAGAAAGCGAATCGGGTCCGAAGATTAAAAAACCTTCAGTGGAAATGGTAGATTACGTTCATCCATTGATTGCTGAGTTTATCGAATCATTAAAGGCCCGTGGATGTATTCTTGAATTTCTCAACGCTGACAAAACGAGAGCTGTGAATATAGATCCAGAAATGAAGGCAATTTATATTGTCACACTTAGAATTCAAAGCACTCCAAATTCTGACACAGAAAATCTGAATGTTTTCAATTCTGACATCATCATCCAGGTCTACCCTGAGAATGTTAGGGTCTATAACCCGTCTTTGCCAGGAAAGGCAAGAAAAGTTGAATTCGATGTAAAGTCAACCATATCCTCATCAGGGATTCACATAGGCCCTGTAACCGACAAGGATGCAGTTGCTGCACTTGAGCAGCTGGGACTTGTAATGGACCGCAACGTTGCCCTTGATGTTTTCCGCAAGGCTATGGGAGCATTTATAAAGACAGGGAATGCAAAGGTTCTTGACGGCATAGATGCACCGGGTTTTTACAGTGACGGTAAAGGAGGCATATACGCTGTAGGTTACCAGGTAAGAGAGGTTGCGCAAGAGGAAATGAAGAGAACTTTAGAGATCCTTAACAAGATAGCTTTGCTTTTTCCAAAAAGCCTCAGAAGATTTGCAACTGTAGTCAGATGGAGCCTTTCATCTCCATTCTCGTATTACCTCAAGCAGAACAAGATCTACCCGCAGCATTTGATGCTTTACGGCATGACTGGAACCTCAAAAACTGCTCTTCTACTCTTAAATCACGGAATCTGGGGCCAGTGGGATCCGGAAAGCAGTAACCATGGTTTCTTTGTCTCAGGTGGTGAAACTGACACTCCAGCTAGGCTTGGTGAGAGATTGGAACAGGGGACGTTTTCTCTCATTATAGATGAAGGTGAGGGACTCTTTCTGAAATCAGATGGCCGTGAGAATGTCCCGGTAATAGGCATCCTTAAGCATGCGCTTCAGAGTCTTATTTCAAGACAGACAAGTGACCGAGGAAAATTTCAAGCACTGGCTTCAGTGGGTATTGCCACAAACGTGAAACCGCCAAGAGGAGCTGGTCCCATTTTATCCAGAATGGCAACCTTCGAGTCAACAAGTGCAGAGCAGATTCACCTTAGTACTGGCGACAAGGAGCACTTCCAGAAGCTTCAAAATGAATTTTATCCTCAGCTTGAACCAATAGGTCAGTATGTGGCATCAAAGATCTTAGAGGACCCATCCAAATTGAGCTCAGATTTTGAGCTAATCGGTGAATCTATGCTGATTGAGATGTACAATTATGCAGGAATACAGGTGCCAGAATGGGTGAACTTGCGTATGAATCAAACATCTATAGAAAACATCGAAATGGACGTGAAAGAGGATACGAGGGTATTCCTGTACAAATCTAATCTTGAAGCTTTTTCAAGGAACATCGGAAGGACAGGGGTGCTAAGGACCAGCACAAACGGCAACGATTACCCTGAGTACGACGAGAGAACAAATATCTCTGCCAAGGAGAAGATAAAGATTGCGATTCGACAGAGCCTTCTCCCATGGCAATTTTACAAGAATACAAGTGGATTGGAGCTGGTGATTTTAACAACCTCCTTTGCCAGGGAAATATCTAAAATTGTTGGGGAAGCCTACAACCTTCAGTCTATAGCAGAACTGCTTGGATTTGAAGTTAGGAACTCTGTCAGGGTTGGAAACACTGTCCAACGTGCAATTGTCTCCAATCTGAGTGACTACCTGGAATTTTTGGCCCCCGAGGAAATAGGATTAGATAATCTTGAAAACGAATCGAGGATTCGTGAAGACCTCAGGAAAATTAAGTTCTCAGAGGTAACTAAAGAAATACCTCTTAAAAAAGAAGAAAAGAAGAATATGAATGACAACGCTGAAGAGGAAATAAACGATGAGAAAGACATCATTATAAGGTCCAGTGAATCGACACAATCCAGAGATCCCACTCACGAAAACCTCTTGGATAAGGAAAATTCTGCAATATTTCAGGGACTTCAGGAAGCATCCATTGGATTAGAGCAAAACAGGGCCAGAAGCATAGGTGAGTCAGCTGAGGAATGTAAACCCCAAATAGAGTCGCGGTCAGAAAATATCCTTGAACCCGTTTTGAGACTTCTTATTGACTGTACCTACAATTCATCAAAGAAGTACAAGTCAGTTAAGGAGATCTACGATTGTTCACTGAATCCTAAAATGACTCATTCTAAGATATTCTCTTCTCTGGAGGAGTTGGTAAAACGTGGAGATGTAATAAAAGCTGGGTCTACCTATGCAGCAAGAATGGTTTTGGAGGGCTGGGTATGATAGGAATTCGTGGCCATTGGGTATTCAACAATGAGAAGAATTCTGGATATCTCGATATACCATACCTTGTAGTTGAGAGAGACAAAAACCATTATTTCAGGAAATTCCAGGGATTCGCCATATCTAAGGGAGTTTACAACTTTGCCAAGGCGTATGGTGTTATGTACTATGAAATACACTACGTGCCCAATAATGAGGTCCTGATTTTCAACCTAGCAGATTTCAAGCATGGTCACATAGTCATGTTCTCTGGTGAAGTACAATATGTAATCTCAATGGAAAATGCTATTTCAAGGTTCAGGACAGGGAAGTTCTCACCGTACCATATTGAATCAAAGGAGGTGACCTGAGATGGAAGTCACATTAGGCCCCATATTGTATGAAGAGGGTTTCAGGGAAGGTATCCAAACGGCATTGAGCGTTATCGAGACACGTGGATATGACAGGGCACTCAAGACCCTGAGAAAAATACTTGAGAATTCACAGTCAAGGCCTCCAAGATCTTCACAGGAATCAGGAGGCCATGACACCACCGAAAAACGGAGGTAAAACGACATGTGTAGGAAGCACATAATAGGATCTAATTGGAGAAATGGCCTTGTCTCCAATGGGATAAAAGAAAAGGCTAATGGACAGCTACAGAGCATCAGGAAATGTACCCTGATTTCAAACACAGGAAAGATAGCGGGGAGGTCTCCAGAATGGTTATTGAAATTCTGAACAGTTATCAAAGTCCCATGGCATCAGTTCAGGAATTGAAAGCTAAGATGGCCACATTAAGGAAAGACTGGTCACGGGTGGAAGTAATGATGAACGAGACATTGTACAGCCCCTTTAATGTACTGATTGAGCAGGTAAAGCGTGAGATAAGAATCTGTGGGTTTATTTTAGACGAGGAACCCAACTCTAATTCAATCGCAACAATCGGTGATTCAAAGGTAGACATGTGTATATTCTACTGTTCCCCTGGAGTACTTGTTGTTACGCACTTCAACAACGAGGAAATAACCTTCAGTGACGGATACACGGATGTCAAAACTACCCTTGCAGGAATTCAGGTGATGGAACTTGATTGAAAAAATGCCAGTTAGCAATAACCGCTTTGGAAATGATAGGTCAAACGAAAAACGCTATTCAGTTCCGGATTGCTTTTCCAGGAAATATATAGGGGAATTGATAACCGTTACCCTGGTGAATGGCAGAACAGAATCCGGAATACTCAGGGATGTTGGGATGTTCGACATAAAGCTTGAACTTCAAACCAAGAGAGAGCTCATAGTCTTCAAGCATAGTATAATCACAGTGAGCGTGATGTAAATGTACCCATTCAAGACTTCAAAACAGGGTGGCTGGATAAACAACCCACTCCCCGCCCCTTCAATTTTGACAACAACGATAAAACATACAAAATCAAGCGAATTTAATGGGAAGTATGAGGATTTGTCATGCAGTACAATGAGTTTTTGTTCAAGGTTCCAAACATGTTCAGCGCCTATCTGTCCTCTTGACCCATTCATGGATGCCAGATATGAAACTCAATTGGATCCAAAATGCAGAATGGCTAAGGCAACCCGCCATAAGTACTGGCAGTCCATGCCTGAGGACATGAAGCGAATGCTTCCGTATGAGGGGTATCTCAGGTCGGAATTCAACCGTATGACCGCTGCAAGAGAAAGATGGGACCGCTTGTCTGAATTAGCTAAGGAGAACCTGAGGAACCTTGGCAAAAAAGCACTGGAAAAATCAAGGCGAGTGAAGAGATGAAATCACTAACCAACAGTATAGCAGTCACTCCTGTATTTATTCCTATTTTTAGTTGCTCACAGAATTCAAGATGTGATTTTGATGTAGCACTCAAAAACATCCCTCTGGTTCCAAAAAGACCACTCCCCTCAAAGCCATGGGACTATGAACCTGGAATAGACGATCCTATTCTCCCGGAGGATCCCGGTGAAGTCCCATATGTCCCTGATGATGAAAGTGATGAGGAGGATGATTTCATATGATTTCCAGCGGCAGAGTATTGACGCTGGATGAATTCGTCCTGAAGCCCCTTTCAAGGAGAACTAAAAAATTCATGAGCTTATGTGATTTCTTTAGGGAGAAGACTGGAAAATACCCAGTATCCGGATACCAGGTATTTGACTTCATTCATGAAACCACCCTCCCGTTTGAGTTGCGGCACTTCAAGCTTCTTTCAGAAGAGCAGATATTGTCAGCATTCTGGAAGTGGCAGAGAATTATGGGTATACCAAGAGAAAAAGTTTGAGAAGAAAAATGACTGGTGGAGTGCAGTTAATGATTTTAATCAAGAATTAAGGAATTGGATTATCAATTACCTTTATTTTCCATATCACAGCTATGCAACTATGAAGAATTTAAGCAAAGTTCAGACCCGAATAGATGGAAAACTGGATCTTTTTGTATATGTTAAATGCCCCTATTGCGGCAAATTCACTTCAATAAGCAGAGTAATGTCCTCATCAGAGTGCCCTCACTTTGAAGACTACACACTTTTCAAAGAAGAAAAAAGCAGTTTCAGTGAGATTGAGAGTCCTGATGAAAGAGTAATGATGGTCGAATCCACATTCAGAAGAGATGGCAGCAGGAATCTTATTTTGACTATTAACAGGACTGGTGAAGTCGTAGAATCTGAAGAGGGGTTCAACCTTATCACAGATGGAAAATTTGAAAGCTTTCTGAAGATGGGAGATTTGTCAGAAATTTTCCAGGATTACCGTGAAGAAGACGGTGAATACATAAAAGGTGATTGAAATGGATGATTTCGTTAGGACTGTTGGTGAGAGATCCCTGACAAAACTGTATGATGAGGCAACAACACTGATATCAAAAGGTACCTTGTTTAGAAATGTTGTTCAGTTGAAGAATGTGCTTACAGCAATGGATCTGGTTCTGGAACCTTTATCCAGGGCCAATGTAGAATACGTTACTGCTCTATCAAGGATAAGGGAAAAACTTAAGGATGCAGAGGCAAAGGAAGGTAAGAGAGCGATAGTTGATTCGGTGCCAGCAATATATGCAGTGCTCACTGAATGGTTCAGACAGCTAAACTATGTGATTGACGATAACAACCTACTTTTCTCATCGTCAATGGTTTACCAGGAGAACGATCCTGAAAAGTGGGAGGCAGAAGATGACAAGACTCCCCTTTGAGGATCCCATGTATTCAAGGAGCAAATACGATACCTGGCTAATGCCATGGATCCGGAAAAGAATTGCAAGGAACATGGATATACTTGGACTATTTGTTGGACCCCGAGGAAGCGGCAAGTCTTATTCGGCACTGGAGCTTGCTTACGTCTGTGACGCAACATTCAACCAGGGAAGGGTAATGTTTGATGTAACTGATTTCGTTGATTACGTTGTTGATGGGAATCTCAAAAGGGGCAACTCAGTCATATTGGACGATGCGGGGGTATTCATGAACGCAAGGGACTGGCAGACAGTTCAGAATAAGGCCATATCCATAGTTGCGCAGTCCTTCAGGTACAGAAACCTCATAACATTCATCACAGTGCCTAAATGGAACTACATAGACGCACAGACAAGAGGCCTAATCAACATTTTCTTTGAGGCCACAAAAGAGCAGGGTGTATTCAAGGTGAAACTCCCGGAACCGAACCCATTCAGGAGAGGGGAGGATTTTCTCGTATACCCAAGGGTGCAGGTACCAAACAAGGGCCTTCGTGCAAAGACTATTACAGTCAAGACAATCAAGTTCAACCTTCCACCTCAATGGCTAATCGACGCTTATGAGAAGAAGAGAGATGGAGAGATAAGAAAGAAGCAGAAGGAGGTGCAGAGAATGCTGCATGCAATGGCAGAGAAAGAAGAAGATGCCCCAAAGCCTAAGAAGAACATTAATCCGAACTCACTTCATAACCTTAAAAGAGGTACCAAAATTCCTGGGCGAAACCTTCCCGAAAGCTCCCCAAAGAGTTTCCCGATTGAAACCAAGTAATTTTCTTAAATTTTCCCGATTCCTAGGTTCCCTGACATGTTACATACATTTAAAACGCACAGGGTAAACTTCTTAACTCTTCTCAAGCATTTCTAAGATCTCTGTTTCAACCTAATAACTAAGTAGGTAGCTAGAATTAATGTGCTAACCGAAAATTATTTACTAAAAAGTCATTATCTACCTTATGCCAAAAACCGATTTTTTACTTGAATTGGATAAGAAGACTTTAAGGGATATTGCCCAGAAGGAGGGGCTCAAAACTGTTCCAAAAAACTACGATAAGGAGGATTTTGTTAAATTTCTGGAAGGCGTTTTAACAACTGAGAAGATAAAACGATACAGGGAAGAATACTACGAGAGGGAAACTGAAAGAGACATCCACATACATGAAAAGGTGAAAGAAAAAGGCTTTAAAACCGAGAGGGAAGAGGTGACTAAGATATCAGTGAACAGACATGAGGCAATTGTTAACCTCCAGAAGGAGAGGATAAGCAAAAAGGTCCTTGAAGAGATTGCGAACTACCTTCACGAACCTCTACCTACCGGTTCAGGCGTCAGACTGTACGACAACTTGAATGATAGGATGCTAAATGTTGTCAAGGAAATCTTCTTGGATAATAAGGAGGACAAAACGGGTAGGTATTTTGAGTTCAGATGCGCCAACTGGCTTGACCTCAACGAGAAGAGGATATCCAGAATCGAACTAAGGCACAAGTTCCCTAGGATTGGGGAAATAGACATAGTAGGTTTCAATGAGTATGACGATCCCCTAATAATGGCTGAATGCAAAGACAGACCTGTCTCTTTTGAGGACATTGACAAGTGGATGGCTAACTTGAATAAACTTCATGATGAGTTTCAATCCCTGGCAAAGGCCTATTTCTTTAGTTCAAAAGGTTATACCCAAGGCGTTGTTGACAGAGTTAAAAATAACCCTTATGTGGATCCTTACACGGGAATTCTAGAGATAAAGAGGGGAATTCTCTACAAGTATTATGTTTCTCTAAGGATCTATGATAACAGAGGAGATAAGTTTCTTAAGCAATTTCCATGAGTATTAAACCTTTAGGCTACCTTCCACGATCTTATCTTTATCCCATTAATCCTTAGTCTTTTACTTATGGTGTTCGGAGCTACTCTGTATTCAGTTGCAAGAGCCTTGATTGATTCACCATTTTTGTATCTCTGGATGATTGCCTTCTCTGGGAGGTCCTTAAGAGGGCCATGCATTGGCTTTCCTGACCTTGTTCCGTGAAGCATCGCCCTCATGCGTCCTTCTGAAGTTCTTTCTACAATAAGATTTCTCTCAAATTCTGCCACTGCACCAAGAATCTGGAAAAGCATCTTTCCCATCGGTGAGCTGAGGTCAATGTTCTGGTCCAGAAATATAATGCTCACCTTATGAGCCTCCAGGAAGTTCATGGTTTCAATAAGATCCTTGAGAGATCTTCCCCATCTGTCAAGCTTGGTGCAAATCACCAGATCTATCCTTCCCTGTTCCGCCAGCCTAAGTATTTTTCCTCTCTCTGGCCTCTGGTTCGATGCACCTGATAACTTTTCCTGGAATATTGCACCTTCGACCGCTGGAATAAGGCCATAATCTGTTATGTATCTCTGGATCCTCTCCACCTGGGATCTCAGATCCTGGTCACGGGTAGAAACCCTTGCATACCCTACAACACGTCTCTGTATCTCGTTGCCCATGTTTCATTTTCATAATAATATGGTAGATAACCATAACGTGAAAGGTCAAATCTTGCAATCTTTCATTGAGTGCAGAGACATTAATTCAGTTAAGTTATAAGTGAGGAATTAGCAAATGCCAAAACCTCAATAACCAAGTTTCCGGAATAAGGACAATTACGAAGTCAAGAAAGAGTTCTATCAAAGAAATACTTATTCTCTTATTAACGAAAATCAATATGCTTTGAAATCTAGCAATTCCTAACGAAACTATGGATAGCAATTCAGTTGTTGCCATTATTCCAAACAAAGATAAACTTTTGAAATGAAAATACGCTGCAACAATGAAAACGGGAAACAAAATAGAAAAAAATGTAACAATTCCTACAATATTACGAACCTCTTTATCTGGAACGACGGAATACATTACAGCAACTGCCTGTATCTCTGCTTCTTTTCTTTTCTTGGCTGAGATGCTCAAAGTTATGTTACGTTCTTTCGGGGCATAGTGAAATTTGTCTTGAATATCTGGATAAAGTCTTTTATTATTCATGCCTCGAGCGACTAATGATATGCCATATTCAGTTGTTATACCTTCTTCAAAATCTAGAGATAGACTTAATGTCTCGTTTCCGAAAAACGAGAAAAAAATTAGAAAATTTGTATACTTATAAAAAGGAATTAATGAATTATAATAATAAACTCCGGATCCGGCCCATAAAAAATTATATGTAAGTTTCAACACCCTATAATCTCCGCTTTCTATTGAGTTGGGGAGGACAATTCCGCATATGTAAATTTGGTCAGAATCCAATTTGGCTAAAATTACGTCATCAACATATTGTTTGAGTTTTTCCTTAGTGAGGAATGGAATCAGGTTGCCCTTATCGTCTGTAACACTTAACTCGTTTCTGAAATCTTCCATTTCAAAATAAAATTCTTTTATTGGTTCCTTTCCCACATTAAATAATGTAATTATTTCTGTAACTTCCTGCTTTCCTAAACTACTCTGATGCTTAACGATAATTCTACGTGATATAACATCCAATTCCTTGGGGGAAATAAAAATTTGAATCACCAAAGTAGAGATATATGCTACTTCTTCTTTCTTAGATCTATAGTCTCTACTTTACCATCTGCTAAAGTAACTTTAACAATTTCCGGAACCAAATTATAACGAATATTCTTGCGCTTATCTTTATTTTTGGAAAGCTTTACTTTTATTTTTTTTGCAGAAGCTAAATCAGAAAAGTACATCGAAGTCATAATGTTATAACAGGCTTTGGGACAATATTAT
>DAJC01000005.1 GCA_002498845.1 Thermoplasmatales archaeon UBA509 | reverse complement strand
ATTAATACAGAGAAGCACCTCGACAGGATCACACCAGACCTTCTGATAGAGGCTAAAACTATAGAATCAGGAAATAGCATGTCCACTTAAAAGTTAAGTAACATGGTTCTGAATTTTAGTGGAGAATCTTCTCAAGAGGAAGAAAAACTGGAAATACCGATCGGTTATCGATCCAGAAGAGGAATTCAAAAATAGAGCAACCTGGAGAAAGATCAAACGGACTGTCATTTACGATTATATGAGCAGAAAGCCCACGACTTAAGTCTTGGGATGAATGCGAACACATAAATATGTTCGGCTTTTGAAGTTTCAGGCACGAATACTGCTTCATGAAATATAGGAGTAAGTCGTGCAGAGAAATCCTCAGTAACGGATTGATCCGAAAGGACTTCCCTGCGAGGTTGGGAATGCCACAGTTCCGCAGTCCGAGAAGAGGGATGGATCAATGGCATGTCCCGATTGCATGCAGACAGGGATGCATGCAAGGGGAGCACTGATACCCCCAGAGAGGCAACGTTCAGGACTGGAACGACCTCAAGACTCTGTAATAGGTTCCCGCAAAACTGTCCAAACCGTGAGGGATGAAGACGAAAGCGGAGCAAAAGCGAGAACCCCACGTTCTTTAGACGTGGGAGTATGTCAGTGGAAGATTACTACAGTAATAAGATCAAAAAACTGAACGGCATATTACTTAGAGCTAGCTTTTGTACTACATATATTGCAAAACTCCGGAAAGCTGGCTCTTAGCTGGCACCTCAAGGAATGTTTGAATTCGGAAAAGGAATTCTTCCAAATGATAAGTGATTTGGATTGAGCCTTTACGTTGAAAACAGGAAAATGTTCAGGTATACTGGATCTCCGACAGAATTTTGCCTGTCAAAGAGTAAATGAGTGAAAGAAAATCTAAGGGGGACATGCATCACGTTTCACTGATATTGGGCTTTCCAGACTGGGTCATTCTTCTAATGGCTTCGCTAGTCAAGTAATAAGCAATGGCACCCATCTTCCTGGCCTCACTTGCAGCGTATGCGCTCTGAAGTCCTTTCTGGCAGTAGAACACATATGTTTTCCCTCTTCCGAATTTGTCCACGATCCCCCTGACATCTCCCATTCTTGCATGTAAGGACCCGGGATAATGCCATTCATTGAATTTTTCAATTCCCCTTAGGTCTACCACAACAGGGTCGGGTCCAAATTCACCACCCCGCAGGTCCGTCACTGGAATACTGGATGCATATTCATCCAGCGTACTTCCCCTTATTACAGTTTCAGATGACAGCAGGTTATCAACAAATGGAAAAAGCCCAATATCATGGTTGACCTGATCTGAGGTAACTCCCATCACGGAGTTCCTAGAGAAGAGAGAGCAGAATTCTCCCTTGTTTGATTCCGGAAAGGTGCCAATTCTTCTCGCCATAGCTGTAATCTCATCCTTGTCCATGCCTGCCAGAGGACGGTAAACAGGAAAATCTATTCCACTGTTTATCACAAGAAGGTTTTCCGGGGTCTGTGAAGATACCTGGCCCAGGGATTCCCCGGTAACAATTCCGTATGCCCCGGTAGACATGGCAATTCTCTGGGCTGTTGAATAGAGTATTCGCTTGAATGTGACACTGGGTGCCAGGTAATCATCCCTGCCTGCAAGCTCCCTCACAATGGCAGAACCATCGAGGATGTGAATGACAGGATCAAATCCGTGAACCCAGCGTGAAATGAGCCTTTTCATGACCCATAGAAAATCCATGGTGTCCACAGGGTGGGCAAGAGAAACAAACACAAATTCAAGTGGTGAACCACGTTTCATTGCCATCCATGCTGCAACAGGGGAATCTATTCCTCCGGAGACCAGAGCCACAAGTTTTCCCTCAGATCCTATGGGAAGACCGCCTGGCCCCTCGTGAGAACCGCTGAAGAAGTATGCACGGTTATCCCTGAGTTCAATGTTCACCTCAACTTCGGGATGTTCAAGATCAACCCCGTCTGAATAAGGAAAGAGGGCATCACCGACAAGAAGATTCAGGTTCATGGAAGTAAAGTTCTGTCCTCCCGCTCTCCTGGACCTGACTGCAAACTTCTTACCTGAGAGCAAGCCGGAATAGAGCTGGATCGCCATGTCCACTATTTCAGAAGGTTTTGAGAATTTCATCTCTGTTACCTCTGAGAATGATTTAACCCCCATGGTCCGCCTCAGTACATCCATAACGACTTCTGATCTGGAATATCCATCAAGGAAAAGCCTCCCACGCTCCCATCTAAAGTCTGCGCTTTCTCCAGCTGACAGGAGCCCCTGTCTTATATTGCTCCGAAGACGATTCTCCATCATTCTCCTTGCGCGTGTGCCCTTGAGACCTATCTCGGAATACCTGACTACAATCAACGGTGCCTGATCAGAATGTGGGATAAAACATTATGCGGTGTGGGAATACTGGTCTTCAAGTCACTCTCAGCCTCTTACCGTGACACCTGAATTCCGGGGATTTAAATGGGTGGAAAATTGCGATTAACATCTAAATGAAAATATTTTTAAACTTAAATTATTACTTTCTATATATGCTGAAGACAGACATACGAACAAGCAATTCCAGTTGCTTCTCCGACACGCTTACAAAGATATACTTTCAGCTCAGGATAAGTGCGCCGGAGGGCGAAGGAACCGGATCGGGATCAGCGCTTGCAGTCATAGTTGACAGAAGTGGTTCAATGCACGGCGAGAAGCTGGATGATGCCAAGGATGCGGCCAAGATGGTTCTCGATGTACTTGGTGAGAGCAACGAACTTGCCCTCTATTCCTTTGCCAACAGGGTGGAGCGGATCATACCAATGGCCCCGGTCAACGATGTCGACAGGATTGCGAAGGAGATAGACCGGATCAGGGCATCTGGCGGGACGAGCCTGTATCGTGCTCTTGAAACAGTGTATGAGGATGCCAGGAAATTTTCATCAGAGGGGGGGTCCGTAACCGCAATAATCCTGACTGATGGTCAGCCTTCAGACGTTACGGATGTTGACAGGTATGAGAAACTTGCAGCCAATGCTTCAGAGATTGGCATGAAGATTGTGAGCATAGGGATTGGGGATTACGACGAAACAATACTGAAGCGTATCTCTGACATAACAAACGGGGATTTTGTCAATGCAACGGACAGAAATCTTGTCTCAGACACCTTCAGGAAGCATGCCATGGAAGCAGCAACCTCCGGAGGATCCTCTGTGGTCCTCAGGCTGGTTCCGAGAGAGGCCGGATCAATAAGCGTCTTTGACCAGTCATTCACTGCAGATGATGGAATTGTTACGGTCAACCTGGGTTCTGTAGGTTCCACTCCCGTTAACGTCACAGGTTCAGTTGATATAAAGGGGGGCCCTGAAGGTAGCATTACAGCTCTCCAGGCAGTGCTTTCATATCGCGACAATGACGGTACACAGAAGGAGGAGAAATATCCCGTGAACCTCAACAGGACCAGGAACTCAGAAAAGGTCGTCTCCGGTATCAACAGGGATCTGGTCAATGAAGCCCGACTGAAGATGCAGATGAACCAGGTGGAGTATCTGATATCACAGGGGGACTTTGACACTGCAACAAGGATAAGCAAGCAGGCCATGGAGGCGGCAAACGCAACAAGAAAGATTGAGTTCATTGATGCCACAAGGAAGCTTGACAGGGTACTGTCCTCCGGTTCGGGCTCGGTTGACAAGAAGGAAGCATATAACCAGACAACAAAGATAAAGAGGAATTGAAATGACATGGTTTTGCACAAAGTGCGGATCGCAGAATGAGGATTCAGAAACAGCTTGTGTAGTGTGTGGATCGGGCAAGATCAGCGAGATGGAATCACCGTCGCAGGTCATTGTACCTGATGCACCAGCCCAGCAACCTGAGGTGGCAGCACCCTCACCCATCCAGGGGACACCGTCAGCGGCGTCAGGGCATGTGGAGGAAGCTCCAGAGGAGAGTTTCCTTGAGTTTCAGTTTGTCCAGAGCCCAATGGATACCCTGATGGGAAAAAAGGTCAAGGTTAACTTTTCAGTATTTCCATCCGTTTCGGTCGGGAGGTCTCCAGAGAACGTTGTCCAGATTCCTGATGCGAGTGTTTCCCGTATGCATGCAAAGATTACACTGGATGGCGGGTCATATTACCTTGAAGATGTTGGGAGCAGCAATGGTACCTTCCTTTATGACGGATCAAAGTTTGCTGAGGTCAAGGAGAGAACAAAGATACAGGAGAAATCCCTGGTAAAATTCGGTGAAGGAACTATTGTGAAGGTCACTTCACTTAAGGCAATATGAGGTGATTCTGCTGGATTTTCCTTATTTGCTGATTCCGGAGATGATATCTCAGACATTTGACAGATACACTGAGAAGCTTGGCCATCCTGTACCGGTCAGGAAAGTTGTCATCGAATCTGGCCAGGCAACATTCGTTGGTGATACACATGGCGCCCTCGATGTTTCATCATACGCACTTGCAGTTTCCAGATCAAGCTCAGTCATCTGCTTTGTTGGCGATCTTGTTGACAGGGGAAAAAACCAGCTCTTCAACTTTCTTTTTGTTGTTGAATCCGCAATAATATGCAACAAGATCATCATCGTGAGGGGAAACCACGAAAGTATCCTGACAAATGACTATTATGGTTTCACTGATGAACTGAAGGAAATGGGGCTGCTGGATGAGGTTTACCCCCACATAGTCCGGCTTTACGGAAGGTTGCCGTATGCACTGTTGCTGAACGGCAGCATACTTGTGGTTCACGGAGGAATACCGAATGATCAGATGTCAATCGAAAGCTGGGAATCACTTCCTATGGATGACCCTGAACCATCGAATCCCACGGCCTTCCAGATACTGTGGAATGATCCTAGAGAGTATGTTGATGGATTTCTTCCGGGTACAAGGGGTGAAGGCACATATCTCTTCGGACCAGATGCCTTTGATGATTTCTCAGCAAAGAATGGCATAACATTGATGGTTAGGGCACATGAGGTCAAGAAGACAGGATATGAATACATGTTCCAGGGAAAACTTGTGTCGATTTTTTCATCCAGATACCACAAGGGGAAGGCAGCATTGCTCAGGGTCACACTCGACGCTGATCACAAGCAGAGCATAATCATGGTTCCTGACGGGGAGGATACAATCAAATGGCCAGCAGATCCAGCCTGATAATGCGAGCATTGTCAGCCTCACTTGCAATTCTTGCTATTCTATTCCTGGCAAATTCCTATGTGCACGTATTCCCGTCACCTGTACAGATTACAAGGATCGTAGTTCTTCTCTTTCTTTCGTCATTTACTCTTGTCGTGGCGGCAAAAATTGCCGATAACGGTAAATCAGGATATCGGATAGCAAGATCGACGCTTGTGGGTTTTGCCTGGATCTATTTTGTATTCTGGCTTATTCTTGACCTCATTGCTACCTATCCAGGTGCACTGAGTGCTTCATTCAGTTTCGCAGTAGAGACATATTTCGGGCAATCCCTTCAATGGCTGCCATACTTTGTAGCAGTGCTTTCAGGGGCTGCGTTTGCTGCAGCGATTGCCTCACGTGCACCGGTCAAGAACAAGATATCCGGAGAGGCAATTATCCTGGGTTCCTTCATGATTCTGACATTCATTCCATTCATAAACCATGTTCCTGCAATCCTGGATTCAATCCCGGTTTTCCTGCGTGAGTTGCTCTATCTTTCAATCCCAATTGCCGCTGTTGAAGCATATTTCATGCGTTTCAAATTCCACAGGCAGATCGCAAAATTCCTGATACTTGGAAACATGGTCATGTTGCCGCAGAGATTCAATGCCAGCATTCTCTTCCTTCTCAGAGGCTTCTCATCACCGAATGTTCTGGAATATCCGATCCTTTATCTGCTGTTATCGTACATTCTTCTCATAATTGCAGTCACTGCAGTTGTGTACATCTTCAGGGGCATCTCTCCTCCAATGTTCGCAAAGAAGGTGGCTGGAGCTGCTTTACCTCTTGCCGGCGGGTACTTAATACTCTCCTACTTCCATCTTCTTCCATTGTCTTTTGAGAACGGTTCACTCAACTATCACGATTTTCTTTCAGCAAGGATCTACTTCATTCTAGTCATAGCGGTGGTGATTCTTGCCGTACTGATCCTTCTTGGACGTGTCATTGCATCCAGGGGAGGGAAAGGATCTGTACTTTATGGGTCAGTACTCCTCCTGAGCATCTATCTGATGTACAGAACAGGATATTCCGGGCATTTTCAGTTCCCTCTTGTGGCCGGCATGGTTGTCACGGCCGCTGTTGTTGGAAGTGCAACACAGATATCCCGGGGCATGAAGGAGAGTTTCCTGGGAAGCTATGATCTGCTCAAAACTGTCAAGGCAAAACCCAAGAAAAGCCAGCCGGTTTCCCGGGCGGCAGTTAATCCAAACCCGACTCCTGTCAGGGTTGTGGCTTCGCAGAAGCAGGCAGTGAAACCTTCATTATCAGCAAATGTTCCCGACTTCTGGATTGGCAGGGAGATCTCAGGTTACACTGTAACTGAGATAATAAGCAGGGAAACTGGCTTTGCATACGTCCTGAAGGCCTCAAGGCCAGGTGAGCCTGATGTGGCAATAAAAATCCTGAAGCCATTCGCTTCGGATGGAACAAAAATTGCATTTGACAATGAATTCCTGCGCAAGTTCCTTATGGAATTCCAGAACGTGATGGTACTGAACGGCAGGAAATACGTGGTCAACATAATTGGTGTTGGACTCCGTACATATCCGGATGATAGTACAAAGATGGATAAGTACAAGGAAAATCCTCCAGCAATCGTCATGGAACTTCTTCAGGGAGGGAAGCTTTCAGATCTCGATTTCAAGTTCAACACACAGAAGCAGATGGAGCTCTTCTTTGAAATAGCCATCAGGGTTTCACAGGGCCTTCAGGACGCCCACGACGCCCGGATACTCCATGGTGACATAAAACCTGACAACATCATGTTCGCAAGCAGGAACGGCTTTTCTGTGAAGACATATTCCAGAACTCCTGAGAAGCTCATTCAGGCCATCAGGAAAGACGAGATAATACCAAAGATTGTGGATTTCGGATCTGCAAAGATAAGAGGTCTTGGTAATATCGTGTTTTCGCAGTTCTCTGTGCTATATTCACCACCAGAGATACTGATGAGCAACTATGATACAGATGAGACATACGACGTATATGAATTTGGAATGGTGATGTACTATCTCCTGACAGGATCAGCAAATGATTTCAGGACTGCAAAGAATCTGGCCAGGAGACAGGTCTTCATTGAGAGCAGGGTGAATTCAGGAAAATTCTACACAGACAGAAACATGTTGATAAGGGAGGCATCAGCTGTACCTCTGACCGAACCATCGAAGGTCAACCCGCTGGTGCGTAAACCCCTCCAGTACCTCATCATGCGTTGCATAGACCCGGACCCTGCAAACAGGTACAGTGACATGAGCGAGATAAAGAAAAGTCTTGTCCATTGTGCGGCCAAGGATTACGGTTTCAAATCAGTAAGGGACATTTGATGAAAAAAACCCTATCAGCAACTCTTTATAATCCCATGGTGTTCATATACATTTATGATTAAGTGTCCCAATTGCGGATCGCCCATGCCGGATGGATCGGTCTTCTGCCAGAAATGCGGCAGCAGGATCGCAGGGAACACCATGGATTCGCATTCATCGCACGGAACACCACAGGTTCATGGAACGGAATCCGGCGTCCTCGAGAAAATTCAGCATGCCGTCTCAAGATCCAGCGTATCAGCCAGGCCAGTGAGCGGACTCACAGGACTTATCTCCGCAGAAAAGAATTTGCTTATTGTCTCTTCAGGCCCGTCTATTCTGATGATTGAAACCGGGAACATGCCAGCGCAGGAGGCCTGGGAAGACGTTGTCAAGTCAAAATTCAGGATGGGTGCAGATGTCGCTGTTGTACTCCTTGATGCAGGTTTGTCAGGGAGTCTGGAGACCGGTCTGAGGGCACAGCTTGCCAAGAGCGGCATTGTGGTGATGAATTCGGCTGACCTCGTGGAAAAAATTCCCAACCTGAATACATCGGATGATGAAACCGCAGTGATGCAGCAGCTCATGGCTGCCATTGGCTTCACAGGAAATGGAGACCGAATGGTTTATTCAATGACAGAAACCAGGTATACCTTGATCCCGGAAAGCGTGAAGAAAAAAATAAGGCAGTGGCTGGGAAGGAACAATCAGCCATGATCCTGAAGCGCAATCAGTACTGGAAAGGTTCCGACAGTATTCCAATGAAAATGGGCTCTTCCTTTATTATCCATTTCCTTGCCCTGGCTTCCCTCAGCTTTTCGGTGACGTGGGACCACTGGGACAGTGAATCAGTTTCGTATAGCACCACAAACTCCTGGTCTCCCAGGCCGTATGAATAGGTGGTGTAGGACCTTATGTCCCTGTTTTCAGGATGTGATGTTGCCATTCCTATGTGCTCTGCAAGTATCTTCTTTCGCTCATCGTAATCAATAAGATACCAGTCTGGCGTCTTGCTCATAGGATATGCCACGAAATACTTCTTTGGGGTGAATTTAAGGGTGTCTTCCAGGCTCCCTGACGCCCTGAGATAGGGTGAATGCTCATAGAGGGAAAACATGCTGTACTCCGGAATACCATATCCGGACATTGCCAGCATGATATCCTTCCTGAACTCTGAAATATCCATGGGATCACTGGAAGAAAGCCAGAAAATGATGTCACTGTCATGCCTTATCGATCTGTACATCCTGAGATTGATCAGCTTCTTCCCATAATCCATGAATGTACTGTTTATCCTTTCAATAACTCCGTTCCTCTTATCCTCTCCTGAAGAATAGAACCGGCTTCTGAAGGAAAAGGTGGCAACATGGGTGAAAATTTCGCCTGACAATGTTATCTCCTAGTTATGATTACGTCCTAATTATGCGTTTCCGATCCAGATATGGCAATGGCTATCACGCTACAATGCGGATTTTCCGATATTCCCAATTGAAAATCCTTATTACTGTATTATTGTTATTGACTCATGGATAATGAGAACCTGTTCAACTCTGTTAATGCTGTGGAATACTATGTTGGATCTGCCAGGCAGTGGGCTTTCTATCACCAGCGCGCCCTCGGATTTGACCTCCTTGCCTATGCCGGCCCTGAGACCGGTGTACGTGATCGGGTATCATACCTTCTTGGACAGGGCGATGTCCGCATGATCTTTACCAGCTACCTGAACTATGATTCACCGATCGCAGATCACGTAAGATACCATGGTGATGGTGTCCGCGACATATCACTCAGTGTTGACAATATTGGTGACACAGTGGATTTTGTGAAGAATAAGGGTGTTGCCAGGATATCACCAATCACAAAAATAACAGGCAGGGACGGGACCATAGAAACAGCAAGGATCTATTCATTTGGTGATACCCTGCACACACTCGTTGAGGAGGGGAGCTACAGCTCCGGGCTTCCGCCGGGGTTTGAAAAGACAGGAACGCCTGGGAAGCATGTCGGCCTCAAGAAGATCGATCACATAGTTGGCAATGTGGAGGACAGGATGATGGAATCCTGGGTAAATTACTATGTCAGAGGGCTGGGATTTGATCAGCTCATAAGTTTTGATGACAAGGACATCAGTACGGAGTATTCCTCCCTGAGATCAAAGGTGGTGCATTACGGTAACAGGAAAATTATTTTTCCCATCAACGAACCCGCCCTGGGCCTGAAAAAATCCCAGATCCAGGAGTACCTGGACTACTATAATTCACCCGGGGTTCAGCACATTGCAATGGAAACAGACAATATCCTGAAAACTGTTGAAGAAATGCAGTCAAGGGGCGTGGAATTCCTCTCGACTCCATCTGCATACTATGATACTCTGCTGGACAGGGTCGGGAAGATTGACGAGAAGCTTGAGGATCTGCGCCGCCTCAATATTCTCGTTGACAGGGACGATGACGGATATCTCCTTCAGATATTCACAAAGCCAGTGGGTGACAGGCCGACATTTTTCTATGAGATTATCCAGAGGAAGGGGGCAACATCCTTCGGAAAGGGGAACTTCAGGGAACTGTTCAAATCAATAGAGGCTGAGCAGGCAAGGAGAGGGAACCTGTAAGATGCGGATTGCAAGGATAAATACCGAGGACGGGATCAAGACTGTGATATCAATTGGTGGGGCTTTCCTTGATCTCGGGGAAATAATCGGATCTCCAATGGATGATCCCGGCAGATCATTCTACGGAACAGTAATGAAGAACACGGAAAAGATAAACAGCTTCATCTCTGAAGGCCAGTTTTCTGCAGTTACAGATCATGTTCCAACATCCTATCTGCTGCCTATGCCCTACGTAAACCAGATCAGGGATTTCTATGCCTTCGAGGGCCACGTGAAGGCAGCCAGGGCCAGAAGGGGACTGGAGATGGTTCCAGAATGGTATGAATTCCCTGCATATTATTACTCTGGCAACTCATCACTATACGCCAGTGATCATGATATCCCATACCCATCCTTTTCATCTGAACTTGACTTTGAGCTTGAGGTTGCTGCCATTATAGGGAGGGAGGGAAAAAACATACCTGTGGGCGAAGCATGGTCACATATCTTCGGTTTCGTACTCATGAATGACTGGAGTGCCAGGGATCAGCAGAGGAAGGAGATGAAGATAGGACTTGGGCCTTCCAAGAGCAAGGATTTTGCAACAAGCATGGGGCGCTATGTCATCACGGCAGACGAAATGGAAAAACACCTGGATGCTGACAGGAGAATTGACTGCAGCGTTCAGGCTTCAGTGAATGGAAACCTGTTTGTTGAAGGCAACCTGAAGGACATGCACTGGACTTTCCAGGAAATGATTTCATGGGCATCGAATGAAACCATGCTCAAGCCCGGGGACATAATCATGAGTGGCACAGTCTCAGGAGGCTGCATACTTGAAAGGGGCCCAGAGAATGGAGGGTGGCTCAAAATAGGGGATCAGGTAAGCTTCCATTCAGATATTCTTGGCGATCTGGTCACACGTATTGTTGGGAGGTCCTGAGATGGTTTTCTACGTTAAGCAGGGAAAGATGCCTGAAAGCCGGCATACATACGACGACAGGAACAGCATTCTCAGGGAGGAGCTTTTCGGGGAGGAGAGCTTTGAGGGCCCATATTCCCTTCTGTATCACATTGGAGATCCGACGAGGGTGAAGTCTGTGAGCAGGTTGCACAGGGATGCACTTGATAACGGATCATCAGAGGAGATGATTCACAGGCACTTTGAGACCGGCAAATTTGAGAGGAAAGGAAGTTTCATCACTGGCAGGCGGTACCTTATGTTCAACTCCTCAGTCAGGATATCCGTGGGGTCTCCGCTGGAAAGATCTGCCAGCCTTTACAGAAATGCCCTGCATGATGAGGTTTATTTCATTCATTCAGGAAATGCAACAGTGATCTCCATGATGGGCAACCTGAAGGTATCCGCTGGAGATTACCTGTACGTTCCAAAGGGTACAACCTACACCATGGACGTTTCCCCCGATCTTGTTTTCTTCCTTGTGGAATCGAGGGAGAGGGCATCAATCCCAGCCAGGTATCTGAACATTTACGGGCAGATCAAGGAGGGATCGCCCTACTATACACGTGATATCCGGGTGCCGAAACTGTCTGAACCATCCACAAGGACTGGATCTTTCCAGGTGCTGGTGGACTTCGGGGATTATTTCCTCAGGGAGGAAAGGGACATGGATCCATTTGACGTTGTCGGGTGGGATGGCTACCTTTATCCATTCGCCATCAGTACAGGGTCGATGGCTCCCATCGTCGGAAAGCTCCATCAGCCACCGCCTGTGCATGAAACATTCAGCGCCAGGTCCTTCATGATCGGTACCTTCCTCCCAAGGAAATTTGATTTTCACCCCAGATCCATACCAATATCATATTTTCACAGCAATATAGACACGGATGAGGTACTCTTCTATTCTTCCGGAAGCTTCATGAGCAGGCGGGGCATTTCTGCAGGTTCAGTTACGCTGCATGTAAGGGGGCTGATACATGGGCCTCAGCCAGGCGCCCTTGAGGCTGCAATAGGCAAGGAGGGAACAGATGAGGTTGCGGTCATGGTTGAGGCATATGAGCCACTGAAGATTGCCAGGGATGCGAAAGAGGTTGAAGACAGAAATTACATGGGATCATGGTACAGATGAAGTTCAATTATCTTCCCATTAAACGGGTATATCATGGCCCGGGGACACTGAAGGATCTTCCAGCACTCCTCAGGGAGATCGGCTCAGAGAAGGTTCTGGTGATGTCATCTGCCTCCGTTTCAAGAACAGTGTTTTACGGGGACCTCCTGGCGGATCTGCCGGTTGAGTATGCAGAATTCAGGGAGGTCACACAGCATTCACCAATGGAAGAGATCGAGCACGCCACTGAGCTGATGAGGAACAGGAACTGTGATACCATAGTATCAGTCGGTGGCGGGAGCGTACAGGATGCTGCCAAGGTTGTCAGGTATTATTATGACCTTGATGCACCGCAAGTAGCCATCCCCACAACCCTTTCTGCCGCGGAATTCTCGCACATTGCAGGCTACTCCATAGGGGGTGAGAAGACCGGCATAAGGGATGCCAGGATTACTCCGCAGTATATTTTCCTTGATCCTGAAGCTGCGAGGGAAACCCCGTTAAGATTGTGGAGAACAACGGGTGTAAGGGCACTTGATCACGTTGTGGAAACAGTTGTATCAAACTTTCACAGTGAACCAGCGAGAATAATGGCCAGGGAGGCCATGAGAAAGATATTCCTGAACCTTGCCGGAGAATCGGTGACCGAAAGGTATGAGTGCCAGCTTGCAGCCTGGTATTCATATTTCGAGGTCTTTGATGCGCCATTCGGCCTGAGCCACCTCATTGGCAGAGTCATTGGCGCAAAGTGGGAGATACCGCATGGGGTTACAAGCTGTATAACACTTCCTGCAGTACTGAGGCATTATGCCGATGTAAATCCTGAACCACTGGCACTCATGGGATCATGGCTTGGACTTTCCGCATCAGATAATAGAGAACTGGCATTGCAGTTTGCAAGAACGGTGGAAAGCTTCATCAGGGGTCTTGGATTTGTCCCACGCCTTGGTGACTACGGGATAACCCGTGACGATTTCAAATATATTGCGGGAAAGATTAATGCTCCTGGCAGCGAAGTTCTTGAAGTCCTGGAAGACATGATCTGAAAGAGCGGCGACCTCAGAGAAGAGTCGCTTCCATGAGGCCTGATTTCTGGGACTTTTCCCTTACAATATTGATCTGGTCAAACTTTGTGATGCTGATCTCCATGAGAGGTACCGCAGTGCCAGAAAAGAAGTGTCCTCCGACCATTATGTGGTCAGCACCGGCACCCGAGCAGTGGATATGAAACCTGGGCTCCACAGAGGCAATGCTTCCATGAAACACAACCATCTCAAGTGGGCCTTCGTACGTTTTGCGTATGTACTCAGTTCCGGTGTAATAACCAATTTCCAGGTTCTTCGCGGCTCCCAGCCCCCACTCTATTTCACCTGAACTGATATGATACTTCTCAAGAACAGAATTGAGACAATCCCGAATGTCTTCGCCGTATTCAATTTTAAGAAAGATCTTGTTTCCTTCGGATTTAGACTGCATGGTTCCAGTAACGTCTTTATGGATAAAAAACTGATACAGAAATAAGCTGTGAATATACATTCTATGATATAATCGGTGAATTATAATTACTGAATGTTTGATGCCGCAGGATATTGATAACACTGATCATAATCAGGTGGCACTGCCATCAGTTCCCATGCTGTAGAATACGGCCCACCTGCCATTTTCCCTGGTAACTCCCAGGATTGAGCAGTTTCGGAATCTCACAACCCCATCGGCCGCGCCTATGTTGCTCTGGTAGAAACCGCGCATGAATCCGCCATGGGTAACCACCAGAATCCTCCTGCCCTCATATTTCCGGTAAATGCTGTCAACCGTTCTGTTTATCCTCTCAAGAAACGCTGGAAGTGTTTCCACTCCCGGCAGGCCGTTGATGGAGTCCGAGAGTATGGTGGTCATTTCAATTTTGAAGCGTTCCCTGATTTCATTACTTGTCAATCCCTCAATGACTCCGCCTGTACGTTCCCTGAGACCATCGCATGTCCTGAAATCCAGGGGATGGACTTTCTTCATGATGATCTCCGCAGTCTGGACAGTTCGCTTCATTGGGCTTAAAATTATGACATCCGGTGAAAGAGATGCGATTATGGGAACAACGGCGGATACCTGTTCAATTCCCTCCTGGCTCAGATCCTCATCAATGGAGCACTGCCATACACCAAGCTTATTCGATTCTGTGACGGCGTGCCTCAGGAAGAAAATCAGGGTCTTCAACAGTTCATAATTGAACTGTCATATATTTCTGTTGGCACTGTCCGAAAGGCCGAGCCAGAACTTCTCCTCAAGGTCCAGTATTCCCTTTGCCCCCTCCATGAATTTCTTTCTGGCAACTGGATCATCAGCATGCTGTCCCAGCACGTTTTCCATAGCCTCCTCATGATGTTCTTCCAGCTCCCGGTGGAATGTGAAATACTTGAGATCCATGCTGGAATATTCCGGATGTTTCTGCACCCATATCTTCATCCCGGCAAGGATCTTGTCCCACATTGGTATTGCCATGTTCTCAAGCCCAAATTCTGCCCCAAGAGCCTGGAAGTGATCTCCGGCGAAGTAGTTCCGCATGCCGTCAAGCCATGCCTTTGTGCTGGGAAGCTGCCTGCTTCCAACAAGATCCATGGGTTCCATTTTCAGGCTCCTCAGGTACGATCTGTAAAGGAGTTCGTGCCTTTTCCGGGGGTCATCGTCACCAAGTTCGGACACAAGGATTGTGGTGAGGTTAGCTGCATCATCCTCGTCAGGCGTATTTACCAGCAGCACGGAAAGTATTGACGGCCACTCCCTTGTAAAGTGGTAAAATTCCCTGGAAAACCTCATGAATTCATCCCTGGAAATATCCCCACGCGCAAACCTGTCAATAAATTCGTTGTTGGTTGCGCTGTGCTTCTTCACAAAGTTGTATGTTTCCCTGTAGAAGTTATTGTCTTCTTTCATCATGATATGTTATTGAATTATCAATATTTAAGCATATCTAATCAAAAATATTCAGTCTTGTTCATATGCTCCTGGCCAGCAGGTCGTGGAGCAGGCTCCGGAACCTGGAAAAAGCGTGAAATACATAAGAAGAGGCGATCCGGTGTATTTGCATAACTTCCCCTGGTCATATCTCCCTGAATGGAAAAATTGACAAGCACTCCAGATATATGTGAGCGATCAACGTGGCACAACTGAGGAATCTTGAAAAATTTGAAATGAATGCGCTGGACATCTGCAAGGATGAGGAATTCAAGGAAAAGCTCAAGGTTTGGGTACAGAAGAAGAAGGAACCCCTGGATAACTACGGCCTCAAGAAGCTCAAGGACAAGATAGAGAAGCATCAGAGGAAAATGGCCAAGGCACAGAAGAAGGCAGGAAACGCTTGAAGGCAACAATTCTCACCATTGGGAATGAAATCCTCAAGGGCAGGACGGTAAACACAAATTTCTCCCATATAGGCCACGTCCTGACATTTGCTGGTTACGAGGTATTCCGGGGTCTTGTTGTTCGTGATGACCCATCCGAAATAGCGTGGGGAATAACCCAGGCCACAGGCTTCAGTGATCTTGTTGTGACATCAGGAGGTCTCGGCCCAACATTCGATGATATGTCGGTTAAGGCAATTGCAGATGCTCTGGGAATACCGCTCGAGACAAATGCGGACGCCCTGAGGATGATCCGGGAAAAATATTCAGCACAGAACCTGGAACTCACGCCGGAACGCATGAAGATGGCAATGCTGCCAAGGAATGCCGAAGCAATAGCAAACCCTGTTGGCACAGCCCCGGGTGTGTTCTTCAATTACCGCGGAGTAAGTATACTGATTCTTCCGGGCGTACCATCCGAGATGAAGGCAATACTGGAATCCATGATCCCAAGAATACGCATTCCAACAGTTCATTATTACGAGGAAAGTGTGGTTCTGCACGGGATCATGGAAAGTGCATTTGCCCCAGTTGTTGCAGATGAGATGAAGAAGGCCGGAGGAAGCGTGTATATCAAGAGCCACCCCTCATCAGCCGAACTATCTCATTCTGTCCTGGAGATTGAGGTTTCCGGCACAGCCCAGGACGATGCAACCGCAGTTAAAGTGGTGAGAGCAACACTGGAGAGCATAAAGAAGAGGCATCAGGAAATGCTGAATAAAAAATGAGACAATGAAAACGATCAGTGAGCGCCGGGCGGAAATATTGTGTTATCAAAATCCAGGTATCTCCTGTCCTCGAACCGCAGGTAATCCGGATTAACTCCCTTTATCAGAGCCATGAAATATGCCATGTAGTAAAGCGGAACCATTGCAGTTATGGCGTCCGCATAGATATCTCCAGTCTTCTCGAAATCAATCCGGTAATCACCATCGCCATTAACTACAAGGGTCTTCGTGGAAGTATACCTGCATGCATGGACTATTTCCGCGGTTCTCTCCCTCACTTCGGGTGAATCAACGATTACCACAAGGGAATTTTCGTCCAGAACTGCCGTGCATCCATGGTTGAACTCCTCCAGCTCTATGCCTTCCGCGTGAAGATGGGTCGATTCCTTCAACTTCTGGGCCCCTTCTCTTGCAACAAGATAGTTCGGGCCTGCACCAAGTACAAAAATATCCCTTATGCTTGAAAAGTTGCCGGATATTTCCTGTGCCTGCTTTTCCAGACGGTTCAGCTCTCTCTCTACAGTGCCGGCCAGTCCCCAGATGTCAAAGTCAAGTGAACCAAAGTGAATTGCCACCTCAAGGGCAGCGAAAGCGTTATCAAAGAAAGCCTTGGTGTTGCACAGAGACATGTCTGGCGAATCGCCTATAACAATGGGAACATCCGCCTCAAGATAAAGGGGGGAGTCCCTGTAATGGGTTACTCCCGCAGTCCTGGCTGTGCTCTTTGCATGCCTTACTGCATCCACAGTTGATTTTGTCTTGCCCGTGTGGGAATACGCCATCACCAGATCCATGGGCTTCCAGTATTTCTCCAGTTCAAAAGCCTGTACAGGAAACCATTGCCTTCCATGTTCAGTAAGAATTCCTGACCCTATTGCGGCAGCATGATAGGCAGTGCCATTTCCGGTCACAAACAGGTTCTTTCCAAGAAAGCTGTAATCAAGCCTCTCCATTATGTCAATGGTCTTCCTGATGCCATGAGAGCTTGATTTCAACATATCATACATCACATATGGGTGTCCTTTTCTCAATTCAGGTAAATCATCAGTCATTGTTGAGAAAATGGCATATGATATAACGCTTTGCAAATAATTTTCTGAAATTTTAACTGCAGGATGAGATGTGCCCTTTCATTTGCCGGAACAATGGATGAATGCACCCTGGCAAATCAACTTAAAGTGCTTCCAAATGAATCAGAATATAGAATGTGGAATAAATTATGAATGTAGTTCCCCGATCATTCTTTTTTCTTCTCCGAAGGGATATCCTTGTGCTCCAGTGAAGGAGTGTTTGCACGGGATGTTTTCTCAACCTGCTTCTTTATTTTCCTTCCCCTGGCGGCTACCACTACCAGTGCTGCAACCAGGACCACAATGATCACAAGTATTGCTATGTTCAAAGGAGTGAAAGTCAGGGAACTCTGAAGCTGCTGAGTTACTGTGGGCGTTACCTTCTCGTTGAAGTTGTATACCTGTAAAGTAGGTTGAGGTGAGCTGTTGGTATACCATGTCACTATGAGCTGGGCCGGATAGGTCTCAAGCTTTGCTGACGAACTCACGTCTACCAGGAATGTTATGGTCATCTCCTGGCCGGGGAGAAGTTTTCCGATGGTTACGTTATCTGCTGTAAGCGCGGACAGCGGATTTGAACTGGATACATGTATGGAAATCACACTTGGGGAAACAAGGTGTATTTCAAGATCATACATTGTAACATTGCCAGTATTGGTCAGGTTGAACTCCTCAAGGTTCTTGCTGCTGCCAGGTTGCATTGTTCCTATGGTTGATGTAATCCCCAGGGTTCCATAGCTGTGAACGTAGGTGCTGATGGCGCTTGTCATGTGCCCATATGAAACAGTGATGGTCTGGGCGCCTGTAACATTCAGAGCGTCCACAAGGAAGGTAAGGTTCTCAGTGGAACCGGATGCAAAGTACGGAATATGGTATTCTGAAGTCAGGATGCTGAAGCCTGTTGATTGCAGGGAAACATTGAAATTCTGGTATGGGCCAAGGCCAGTGTTTGCAAAGATCAGATCCAGCGATATGTATTTCTCATTCTGGTATACCACTGGCGGATCCATGAAATAGTTCACCAGCCCTATGCTTGGTGTGGCCAGAACTCCAATCTGGAACGGAACACTTTCAGTTGTTGTGGAAACGTTGCTGACATCCCTGACACTCATCTGGTATATGCCGTTGGTCGTGCTGGAACTTATATTTACAAGCTGCTCCAGAACAATTTTAACCGTAGCAGGGCTGGAAGTGGGAGAAGGAAATGTGAGGTTCTGGTAATCAACCACAGTGGTGTTGGGTCCATGGACATAACTGTAACTGAAGAAACCGGACGATCCCAGATTAATGCTTAGATTCTGCCAGTTTGCAGTGAAGTAAGTATCCTCAATGGTCACAAATATGGGCACATAGCTGGAGTTTGGAGAAACCTGTGCCGATGAGTTTGGGCCGTACCATGTGGCCGATATGACCTTGATCACCGGAGCTGGTGGGGTAGCTGCGTTGGATGCGGGAGCAACTGCCACAACAGATGCCATCAGTAAAAATATCACGCCAGTCAATAACAGAGCTTTTTGTTTAGTCATTTATCTCACCATTTTTTCCAAATGTCACGTTTTTCATGTAGAGTGCAAAAATCACGGTTAGGACGAGGAAGACCATGCCTACCAGATATATGTACTCGAAGGAGAGGGAATAGGGGAAGTTTTCATATACAGGCATGAATGGAAGACCTGCAATCTTCACGTTCAATATTCCCACGAGAACAGGAAGCGTGTAAGTGGTCTCAAGAACACCGCCAATTGCGGGAGCAATGGAGGTCCCTATGTTCCTGAAAACCGTGTTCATTCCTGTGGATACTCCAGCTTCCCCGGGTGGAGTGGACACAAGCAGGATGTTTATGACCCCAACGAAAATGAAGGAAAGGCTGATTCCCAGTACTGTTGCGTCTTCAAGTATGGATAGTGTTGTCTGGCGGTTGAAGAGAAGTGCAAGATACGACAGGAAAAGTATTACTGAACCAATGAGTATTGCAACTTTCGGGCCACGGTTTGTTGTTATCCTGGCAGAAAGAGGTGCAAATACCATTGAAGCAAGTGCAGCAGGCAGGAGAGTCAGCCCGGAAGTTATGATTGAAACCCCGAAACCTGCAGGTTCAGGGTCCTGCAGCATTGTGGGAACTGTATAGAAGAGGAAGAACATTCCAGCCATTGCAAACATTCCGGCCATGTTGGCAAGAAAAACATTTCTTATCCTGAGGAGCTTCAGGCTCACGAAGGGCATTGAAACATTCCGCTCCACATAGATGAACGCCACGAATGCCAGGATCGATACAGCAAATACTCCGATGGTTGATGGGGAATCCCATCCCCAGTACTGTCCCTCAGAAAGGCCTAGAATCAGCAAGATTACTGAACCAGCAAGGGCAGCTACGCCTCCAAAGTCCACTGTTTCCTTGTGGCGAGGTGCGTAGTCTTTGATTATGTAAATAGAGGCAATGAAGAGACCGAAAGCAACTGGTATAGCAGAATGGTATGACCACTGCCAGCCGAAATACTGCGTGATATAGGCACCCAGTACAAGTCCTACTGCTGCGCCCCCAGTGAAGGTGGAACTCACTATGCCCTGCGCAAGTGCCAGATTCTCGCGTGGAACCTGATCATTAAGAAGGGCATACGCAACGGGAAACATCCCCATACCAAGACCCTGGACAGCCCTTATTGCAATGAACTGCGGCAGTGTTGTTGCAAAGCCTCCAAATGAGATTGCGAGAGTATAGATACCCGCCAGAAGAACAAATATCCTTTTCTTTCCATATATGTCAGCAAGCCTGCCGAATATGGCTGCGGAGACGGTTCCCATAAGGATGTAAGCCGTTATTATCCATGATAGCTGGTCATAGTTGGTGTCAAAAAATTTTACCAGAACCGGAAGAGCAGGCGTTACCATTGTTTCTACATATGTAATGAGAATTCCCATTATTGACATCAAAGCAATGGTTTCCTTTGCTCTCCTCGTGAATGCCATTTAATATACCTACCATATACGTCTGTATTGTTTGGAAGCTCAAGTGTGGGATTCGATTTGCAGTTAATTATTAGCTAGTTAATAAATTTCACTTTCCCCCGTACGGATCAGATGATGCTACGCAGGTCTTAAATTGTTAAAAACCATGGGAAAATTCCATGATCTCCAGAAAAGTTGAAGAGCTGAACCCATGGGAATTCTTTGAGGCAATGGATCAGGAAGATAATGGCAAGGTCCTTGTGGTTGATGTCAGGGAGATGGATGAATACATTGGGGATCTTGGTCATATTAGAGGATCGATGAACATTCCGCTTGGTGAACTCCCAAAACATCTGGACAAGCTGAGAAACCGTGGAAGAATCGCATTCGTATGCAACACAGGAGACAGAAGCTATTTTGCATGCAGGTATCTGATGGACAACGGGATCAATCAGGTACTGCACCTGAAGGGAGGACTTGTGCAATGGCACCTCTCCGGCCTGGATGTGGATTATGAATGAAAAAATCATCAGGAACATGTCATCTCTGGCGGTGACAGAGCCAGGAAAGAAAATACTTGATGCAGTGGAAGAAACAATGGGCCGACTTGACCCTTCAAGGATTGTAAGGGATTTCCTGAGTTTCTTCTCAGAAGGTGATATCCCTGAGGACGTTAGAATAATTGGCTTTGGTAAGGCATCAGCAAAAATGATGGCCGGAGCCTTGGAAGTCCTGCGTAAGCCGGTTTATGCCGGCATAATCATTCCAAAAGGAATGGAACAGCCTGATCTTCCCAGGGAGGTTCAGGTACTCCGGGGTAGCCATCCAATTCTGGATTCCTCCAGCATTGAATCAACCAGAAAGGTCCTCAGCAATATGAAAGAACTGAATGAGGCGTCGGTTGCCATAGTGCTCATATCAGGTGGTGGATCAGCCCTTTTCGAGCTTCCGGTTGAGGACATAAGTGTGCAGGATTTCGCTTCAGTATCAAAATGCGTCATGAACTCTGGTGGAAGCATCCAGGAATTGAATGGAATACGATATACGATGTCGCAGGTGAAGGGAGGAAAGCTGGCGAGATTCCTTTATCCTGCAAGAGTCACGGCGCTGATCATCTCGGATGTACCCGGAGACGATATCTCTGTAATCGCATCCGGACCACTGGTTCCTCCAGATATGCCAGAAAATTTGCTCCGGGAGAACCTTGAAAGGTTTTCAGCTCTCTGTCCTGATCTGGCCCGAGTGAAAGATAAGCTGGACCTGAACCTTCCCGAAAGTTACGATGGGATTTTCAGAAAGGTACAGAACAGGATCATACTCAAGAACTCAGATTTCGTGGATTCAATAGCGAATATCCTGAGGGAAGATGGAAGTGTGGTAAGGGTACTGTACGAGCCAGTCACTGGCGATGTTCATAAGGTCAGCCATTTTTTCGTGGAAACAGCAAGAACAATGTATGCCGATCTACACAGACCATTCTTTCTGGTGGCCGGCGGAGAGACTACAGTTACAGTTCACGGAAACGGCATAGGCGGAAGGAACTGCCAGCTTTCAGTGATGGTCAGTGCCCTCTTCAGCAGGGATGAAGAATTTGCATTTGCAAGCCTTGGTACTGATGGAATCGACGGAGTGAGCCCTGCCATGGGCGGCATCACTGACAGTGTCTTCAGGAATAGGGTCACAGAAAAGGAAGTGGAGGCATCCCTGGATAAGAATGATACCTTTACCCTGCTGGATAAATACAGGTCTGCAGTGATATCTGGTTTTACCGGCAATAATGTGTCTGATATATTCATATGCTATTATGCAGGAAACAGTGCTTCCAACGGTAATTGAAATGTACTATGATGGGATAAAATATTTCAGAATGAAAAACATAGTCGGTTGCCTGCACGACATTTTCAAAGCCTATGATGCTGGACAATTATAGCATAAATTTCCAGAATTGTCTTTTGGAAGCTTGGCCAGCCATGTAGCGAGGAAGTAGCTTGCCCATTTTCTTTCATGGTTAACAATAAGATGGAACGCGCCATTCCCTTATCTAAGGTGAAGAGTTGATATATATTCTTTATTCCCGGACCACATCCGGTACACTGGACACAGAGAAGAGAACGGCAACAGTAAAAGGAAAGGATCATCATTTAGATCCCGGTCTGGAAGTGCTTCCCGGTGATTCAATATCAGTCAGTGGAGAAAGATTTGTGGTTAAAAATCCTGGCCCTTATGATTTTTCGTCTGCAACAAAAAGGATCGCACAGATTATCCAGCCCTGGGATGCGGGAGTAATTCTGTCATATTCATCAATAGGTCCAGGTTCAAATGTGCTTGAATCAGGCATAGGAAGCGGATCGCTTTCCTACCAGATACTGAGAGCTATTGGTGAAACAGGCTCACTGACATCCGTTGAGATCAACCCGTCATACATTAAACTGGCCAGGGAAAATGTAGCACGCCTCCTGCGGGACGCCATAATAAGAAGATGGACAACAGTTGAGGGTGATATCTCAGAGTATCGGGCTGATGAGAAGTTCGACTCCTGTATACTTGATGTACCAGAACCTTGGGTGGCCTTAAGAAATGTTTCTGCATTACTGAAAACTGGGGCCGTACTCTGTTTCTACTGCCCTACTTTCAACCAGACTGAGAAGACAGTTAATGCACTGGATTCATCCGGCTTCCACTTTCTGGATTCCTTTGAAATTCTCAGCAGGAAAATACTTGTCAGAAACAATGCAACGAGGCCAGATAATGATGTAATCGGGCATACTGCATTTCTTTCCTTCGCGCTGAAGCTTTCCGGAATTTCAGTGAAGGCCTGATTTTCTTAAGCATGGTTTGTAATAATTTTCGTTCCGTTGACCCAACTGTCATTCCGGTTGCAAAATAGATTAGAAATAGGATAATGGCATGGATAAGCATGGAGCGTGAGCTCATATGTGAAAGGTGCAATGGAACAGGTTACATCACGGATAACTCCGGCAAACAGGATGTTTGCCCCATTTGCTTCGGATTGGGCACCTATAAGACTTCAGACCCGCTCCCACCTCTTTCCAGAAGCAAGAGAGACATCAAGAAAATGCTCATTTACACACTGCTTGGCCTGGGAATATATTATGCCGTGTTTTTCTACTACTTCATTCAAGGGGATATTTCTGTGACGGCTGCCATAATAATACTTATTGCTGGGCATTCAGTTGCCATAACATTTATCGTACTTTATGTTCTATTTTCTTACGTTTACTCTGCTTGAGTGCTGACTCATTCACGAAACGAAAAGCGTCAGCGTCAGACTCCTGGAATTCTAACTGTCAACTCTTAATGTGCAACGCAGGCATAATACCAGTAATGGAAATTCCAGTACAGATTTTTAGTGAGTCATTTGACGGAATTCTTCTTTACACACTGCTAATAGACATGAAGGATGACCGGGTGCCAACAGGGAATGCGTTCACGCCTCCATCAGGTGACACAGATGTGCATGGAAATGCCGCAAAATGTGGTTTCGCTAGTCAATGTCATCTCATTTTCAAAAAAGTGTATCTAAGGTAAATCAGAGTTTATAAATCCAAAAAATATAGAACATGGAGCTGAGATGATAAACAACTCCAGAGATAGATTTACTCCCATTTTTAACACACTAAATCAGGTAATACTGGAGTACAAGGTAAAAAACCCATCAATGGATGACGTTGACCTGCTGCAATCCCTGAATTCCATAAGGATGTTCCTGAAGAGAAGAAAGATGGTTCTAAACTCCCTTGACCGTGAGATCTTTAATGCTCTGGCTGGAATTTCCAATCTAGGCGGGTATAACACACGCGACGCCATTGACTGCCTGAACTTGCTCCAGGAAAATGTGAAGCTGGCCATGGGAACTGGGGGTAGTTATCTTGTGGCGCTTGAAAAGCATCAGTAATTTATGACGCCAGACATAAGAGTATAGACTTATCAAAGACAGAAAAGAAGATTATTTTTAATAAATCAATACAAATCGCTTTGGCGTAGAATGGTAAACACGCCAAACCATATATATCCCGGCTTCCGGATTTGAACCAGAGACCTGCGGATTACGGCGGTTTTCCATGCCGTGGATTCCCTCTACAGTCCGCCGCTCTACCAACTGAGCTAAGCCGGGTTCATCCAGATGGACTGCCATAATAAAAATTTTCGGATAGGCTGGCTAAAATGAAACATTAAGGAATGCTACCAAAAGCAAGATGGCCATGTTAAGAATGGCAACCAGCATCACAACCCAAAATATTTTTACTCTCTGTTCCACAAACGATTATGATTATCAAAAATAAAAGCTTTGGTGATCATTTATGTTGTGTCTGTGGTTCGCCAGTCTCCCTTATGATCTGCATTATCCTTGCCACTTCATCCCAAAAAGTTTCTCTTATTTTCAAGTTCCTCATGCTGAAGTTATTTTTTTAGAAGGATATAAATTTTGTCTGACATTGGCATACAATACTTCGACGCTTATTATCCAGAGAAATGCGATATTTCAAAAAAATTCTTAATTTACCAGGAATATCAGTATATAAAAGAAAGGATATCTAATAGACAACTGACGATTGAAGAACGATTTGCAAATCTTCCGAAAGTAGTTACGCAAAATCCTTTGAAACGTTACCTTATCCGTCATATTTGCCAATATTATTAATTGTTGAGGAGTTGTCGGACAGCATAAAAATGAGATATAGATTGAAATCTAATAATACAGGCTTAGAATAAAATAACACATATTTAATCGAATTTTTTGTCTGACATTGCTAAATTCGGCGTCGATACAAAATGTATATATATCGGTGAAAAGATACAATCTAAGTACGAAAAACGGAAGGTGTTGAATTGGAAGTAGCTGAATTTTCATCAAAGAGGAAGGCGCCAATCAGTTCCGATGAAATCATGTTTAATTTGGATGACTGGGAACTGGAAACGAATTTCAGCATCATGGGATCAAGCAAAATCATTCACCAGTTTGACTATGCTCTCGTCTCCGCACATGATCGTTCAGAGATTATCCCGATTGCAGTTCTTACAGGAACAAAACAGGAGAGAATGGAGGCCATCGTTCTTCTGCATCTCAGGACAAAAGATCTCTCGCTCACCAGAAAATTTGCCATATCCGGATCGACCGTGACCCCATATGAGAACTTCCTTTCTGGAATGTTCTCCGTTCCGGTCATAAAGGCGGTGGTTCTTGCGAATGATGATAAAATAGTAAGAATTTCCTATGACGGTATAAACAGCAAAAGTTCAGTTATCGCGGAAATTCCAAAGCCAATAACAAAGAAGCATGAGCATGAGGATACAGAATCGGAAATATCAATGAAAGACGAAATAGCAATGAGGCACCGGAGAGACCACACCATGATCATGCATGATATTCTTTCGCTGGCAAGAACATACGGGGATCTGGGGATTACAAAGATAATATACAAGTGCAATCTGAACTACAGGTCTGCTCTCCGCGCTGTCAATGAACTGCTGGACAACAAGCTACTTGAAATCTCGGACAATGGCGGCGCAAAACAGAAATACAAAATAACGACGGAAGGTCTCTCAATGCTGGAAGAGATCCGACACTTTACATTTGCCAGAGATTAATTTCCCGGACGTTTTTTTTCGGAAACAGATTTTAACAATGTGAAAATATTTTAAGTACAAGCCATCTTTACCTTTTCGAGATGAATTTAATCCTCTACCTGATTCCCACAGCCGTGCTTATTGCAACGGTGCTTGTCTCAATAGCTGTTAGAAATGGCTTCAGAGATTACGTAGCAGAACTTGAATCTAAAGTCGATGAGATTGAAAGTGTACTTAACCTGTCCTTCATGCGAGAACTCTTGAATTTCTTCGTCTCCAGCAATGCCAGCCAGGCTGCTGAGAGGCTCGTGAACTCTGCTGATAAGGGGGAAAGCGGGGTTGTGGAATCCGTTACGGGTGCAGCCCGCAGGTCCGGAGATGATATTGAAAAATTATACGGTTCAATGAAGAAGGCTCTACAGCCGTCCATAGATCTCGAAAGGGTGAGGTTCGTCTCAGGGTTAATACACACTCTGGTCCTGATATATGGGATATCCATTGCTGCTGTGATGTATATTCTGATTTCCGTGTCCGGTATGTCGCAGAGTCTGTCTGAAACAAGAACCCTGCTTGGTGCATTCTTCGGTGTAACTATAATATTCAGCATTTTTGTCATTGTCATTATTGCTGATCTATCTCGGTACTCGGGAAGAATAAAAACAGCCATGAGAAAACTGTCAGGCAACGATCACAGTGGCAGTCGGTAACCACCGTCATGTTAATATTAATCCAGCATGAGCAGTTCCCGCTAGAAGGAACGGATTTCCAAAAGAATTAATAATAAAAGATAAATATGGAAAACAAAGAGATAAAAGTGTCACGACAATGTGTTAGGAGTTACCTTAATACCCGGATAGAAAAAATGGAAATAAGTCCCCCAATTTTAGAGTTATTCACGAAAACATACCTTGATGAAGGATGGAATTCGGTGAGTAAAATCCGCAGTTTTGGGAGGCTTTGCCAATGACCGTAAGAAGAGTAATTCTGGATGTAGACAAGGCGCTTAACCGCCCCACGCTTCTTGAACTTGCCTCAGCAATAGAGAAGGTGCAGGGAGTTGAAGCAGTGAATGTCAGTGTTACAGAGATGGATATGGAGACCATGGGCACCATCATAACTGTTGAAGGAAACGGCATTGATTTCTCCGAGCTGATAAATTCAATCGAAGAAACTGGATCAGTAATTCATTCTGTGGACGAGATTGTGGTGGGAAAGAGAATCATAGAAAGCATAAGAAGAGATGAATAAGTCAAGTATAATTTTCCCTCTCACCCTGGGTCTCTCAGATGGCATTATTACCACACTTATGCTCATTTCCAGGACTGTGATCGACGGCAATTTTTCAGGGATTGGCCTGGCATTCAGGGTGGCATTCGGATCGGCTTTCGTGGGAGGCTTCAGCTTTTTCATTGCTGAATATTCAAGGCTGCGTGGAGAAATATCGCGAAGTTCCAGGCAGTTGATGCTGAGATCACCCGGTTATCTTATTAAGAGTAAGATTGGGAAGGACATACTGGTGGAATCTGTAATTGGCACTGGAGCGTCAATAATAAGCGGCTTTACTGGAGCAATGCTTCCCCTCACCCTTGCCATTTTATTCCCCTCACATGGTCTCGTTGCCATATACCTGGCAGATGGAGCGATGGCCCTTCTGGGGGCAGGAATTGCCAAATCGGTCCATGGAAATTATGTTTTCTGGATTATGACAATGTTCGTTCTTGGAATAGTGGTTACAGTACTTGGCAACTTTCTCAACCTTGTTTCCTGACAATATACTAAATCAGGACTGTGAATCGGCCAAATGCCTTAAAACGTGATTTATCAGGAAACTCCCCCATGAGAAACTGCTGGTAGTCTCACTGGATGATACTTCCCAACAACCACAGGTATTGGTGTATTGCAAACAGGGCATTTTCCGTCAGCTGTGAGGTGAACCCATATGGTTTTCATGAAATCCCTCTTGATGATCATTTCTCCACAGTTGGGACAGTAGGTGTTTTGCTGATGGATGCCGGGGACGTTCCCGACGTAAGCATACTTCAAACCCAGTTCCTTCGCCATCCTGTAATGCCTCAAGAGTGTCTCAACAGGGGTCGGAGGGATAGCCATCTTGTAATCAGGATGGTACCTGAGGAAACTTATTGGTACTTCATCACCCAGGATTTCCATTACTTTACGGATCATCTCTGCCGCCAGTTCCAGGTCATCCCCAACCTCGGGGACAACAAGGTCTGTGATTTCCACATGAATCCCTGCATCCCGGAAGAGACGAATTGTATCATATATGAAGGATGGATCAGGGACCGACATGAACTTCCTGTAGAAGTCCACAGAGGCATTCCCTTTGAAATCCACGGTGGCAAAGTCCAGGAACTCCGAGATCATGCCCATGGATTCAGGTGTTTCATAACCATTTGTCACATATATATTGAAGAGGCCATTTCTGTGGGCCATCATGCCAACATCGTGTGCAAATTCGGTGAATATGGTTGGCTCATTATAGGTATATGCAATGCCTGCACATCCCCTCTTCAAAGCATCCCTGATTATTTCATCAGGCCCCATTTCTATGCCGATCATTTCCCTCCTCTGGCTCATGTCATAGTTCTGGCAGAATTTGCAAGCAAAATCGCATCCTGATGTGCCAAATGAATAGATACGTGAATTCGGATATGCATGGAGTACAGGTTTTTTCTCTATGGGGTCAATGTTTATGGCGTAGGGAAGACCGTATACATCAAGAAACAGGTCCTCTCCGCGGAATGTTCGCACGCCACAGAATCCGGTCTGGCCAGGATGGAGTCTGCAGTATCTCCTGCATGCTGTGCAGGTAATGGTCCCATCTGCATTTTTCCTGTAAAGGCTTGCCTTTTTCATGTTGATCCATTCCACTATTCCAGATAAGCCGCAATGGCAGAATAACCCACAACGCTGTAGCTCTCTCCGGACGTCTCATAGGATGTTGAGTAGTTCAGGACACGCATCCTGCCGCCAAGTTTCGCAGTTACCGACATCAGGGTGGCAATGGCGCCATAACCGCATGCAGTGATGACATTCTGTTCAAGCGTTCGGTAGAATCTGTGAAGATCAAGGGATTCAACTGCATCAAGAAGCATCCTGTCCTTTCTTCTGGCGGTTTCAAGCGGCTCATAATGTGTCAGGTCTGAAGACGCAATTATCATGGGGAGCTTCCCAAGAGACGAGAGGCCATCCGACAGATATGTGGCCATTTCCAGCCTCTGGTCTCCCATTATGATTGGCACGAAGGTAAAATCTCCATCAAACAGGTATTGAAGAAAAGGAAGCTGAACCTCAACGGAGTGCTCTTTCCCGTGTGCCTTCTCATCCAGTTTTGATCCCCGGACTAAGTTTCTTATTTCTTCTGCCTCATTGGCATTTACCGGGCATCTTCCAAGGGGAGTTATCCATGCACCCGCCGGATAAATAGAAGTCTCAGGTGGATAGGATGAATGGTTTGGTCCTATGATTACAAAGTCTCTTGCAGAAGAGTTTTTCAAAAGGGAATATGCATATGCTGCCGTCTGGCCGGAATAGACGTAACCTGCATGGGGAACAACAACACCTATCAGCTTTTCCGGGTCAACTGAAATCTGATTTTGAACAAGGGATATCATGGAGTTTATTGAATCTCGCAACTGTTCCGGGTCTGAGGGATAGAATGCGCCGCTTACGGAGGGAGATCGATCATCCTGCATATTTGATAAATAAGCAATACTGGCTTTTAAGGATTGGTCTCAGCTGGATTTTATGAATTTCAACTTAAATAAAAATAAGACCGCAGGTGAATACTGACAATCTGTCAATCGGTAAAGTAGATTAAACCAATCCGCATGTGATTCTATGAACATGCAGGGTGATGTATCCGAGGAGTTTCTTGAAAACCTCAGTGAGGTTGACGGAGTCAAACTCAGAGACATAGCCATAACTGCCATCAGGTCGAATCTCTCCGGCATGGCATACCATCCACGGATCGATGACCCAGTTCTGAAAAAGAAAGCAGGAGTATTTGTAACGCTGAAGAACAGGGGGGAACTGAGGGGATGCATTGGCTACATATATCCCACATTTGAGATCTGGGATGCCACAAGGCGGGCTGCGGTTCTGGCTGCCTCGGAAGATCCAAGATTCAGGTCGGTATCAAAATCTGAGCTGGATAACATTGAGGTGGAGATCACGGTACTCGGCCCCTTGGAGCCCATGAAGTCCAAGGATATTCAGAATCTTAAGATAGGCAAGGAAGGGCTGATGGTTGTGAGCCCTGTGACTTCAGGCGTACTGCTTCCACAGGTTGCCACGGAGAACGGTTTTGGCCCTCTTGAATTTCTTGAGGCTACCTGTGAGAAGGCAGGGCTCAGTTCCAACGCATGGAAGGATTCCTCAGTATCCATCTATAAATTTTCAGCAGTTGTCCTTTGACACTCATGCTGATGAGGCACTTGCCTTACCGGCAATGTTTTTTGCTATGTTGAAAGGGCAGTCCAAGCAAGAATTATTTATTATATTCCTTTCACTTTCCACACTGTATGAAAAACAAGACAGTTATAGTGACCGGCGGAGCCGGTTTCATAGGGACGAACCTGGTGGAAAAACTTGTTAATGACAATGAGGTAATAGTAATAGATAATCTCCACACTGGGTCAAACCAGAACCTGAAGGAATTTGAATCAGAGAACCTGAAGGTTATCAACGATGACGCGAAATCCATTGCCAGGCTTGATGTGGATGCCGATACGGTATTCCATCTGGGATTTTACTCTGCATCACCCATGTACAGGGACAACCCGATGCTTGTATCAGAGGTTGTTGCCGGCATGACCGCCGTTCTCGAATACGCAAAGGAACATGGTTCTGGTGTGGTTTTCTCATCCACATCATCAATATACAATGGTGTAAAACCACCGCACAGGGAAGACATCATACCTGATGTCACTGATCTCTACACTGAAGGAAGGATTGCCTCTGAGAGGCTTGGTCTCCTCTACCAGAAACTTCATGGTGTCAATGTGTCAGCAATGCGTTTCTTTTCAGTTTACGGTTACCATGAACTGTCAAAGGGAGGATATGCCAACCTTGCCACGCAGTTCCTCTGGGCAATGAAGAAAAATCAGGCACCTGTCATTTATGGTGATGGCGAGCAAAGAAGGGACTTCATCTTTGCGGGAGATGTTGCAGATGCTCTGATCAAGGCCGCTGACATTAAGGGCTTTGAGATATTCAATGTGGGATATGGAAAGAATTACAGCCTCAATGAGCTTGTTGAAAAACTTAACAGGATGCTAGGGAAGAATATCAAGCCGGAGTACATACCCATGCCGGTTAAGAACTACGTCATGGAGACGCTTGCCGACACCACCAAGATGAAGGGCAAACTGGGATTCACTCCAAAGATTGCACTTGACCAGGGCCTTGAGCTCATCAACCGCTACTATAAGTGATCTTAAGGTGGTTCAGTGACTGAGTCTGGAATGCAGGCATCCGGAGGGAAAAGAAGGATGATAATGTCAAGAACCCCTCTCCGGATAACTTTTGTGGGAGGGGGCACGGACATACCTTCTTATTATCGTGAACATGGGCCGGGGGCCGTGGTTTCTGCTTCCATAAACAAATACATATACGTGATTGTCAACAAGAAGTTTGATTCCCGTATCCGTGTCAGTTACTCAGTAACCGAGATTGTTGATCGAGTGGACCAGATAAAGCACCCCACAGTTCGTGAAGCACTGAAACTCTTGAACATTGAGGGGGGCATCGAAATTGTGAGCATATCAGACATACCATCAAGGGGCACTGGACTGGGATCAAGCAGCACTTTCATAGTTGGGCTCCTCAACGCTCTGCATGCATACCTTGGTGAACATGCCTCCCCAAAGCAGCTGGCAGAGGAGGCTGTAAGAATCGAAAGGGAGATTCTTGGCGAACCAGGCGGAAAGCAGGATCAGTATATGGCTGCCTATGGCGGCATACAGCTCATGGAATTCTATCCTGATGAACGTGTGGAGGTAAAGCCTGTCATAATGAGCGAGGAAAGCAGGAATAAACTTGAGCGATCACTGCTTCTCTTCTATACAGGCAGGGAGCGGAGTTCAACCGACATACACCGAAACCAGGCCAGGAATGTTGAGGTCAAGGTCTCCAGCTATGATAGAATGAAGGATCTGGCATATCAAACGTTTCAGGCCATGTCTTCAGGAAATATGGATGATGTGGGAAGACTCATGCACGTAAACTGGACCGAGAAAAAATCTCTGGCAGCCGGCATTACGGATACATGGATTGATTCACTCTACGGTTCTGCAATGGAAAACGGCGCAATTGGCGGAAAAATGATAGGTGCGGGCGGAGGCGGATTCATGTTGATCTATTCGGATGAATCCAGGCAGGCGGAAATATGCAAAGCTCTAGATTCATTGAAAAGGGAGGATTTCCGAATAGAGTACCAGGGCAGCAGGATTGTCTTTGTTGGTGATTAGTCTAACTGACTTCTGGATTGTTGTCAAGGAAAAGTCAGGAACCAGTTTCACTGACTCACATGTTGCAGCACAATTATGTTGATTTGCTGCGCAGGGTTAATTCAACACATTCATAAATGAAATTGCCATAAACTTACATGGACTGGCACGGACACGATTATGGCCATATGCACAGAAGAAGGTCTTCATTTCTTGATGTTGACAGGATTCTTAAATCATTAGATCCAGTTGCGGACGATGTTGTTATAGACGTGGGCAGTGGCGATGGCATGTTTTCATTGAAGCTTGCAGCCATTGTCAGGGATGTTTATCCTATCGATGTCAATGAAGAGGGCCACAGGGTTGTTCAGGAAGCTGTTGCCAGGGATGGTCACAGGAATATACATCCTGTTATTGCCGATGTTTGCAATGGAATTCCGGTGACTGGCTTCACTTCAGCCCTTATGGTCACAAGTTTCCACGATTTCGCCTGTCGTGATGACATGCTGGAGGATATCAAGAAGAAATCATCAGGAAAACTGAAGATAGCAATAGCCGAATTCAAGAAAGATGCCACGGAGATGGGGCCACCAATCAGCATAAGGATATCAAGGGAGGATCTTGACGCTATCTTTGCCAGGCACGGTTTCAAATCCGTTTATTATGACGAAATGGGGCCGCTTTATATCAACAGATATGAACTTATGCAGTAAGGCAGCAAGTGAATGGAAATCAGAAATACCACTGTGATACACTCGACGCCTGAACGTAGACACCAAATAAAGGTTTCTGGCTTACTGTGCCGTGAACCAGCACATTCTCGCCTACAGCAGGCATTGTTCCATTCCAGAATACCTTAACGGAATTGTTTTCCTGGTTAAGGTAAAAAAAGCCGAAGTTGCCGACCGCTATCCTTGAAGATACGTTGCCATACAGATATACCGTAGTATCCGGCTTCAGATCCTTGATGTTTGCTGAAACGGCATACGGAAACACCCCGTATGACACCACTGCAACAACTATAACAACAGTGACGGCAAGGACAACATTCCGCAATCCATGTCCCGATTTCACCTTATCCCATCTGCATGATTGATAAAAAGGTTTTTGATCAGGAAAATTCAGATTTTCTCAAGCATGCTGGTTAGTTCATCCTCGTATTTTCTCGCCACAGATGGGTCAGCAGAGAGGTAATCGGCAGATTGCCTGGAAACTCTGGCAAGCATGAGCTCAGTAGCACCATTTCTCTCGTCAATAACAATCTTGCATGGGAGGAAGAGACCATATTCCTCATTCATTCCAATCATTTCCCTGGCAGCGGCTGGTTTGCAAACTTCCAGTATGTAATAGGGATGAAATTCATCAGAGAAATTCTTTCTCATTATTTCCTGCATGTCCACGTAAGAGAGAAGAATAAAGCCTATTTCCTTGACCATGGACGAGATTCGTGCAAAGCACTTGTCGGCGCTGATCTTCACGGTCCTGTGATAGCTGTAATCATTCATAGGCATGTATTTCCTCATTGAATTAATAATTTGATTCTGGAACTATTGCTTTGAAAAAGATTCTATGGCATCATGTACCAGTGACATATGCATAAGTGCTGGCGCCCCTCCCATAAGTACAGCAACATACGATGCTTCAATTATTTCCTCCACTGTTGCCCCCATATCCAGTGCCATCTTGGTATGGTACGTTATGCACCACTCGCAGGTACCGGTGAGGGACGTTGCTATGGCAATAAGCTCCTTTGTCTTGGAACTCAGACTTCCCGGGGAAATTACGGCCCTGTTGAAATCTATGAATGCTTTCTGAATATCCGGCTTTATATTTCCGGCGTATCCCATTGTTTCTGACACCTGTTTCAAAAGTTCCACGGAACCCATGATGCTTCCTGACCTTAATTTGTAAACTGATTTATGTTTTGGTATAGGTGCAAAAAATATGAAATAATGTTCACATTATAATTTTGGAATAATCTATCCAGATAATTTGTGAATTTATTGCAACACGATAAATCAATGCAATGTTATCCTTAAACACTACAATTATACATTTTATGCATTCAGGTCATTTTAATGAATGTAAAGATAACATTGATATAAGGCTTTTATATTTATAGGATGATAATTTAACTGTTAACATATTTTGAATAAGTCGCATGATTAGCTACATATATTAAATTGTTTTCATGCGAATTTTAACAAAATTTATAAGATATTGCGGCTAATGATTATCATGGACAACACATTGGATCAACCAAAACACAGAATCAGGAGACACAGACTCCGAAGGGAACTTACCTTCCCGCAGCTTGTTATGATTGGCGTTGTGGGTGCCCTGGGAAATGGGGCACTTTTCGGAACCATAGAGATGGTTGGTTCCGCAGGCCCCGGTGCAATACTTGCATTTGTGTTCGGTGCGTTCATTTACTCACTTGTAGGTTTCACGTATATGGAGCTGAGCAGGGTGTATCCCGAAGCAGGCGGCCCCACCAGGTATTCCATATATACTCATGGCCGGATGACAAACCTGATCAACTCATTTTCCGACCTGGTATGGTACATCTTTATACCTCCAATAGAGGTTGTGGCAATACTTTACGGTCTGGACTATTTCTTCAAGGATGCCTTCATCAACTCACTTGGACATCCAACCGTCATCGGGGTTCTTGCAGGTGCAGCAATGCTTCTGGCCTTCGTGCCATTTAACTACTTTGGTATAAAGAAATTCGGTACCTCTACATTGAAGATTGGAATAGTGAAGCTCTTCTTCTACCTGTCACTGGTCATTGGCCTCATTGGAGCAGTCTTCAACTACAAGAATCTCTATTCCTATGGAGTTCTGCCGTATGGAGGCGTTGCTGTTCTTGGCATAATGCCATTTGCAATGTATGACTTCGGTTCAATTCGTGTCATTCCAGATCTTGCAGAGGAGACAAAACTGAAGGAAAAGATTCCAAAGGCAATAATCATGACGGTGATAATAGAATCACTGATTTACATAGGAATTGCATTTGCCGTCATAATGGGATTTCACTGGAGCACATTCAATATTTCCAGGGGAAATTTTTTAGGGCTATATGACGCTGTTGCAAACAAGACAAATCCGTTCTTCACATTCGCCGGGAACACAGGCATCCTTTACATTCTAATAGCGGCACTGATCACAGGACTTCTGACACCCTTTGTAACAGGCTACATCTATCTGGGAAGTGGAACCAGGGTTCTCTTCGCAATGGGCAGGTCAGGGTTCATCAGCAAGGCCCTCAAGAAGATTGACGTGAAGCACGCAGTTCCAATCTGGTCGCTCATTATCTTTGCAGTGCTTGGTGCTGTACTTGTCCTTGTAACTGCGCCTGATCCTTCCATTTATACGTTCATCGACGATGCAACTGCCGCCGGTTATCTCGGGCTTGTGGTCAATCCAATTGCACTGATGGTGACGAGGCGCCAGGGGGTTACGCGGCCTGATCAGATGGTCAGAGGGATGAAGATACTTGCACCGCTTTCCGTTGGACTCAGCTCGCTTATAGTTTTCTGGACTGGATGGCCTTCGGAACCATATGCTGTAATGCTGGTAGCCGCTGCCTCAGCGGTATTTGGAATACTGGGCAGGGTAAAGATAGGCGCCAGGAATGCCATGTGGTACATGGTTTACATAGTCTACATAACAGTAATGGTCATGATAGGATCGGATGGCTTTACCGGTCCGATGATCTCATTCCTTGGTTATCACGGCCCTCTGGGCAGTCTTATTCCATTCACGTGGGCAACTGGCATAGTCATCGCTGTGACAATTGCAGTTTTCTACCCATGGGGAGTTCTTTCAGGATTCAAGGATCAGTTCAGCCATCGTGAATGGACTGATCCCTACATCGATCAGCGTGCAGAGGATCAGACAGTGCCGTAAATTTTCAATATTTTATTTTTTTTCATAGGTATCCGAGCCGTAATCTTATAATTCTTAGAAATTTCAGGGCTTAAGATTTCCATGGCATTCCAGAACACTATCTCTGTGCAGGACTGTGATCCGGTAATTGTGATTGGGAACCCTGAACTTGCGTATTTCCCTGCAGCACGTTCAGTGCAAAGTTTTTAGTACATTAGTACGAATGACAGACACATGGTTGACTACGGTTCACTTAAAGAGGAGATTGAGAAGGCCGATAGATTCAACCGTATACTTCTCCTGTCAAGCGAGGTAAAGAGACTCAAGGAAAAGATTCCATTCAGCATTTACAAGGATCTTGAAAGCAAGGCTAACGAGAAGCTCCACACATTTGACTATCCATTCTGTGACAGGGCCCAGATAAGAATCATTTATTCAAACGGCCTGCGGGAAACCCTTGATCCTCAGGTATGTTACCGAGCATTACAGAAGGGGCAGAAGCTCTCGGAATACATATTTTCGAATTTCGTTTCAGCAAGGGATTATCAGATACTCAACCCGAGTCTCGTAGGGACGGCCGACGGGGGATCGCAGGAAATTGAAATGCAGCAGCTAGCAGATGAGAAAGTGGATCCGGGTACCATAATACTGCCAAGCAAAGGCGCAGAGGTACTGATGGCGAAAATAGAGAGGCTTGAAAGAATCTATATGGAGACCATACCGAAAATATCCAAGGATATCCGGGACATCAAGGAAACGCTGGATGTGCTGAGCAAGAAAATAGACGCTAGAAGATAGTCAGAAATACTGCCAGAACCTATCCTGCCAGAGGTCATACTCCTCCTGTATCTCCTTTATTGTGCATTTCCTGAAATCACCTGATTTAGATTCTCTGTCGTACAGGTGCATCAGTTCAGGATATGGCAACTTTGACATGGAATCGAACTTTTCTTTTATTTCCCTGTGGACTTCTGGATGGAGTGCGCCAGTTTTTTTGCCGGTGAAAAGCACCCGGAAATATTTCTGCCTGTCCAGCGTGACATGAAAAACCCTCCAGTCAAGGTCAAGATTTTTGAGGAAATAATTCCCTGTGAGGTCGGCGAGGGCAAGAACAGTCTTTGTCCCCTCACTGTCGTTGTTCAGTTGGAATGCAATTTCGATCCCCTTTTCCATGCTGCATGATGGGGATCATGGTAGAAAAGATTTGCTGAAGCTATTCCCCATTTGTTTTCCTGTGTATTGCTTCATTCGATTTCGAGAGGTGAATCCTTAGCTGGTTACTGCGTGGGAACTCCACGTCAATCAGGCGTTTGATTTCTCCTTTAAGATCTGCACTGCTTACAGTCAGCATGGCACTGGAGAAGCCATGTTCAACGATGTCGTATGTATCATCCTCATTTCTTGTGAACTGGATCCACCTGTCCCGCTTGAAACTCTCCACCTTCAGCATATCACCAGCACTTATCTGTTTCACTCTCTGTTCCACTACTTTTGCTGCACTTCTGGCGCTGATCCAGTAGCTTCCTGACATATGCATGCATTATATCGTCAACAGTCATAAGCATGCCAGTTCAGATACTGAAGACTTCATGCTTTGCCAGACAGCTTCTTCCCTAAATATCTGTAATTCTCCTGTCAGGCGGCACTTCTTTTAGGAACCCTATCCTCTGAAATCATGTTATCTCCAATTTGCAGGTAACCGTCAAATTGAAATATCGTTATCTATGTATATTTTCATGGGAAAATTAACCGGCTACATTCTGGGTGTGACCGCGGCCCTGGTGATTGGCTACTACTCCCTTTCCACATACTATTCTGCCCTGCTTCACTGGCTTACCCCTTATTTTGGTTCCGGCCTTGCCATTGTCATGGGGCTGATGTTTCTGTACATGGGAGATCCCCTCCACTGGCCCATACTTCTGGGTGTATGGATATTGCTGGGCGTAATTGTTGGACTTGGATCGCGGAAAGGCAGCAAGGCCGTGGGTGCTGCCATTGCAACATATGTCACAGTATCTGGTGTAATGGGCCTGGCTCTCGCAACCTTATTCGTTTCATTCAGCGGCACCGGTCTTAATTTTTCCACCAGCACAGGGCTCATCCAGTCACTGTCCTCCGGTTCTCTGGTACCACCACCGGGAACAAATCTATACAGCATTCTTACTGAACCAATACTGGGCAGGTTCATTTCTGCTGTATCATTCCTGACAGGATCACTTTCCCTGGGAGGCCTCAGCGTCAACCCTGCCGTTGTGACTCAGGCCCTTCCGGGAGGCTCATCCATATATCCTGTTGTGGAAAAAGTCCTCCTTCTCTTTGTCCCTTACATAATTGCAAATTTTGTAATATTTGTGGTTGTGGCCGGTCTGGTTGGAAAGTACGCCAACAGGATCATTGATCCATCTTCAGGAAAGAAAGGACGGAAAAAGGGAGCGGGCACTGTTATTGTGGTCATAGCCATAGCTGTGCTGATTGTTGCATCCATTGCTCCGGTATTTCACGTTGAAGAAAATCAGAACGCAAAATATGGCATTCTGCCAGCAGGAAATCATGACATGCAGATGCTTGCCAGTGGTTCATCTCCATTATTTATGGCTCCGCTTCCGTCACATTATATTTCAGGCATATACTCAGATTCACAGGCTCATTTGAACCTTTCAAATGTTTCCGGCATAAATTACGCAGCAGGGGTTGTGGGTGCCTATGGGGATACTTACGGCGTTTACGGTTATCTCCAGAGAACAAACAGTACTGCATTTTCGGGATGGGCAGGCGATGCTCAGAAAAATTCTTCCTTATTCACAATGGTCGCTGTTTCATCAAACCTGACAGATCTTGTGAATGCCATTGAATCAGACAGTCTCTTCGGGCTGTCACCCTCCTTCACCACATCATCAGGCATAGGCGGGGAGTTCAACAGATACCTGAATCTCATCCCTCCCGTAACCATAGTGGAAGATTTCCCAGGATCATATAACCACACAGTTGCGATGGCATCAGGTGAAGCCTCATCCATATCATCATCACTGAATGATTCCGCGGTGAGTCTTCTTGGCTCCTTCACTCTCCCCGGGAACTTCATCTCCAATGTTTCATTCAACACCACACTGTATCTGTATGGCGCAGGTTCAGCCAATACCCGCACAACCTATGATCTTCTCAGTAGCGTTTCGCCATACATGCCGTCCACTGGATCATTTCCCATGTTCATGTCCGGACTTGACAGTGGATATCTTGTTCCAGGCGCCAGCTCAAACTCTGTAGGGAGTTCCTTGTTTGTTACGGGTTATGTGAATTCCAAAGAGGTCTCACAGCTCCTCTCCGGCAGTGTGGGTATTGGTAATGCCAGCAAACTGCTTGGATCCAGCATCATATTTGCTGGAGGCATATTCCAGAAGGGAATTGTGTTCCATTCACCTCCCTATATGCAGAAAATCAGTGCAGCTGCAATAATGGGTGCCAACACAACCATGTCATTCACATCAAATTCAACCCTTTACGGCCTTGCCTTCGCATACCCGGTGGAAAATGGCACTTCCGGATCATTGAACTATAATTATTCATCGTATTCCAACTACCCTGATATTCCAGTCTCCGCCATAGGGACATCCACTCCCAGGGCAATAAACTACACATCTTCTCTGAATACCGGCAGCATTTCCTTTGAGACAAATGCCACATTCCCTGCAGAATTGAATGTCACCATAAACTACAGCATGATAAACGGCACTGTTGCAATGGTCAACACCACGATCTTATCTGATGGTTCCGGCAGCCTGAGAAATTTCAGCATAAGCGAATATGCCATCATTCAGGATTATCCGGGTCTCGTTACTCTCTTGAGGGGAAGCACCAACTTCTCGCAGCCATCACTGGGATCAACACCATCAAAATTCAGCTATGAGCTGGAATTCAAGAATCCTGGAGCCTATGTGATGCCGCCTCCACAGGTATCCTACAGACTCAATGGCCATAATTTCTCCT
>DAJC01000021.1:1314-42699 GCA_002498845.1 Thermoplasmatales archaeon UBA509 | reverse complement strand
ATTTCCAGTGCAATAATGAAGCGGTACTATTCTCTTGTAAGGTATGAGTTTACCACAGAAACCTTAAAATCCATTGAATTTGCTTCATCCATAGCCCATGAACTGTATGGGATTGAATCCTGATCCAGACCTGTACAGGGCCACTGAATGGATATTCCAAATGGGCTCTGAACAGATTTATTTAGGCGTTTAGCCTTACGTCAACATGTTCACAGATAAATTCCAGCAGATAAGGGAAGCCCTCACGTATGACGACGTCCTTCTGATTCCTTCCAGGACTGCAGTGGAACCTAGGGAAGTAAATATTTCATCAAATTTTTCCAGGCACATAAAACTCAAGGTTCCCATTGTCAGTTCCCCCATGGATACAGTCACAGAGAGCGGGATGGCAATGGCCATGGCAAAGCAGGGGGCACTGGGAATAATTCACAGAAACATCACCATGAACCAGCAGATAGGCTTTGTAAGAAGAGTCAAAAGAGAGGAGACCATTGTAATAAGGAATGTGCACACTGTATCCCCTGAGACAACAATAGACGATCTCAGGGATATAATGAGGACAAAGAACATCGGGGGACTTCCGGTGGTCTCCGGCGAGAAACTGGTGGGCATCGTGACCCGCAGGGATCTGGACTTTGCAGGAAAGGGAAGAAACACTGTTGAGGACATAATGATCCGGAAGGTCATATCCGCCAATGACAATATACCAATTGAGGAAGCGGTGGAGATACTGCACAAGAACAGGATAGAGAAGCTGCCGCTGGTGGACAGGAATGGCAGGGTTGTGGGGCTCATAACCGCCAAGGACATAAGAAACAGGGAGAAATTCCCGGAAGCAAGCAGGGATGAAAACGGCCAGCTTCTTGTTGGGGCAGCCGTTGGCCCCTTTGATCTGGAAAGGGCGCAGGCACTTGAAAAGGAGGGCGTGGATGCCATAGTAATTGATACTGCTCACGCCCACAATGAGAATGTGCTGAACTCCATCAAGAAGATGAGGAAACTTGTATCGGTTGACATAGTGGCAGGTAATATAGCCACCGCCGAGGCTGCGGAGGATCTCATCTCACTTGATGTGGACGGCCTGAGAGTTGGGATAGGGCCCGGTTCCATATGTACTACCAGAATCATCGCTGGAATCGGAGTCCCACAGATCACTGCTATTTCAGATGTGGCTGAGATTGCGGCCAAGCACGGTGTCCCGGTTATTGCAGATGGCGGAATCCGCTTTTCAGGGGACATTGTGAAGGCCATAGCTGCAGGGGCCGATGCGGTAATGCTTGGGTCAATATTCGCCGGAACAGAGGAGAGCCCCGGATCCGAGATGATAATGAACGGCAGGAAATACAAGGCTTACAGGGGAATGGGTTCACTGGGCGCCATACAGACTGGAATTTCCGATCGGTACGGAAAGATTGGATCAAACAAGTTTGTAGCAGAGGGCGTCGAGGGAGCAGTTCCATTCAAGGGAAGAGTTGACGAGGTTCTTTTCCAGCTTACGGGAGGAATGAAGTCAGGAATGGGGTATGTTGGAGCGCGGGATATCAGCGAACTCAAGACAAAATCAAGGTTTGTCAAGATAACATCCAGTGGCCTGAGGGAGAGCCATCCACATGACATAAGGATAGTCAGTGAGCCTCCAAATTACCAGATTTATCAGGTGTAGAGGGAAAAAATCCCTTTCCATCTGTTTATATTCCAGAATTCAATTAGCATGGAATGATGAAAAAACCCGTGGCTATTGCTGCACTTGCCGTGATTGCCGTGGCAATCCTTCTGGTGCCTGCAGTCAACGCAACTTCCGTTACAGTTATGTTGAATCCAGATAATGATAGCGCAACTGTGAACGCCTATTTCAATTCAACACTGACAGTAAATGTTTCAGAATCATCCACTTTATTATCATCCCTGCTGGCTGTTGTATCAGGAATTTTGCCGGAGAATTCCTCATATAATGGATATATTTCAGATAATTCAACGGCTTTCAAAGCGGTAAATGCTTCCATTCAGGAAAGGGACAGTAAAGCTGTGCTTCAGAATCTATCATACAGCTTAGTCAGCAGCGTTTCCAACTCAACTACAGACGGATATAAGGTAATGGTCATCCAGACTTCTGCAGAACTGGCAATGAATATCAGCGGGATTTTCAGCAACCACAGCGCCAACCTCTCATGGAGATCATTCCAGGTTACAAGTGGTCTGAGTCTGGGAGGCAGCTACAGCGGAATCGTCAAGGTCAACAATTCCGGCGTGAACGTGTTCAACCTGTCTGCCTTTCAGGTCTCCCTGACAAAGTGGAACAGAACATATGATGCAGCCACAAATACCACGACCTTCAGTTACAACGCAGGAACAACTGGCAATTATTCCTGGAGCCTCAGTGGAGGAAATGTTAACGTGTCACTGCTCATTGATCCATCCTATACAATCTCAACTCCAGGATATGCCGTCGTGTCCTCCAATAACGTTAATGTCACTTCCCCTCCAAGGTCATCTCCAGCAGCTTACTACGTCATTGCCACCATTCTCGTAATCGGTGCAGCGGTATCATTCTATTTCGCAAGGAGAAGGCGCTGATCCTTCTCAAATTCTTCATGGCATAATATGCTGGAGCCAGATGATATCAGTTAATGGGGGCGACTAACTGGCAGGACTACACCCACTGACTGTTCAGTAAAACACCTTCACGGAATGCAGTTCAAGAACACTGTTGCTTATGCCGTCCTGTATGTCATTCATGAGGCGGAAAATCCTTACGAAATTGTCCTTGAATCTTTCCATCCTTTTGGGATTCCGCAATATGGCTGCGGGGTGGTACTGCGGGGCAAGTATATGTCCTGAAAGATACATGAAGCGCCCCTCAACCTCTGAGACCTTCCCCAGGTTTGACCCCAAAATTAGAGATACTGATTTTAGGGCAGCATTGCCCATTGGAACCATGATGCGAGGCCTGAGTGCAGCAATCTCCTTTTTCAGATAGTCAGAACACTGCCTTATTTCGCCCATCTTTGGAGATTTTCCTATCATCGGTCTGCATCTCACAGAATTTGTTATATACAGATCATGGGGAAGAATCCCGGCATATTCAAGTGCCCTGTTCAAGAGCTGTCCACTTCTGCCGACGAACGGTTTTCCCACCTCATCCTCCTTTGCCCCAGGTGCTTCACCAATTATCATTATGCGTGGTGAATCGCTGCCAAAACCGCATACAGCATTTTTCCTGGAGAGGTACAGATCACATTTCTTGCACATTGATATTTCAGAGCAAAGATCACGTAGTTCCTGCATCTTCAGGACTTCATGGGGAGGAACCTATAAAACTATTCAGCGCACAACTCTGTTTGTAGCTGTCCAGAATCAGACCTCTTCGCCGGGGGCTTCCAATATTTTTTCATCGCGGGCAGACCTGCTCTTCCAGGAACTCAGGAATATCCCGGCACCAATGAGCGCAAACCCACCATACGTGAACAGGGTGTTATTTTCCTTCAGGATGAAATAGCTGAAAACTATTGACAGGGCTGGAACCGTGAAGAAAAAGGCCGAGATTTCCGACACGGAATACTTTGTGTAGAGCCTCATGTAAATCCAGTAAGCCACGGACGTGCTCAGGGCCCCCATGTATATCATGATGATAAGGAACTGGGGTGTCAGCCTCGCAAAGTTCACAAGGTGAAATGGAAAAACCACTGCCGCAACAATGGGGAGTGCATATAGAAACTGCAGTGAGTTCACTGTCATGCTTCCCACCTCAAGGAGGTACTTGCGGAAGAATACTGTTGCCAGCGACCAGCTGATGGCAGCCAGAATAAGAAGCACAAGCCCCAGTCCGGGTCTTATGAAGAGCTGCTGGATGAAGATAAAAATGAGCCCGGCAAAGCCCACAGCAGTTCCGGCTACCCTTGCCCGTGAGAGCTTCTCTCCCAGCAGCAATGCCGATAGTGCAATGGTGATCACAGGATATGAATAAATTATGATGGATGAAAGTGCTGAACTTTCCGTTGATTCTCCAACAAACCAGAAGCCCATGAAAAATATGAGGTTAAGAATGGAGAATACCAGAATCTTCAGGTTCGTGGCCAGATCACGTGGGAAGTGGATTCCTTTCCTGAAGATTATGAAGGATGCTATGGCTGCGAAGAATATTCGGAAAAACAGCAGTGATAATGAGGATTGGTAAACAATGGCGAATTTAACGAGCGGGTAGTTCAGGGCCCAGAATGAGGCCATTGCTATGAAGCCCGCGGTATCCTCTGCTTTTGACACGGTATGTGCATTCACTTAAAAAATAAATCCTTATTGTGTTCACTGGGTAACGGAATTACACTAAAGGGTTAAGTAAACTAGGGCTATTTGGCAATCATGCCGGATCAGCTTTTCAGCGACAGAGTCTCGATCCTGGAGTATTTCCACAAGCACGGAATTCTTGTCTCACCGCAGGCACTTAACATCATACTGGAAAGGAGCATGGGATCGCTCATACCAAGGCTCCTGTCGCAGGAGGTTGAATCAGCAGGATATATTGATGACAAGACTGTTAGAAAGCTGATTCGCGGTGAACAGAAAACGGAGAGAATGGATTATGAAGTCAACCTGCCGGACATAAGGGTGAACAGCTCAGTTGAGGACTTCCGGAAGATGTTCGTGAGCAGGTACGAGAAATTGAGGAAAATCGTATCACTTTCTGGGACAATGCGCGGGTCCATGGACATAAGGACGGCAAAGAAGACATACGGCGAGGTAAAAATTGTTGGCATGGTGTCATCCGTGGATGTCACCAGGAACGGCCACAAGCGTGTACTGCTTGAAGACATGGACGACAGCATCCAGGCAATAATAATGAAGGACAAGGGGCTGTCCAACGAACTCATCATCCAGGACGAAGTCATCGGGGTGATTGGGTCTGTCAGCAGGGGGCCAGGAGAACCTGTCCTGTTTCCAAACGAGATTGTCAGGCCGGACATACCGTATCGTGTCATGGAGGATACTGGGAAGGAACCGGTATATGTCGCATCACTATCCGACATTCATGTAGGTTCCAAAACATTCAGGAAGGATGATTTCCGCAGGCTGCTGAACTGGATAAAGTCCTCAGACAAGGAAGCAGCAAACCTGAAATATCTCATTCTCAGCGGTGACGTGGTTGATGGTATTGGTGTCTACCCCGGACAGGAGGATGATCTGGAACTCATTAACCCCTCTGAACAATACGGGAAACTAGGCGAGTACCTTAGCGAGATCCCGGAGGACATACAGATATTCGTCATGCCGGGAAATCACGATGTGGTCAGGCTTGCTGAGCCTCAGCCGAATTTCACCGGAAAGCTGAAGGAAATATTTCCGGAGAATGCCGTCATGCTTCCAAACCCTTTCAACCTGAAGCTGGAGGGCAAGAACGTTCTGCTTTATCATGGTATGTCCCTGAACGACATGATAGAGCTTGTCCCCGGCGCCAATTACACATCCATAGGCAAGGCCATAGAAGAAATGCTGAAGAGAAGGCATCTTGCCCCTAAGTATGGTGGAAAGACACCCCTGATCCCGTCGCCCAATGATTATCATGTTATTGAGGAAGTTCCGGATATTTTCATAACTGGCCACATACATTCGCACTATCTGGGGAATTACAGGGGAGTGAGGTATGTGAACTCATCAACCTGGCAGTCACAGACAGATTACCAGAAGATGATGAATTTCTCGCCGAACCCTTCAATAATGACAATGTTCGATCTTCACTCACGATCTACAATAATAAAAAATTTTGAAAACCCTAGTCCATAAATCAGAAAGTTTTCTTAATGATCTCTTCGATTTCTTTCCTGAATGTGCCTACAAAATCCGATACAGCCTCATCCTTTATGGAACTGGGTGTGCTGAGGAGTCCTATCTCAGCAGTGACCTTTGCCATCCTTGCCATGGCATCATATTCCTTGAATTTGCTTTCCATGAACTTTTCAAGTATACTCATTATCTCGTTCTTAATCTCTTCATTCTGGTTTATCTTCCTCTTAAGATATTCCTTCACAAGGTCCTTGACAATCTCATGAAGAGCCTCAAAATACAGGTCTTCCGAGGGCATTGCCTTGAAGAAGTTGCTAAGGTATCTTTCAATGTCTTCTGCCACAGATCATCAGGCAATCTTTGTAAATAAATTCTGTTATCCGGTCCGTTTTTTACAGGTCACCATTACGGAACAAGCACGTTCAAAGATTCCGGGCACAGAAAATACGCAGTGGATGGTTAAAGATAAATAAAACCATTGGATATGGAAGAACTCACTGCCTTTCAATCTAGGTTCAGTGACTACTGGATTGCAGAAATTTCAGAGGTGTAACATTGAAGAGAAGCTCAAGAGACTGGAAAAAGCGCGGTAAAATGCGCTGGAAATGGAGAAAAAAGAGAATTCGAAGACTGAAGAGAGAACGGAAGGCAAACAGAGAGTAACGGGAGCATGGGGTAATCAGGCCATCCTAGCGGGCTCCAGTCAGGTTATGATTAACTATGGGTCACCTGAATTTGTGATGAGTGACTGGAACTATGAACCAGGAAGAGACCCGTAGATCTGGGTTCGAATCCCAGTGCTCCCACTAGCCACACGCACATTTTTTCTCAATATAAAGTCAAGTTTTTCCACTGTTCTGCGGCTTTTCTTTCAAAGGAAAAACCCACTTCACGCTTTGATATGCATTACATAATTCCATGATCTCTTCGTACTTTGCAGCATTGAATCTTTGCATCACATGGGTTTTATCACTTCAAGAAATGGTTTATGCAATTGATCATTTTGGATGCCTGTTGGGGTTCCACATCCCTTAGAGTACTTTTATTAAAAATAAGAAAAACAGGTGGATGTGTCTGAGATCAAAGGGATTTGAAAAGGTTCACTGCCCCTGTCCGAGAGAGAACCCGGGTTTCCCATCAAATGTGAATAGACCTTCAGTTTTCACAGGAGGATACCCTGACCTGACAAGTCGGGTCAACAGTGCAAGTACATCCTCATCTGATACAGTCTCTGCCGATCCGGGGGGTTGGAACCGGCAGCGCCAGTGATCAACGCAAAAAGTTTCTGGCATTCCGCCCGGATATACCTTGGTTCCCCTGTTTGTGATCATTGTTAGTGAGAACTCAGGTCCCGCAACTTTTTCAAGACTCTTCCCAAGTGTTTCCGGATTCCCCTGCCAGTCAAGAAATACGTCAATACCAACAAGTTTTTTATCGGGCCTCTTCCCTGGTGTAAGCGTGATCTGAATGGGTGGAAGCTTATCCGGATAGCTGACTGCCTTCAGCTTTGTTGGCTTCTGCCCCAATCTGCTTATAACAGCTTCGGCAAACTCTCTGGTTCCAACCTTTTCAGTTGAAACTTCAGGATCATATATGTCGTAGGTGTGAATTCCGTCCTCGATGGTCTTAAGCCACGCATTATGCACGCGTTCAGCCACCTTACCCTGCCCTATGTGCACCAGCATCTGAACCGCCGCAAGAAGCAGACCCGATGGATTCGCAACATTCTGCCCGGCTCTCCGTGGAGCTGATCCGTGTATGGCTTCAAACATTGCAATGCCGTCCCCCACATTGGCGCTTCCGGCGAGCCCAACCGATCCTGCTATCTGCGCAGCCACATCAGAAAGAATATCTCCATAAAGATTTGGAAGAACCAGTACATCAAAATCTTCGGGAGTGTCAGCCAACTTTGCCGCGCCGATGTCAACTATCCAGTGTTCGCTCTTAATGTCCGGGTATTCCTTCGATACCTCGTCAAAGACTTTGTGGAATAAGCCATCGGTCATTTTCATTATGTTATCCTTGGTGAAGCAGGTTACCTTATGCCGCCCGTATCTTCTGGCGTATTCAAAGGCATACCTGATAAGTCTCTCAGATCCGGGTCTCGATATGAGCTTGAGGCATTGTACAACTTCATCCGTCTGCCTGTGCTCAATACCTCCATATAGATCCTCTTCATTTTCCCTGATTATTACCACGTCCATGTTCGGATGCTTGGTGAAGACAAGTGGCGCATAGGAGGGGCACTGCCTGACATTTGCATAAAGCCCGAGAGTTTTCCTGATGGTAACGTTCAAGCTCTTGAAACCCCCTCCTTCAGGCGTGGTGATTGGTGCCTTCAAAAAAACTCTGGTTCTCCTCAGTGATTCCCATGCCGAAGGCTCTATACCTGAGGTGATACCCTTCAGATAGACGGATTCGCCTATCTGAATGGGTTCAATCTTCAGTCTGGCTCCCCCAGCCATTATTATTGATAGTGTTGCCTCCATAATTTCCGGGCCTATTCCGTCTCCATAAGCAACGGTAATTGGCGTTGCAGGATTATCGTGTTCATCAGATTGCATCAATACCCTGATAAAATTGCCAATACTTCAAACTTCGGATCACAGGGCAATACTGGTGAACATGGCAACTAAAGGTTTCACCTGCTCCCCGGCTGGAACGGTTTCAGATAGGACTTTCCGTTATTTCAATTCACAATATACCTGATAGTCTGGGCAAACCTGTACATTTTCATCAATTGTTTAATTATTGATTAAGAAATATAGTGTCATAAATGAACAGATACCTGACTACAGGTCTCATCACAATGATGTTCGCATCTGTGTTCCAGTACTCATGGAATGCATTTGAGCTCACTCTGCCCATTGTTTCAGGCATTGACAAATATACCCTGAGCCTGGTCTTCACACTGTTCATAATCATATCATCGGTATCACAGATCTTCTCAGGCATTTTTGCAGATTACATTGGTCCAAGGAAAGTTTACATTGTCTCACTGATAATTTCAGGAGCAGGGCTGGTGCTTTCAAGCCAGTCCAGGAACGTATCAGAATTTGCCCTCTTCTGGCTTGTTGGTTCCGTTGGAGAGGGTTCTCTTTACGGAATTTCTGTGAACATGGCCCTGAAGTGGAATGAGGGAAACAGGGGCTTTGCATCTGGATTTGTTGGCATGGGATTTGGAATTGGTGCCGTGTTTGCAAATCCCTTCATTTTCATTTTCAAAAACTTCCGGCTACCCATGCTCATTATCGGGATACTGATGCTGGCTGTGCTGTTGGCTCTCTCAAGATTTGTGGATTATCCTGTTTTGAAGAGCGGCAGATCACCTGCCAGCGTCATAAGAGAGGGCCGCTGGTGGCTGATCTTTTCGTCCTATTCCTTTGCAGGATCACCACTCCAGCTGTTTTCCTTTTTCCTGCTGTTTCTTTCTCTGAAATTCGGCATATCATACCTGGTGCTGGTGACCATAATATTCCCGCTCATAAGCGGCATAGGGCGCCCCTTTATCGGAAAGATATCGGACAGTATCGGCAGGACGAGAGCCATAATATTCATTCTCATATTCATACTGGTTGGGTCTGTTCTGGCTTATCTAGGAACTGAAATATCAATACTTGCTGCTTCCATTCTTATTGCGCTATTCGGGGGATCACTTTTCACCCTGTATTCTTCACACGTCAGCGATCTGTACGGTTCAAAATATTCCACGGCCAACAACGGAATACTCTACTCTGGAAAAGCAGTTGCCGGAATTGCAGGCGTATTCATTTTCACCATAATAGACACATCATATGGAATAGGCAACGCCATGTATTTCATAATGTTCCTGGGAATACTTTCCATTGCAACGTTCCTTATAAGTACAGTGCATTCAAGAACTATTATGCCGGTCAGTGCCTCAGCAAAAAGGTGATGGGCATCCGAGAAGTGTAACTCCTGGAGGAATTGATTAGGTTGTAGTGCTCTCCTCCGTTTTTACCCCGAATGCACGCATCATTGATCTCATGGCAAAATAGGTGAGGGGTGCAACTGCTATGGCAATTATTGCAGCTCCTTCAAGCACAAGGGGAAAATAGATAAATCTGGATAGTGCAGAAAACAGCAATGCCATTACGGGTGAGGCACCTGCCGAAAACAGAACCGATATTGAATTGTACCTTCCGGTGAGATCATTTGGTATGACTTTGAGCGAGAAAGCCGAAAGCTGCACGTTTATGATTATAACATCAACGCCCATGGCTAAAGTCAGGAATGGCTCAATGAAGACATCAGGATCAATGGCTACCGCAAGCAGCAGGATGCCGATAAACAGCACCTCTACGGTGACAAGTATTAGAGAAAGCTTTGAAGAAATCTTTCCCATGGAGATAAGCAATCCCCCAAGAACTGAACCAACAGGAAATCCCAGCAGGAAAAGTGTATAGTAATAAGCAGGGGCATGCAGAACTATCCTTATGAGCCCTGATCCATAAACATCAAGCGAGATGAAGAGTCCATTGAGAATCAGGCTCAAGACCAGCAGGAAAGCCATCTTGCGGATGAAAACAAACACCTCGCCATAGTTCTTCCCGTGAGTATCGGCTCTTTCCATGACAATTGGAAAACTGAGGGCTGCAGAAAGGAAAGCTAAGGCCACAAGAAAGATCCTGAGGTAAGACATGCCAAGATAGATCATTGCCCCTCCCCCAATTATCCCAAGTATTTCTGAAATTGCAGTTCCGGTCTGATTCATGGATACTGCTTTTCCATATTGATCCTCCGGCATGATGCTCTTTATCATGCCCTGCAGTGAATCGGAAGCCACCCAGGCCAGAAGCGATGATATGAGGTCAACAACCATTATGATGAGAATGGTGTCTCCCAAGAAGAGAAGTGAGTAAGCCAGCACAAGGATTCCATCTGCTATGAAAAAAACCCTGCTCCTGTTCCTCCTGTCCAGCAGATGCCCCTCTGGAATTACTATGAGGAGGTAGCCCAGCAGAGAGAAAGCGGGAACAAGGCCAGCCAGGAAAACGGAATGAAATTTCGCTACAAGTTCCCAGATGAAGTAGACATAGAACAGGAAAGTGCTTGCCTTTGCCAGATTCCTTGCAATAAGAAATCTGTAGAATATGCGCCTGTTTACTTCCAGGTGTAAGTTATTGTCAGTCATATAAGTACACTTATACGTAATGTTTATGCTTATAGATAAACTTGTCCATTCATGGATCAGAATCAAAGGATTGAAACACTATTATCAGCCATATCCAACAGGACAAAACTTTCCATTATCACCCTGCTGGTTCGCCGAAAGCGGATGACGGTGACGCAGATGTCAAAACTCATCGGCACTACACGCTCAAACCTCTACCAGACCATAGGGGACCTCGTAAGCAGCGGAATCATAAATGAGCCGGAGGCAGTGGTAAACAGGAATTACGTGGAGAAATACTACACATTGAATGAACCCCTGTTCCAGGAACTTGACTCCGAGGTGTGGAACAGGAGGTTGCAGTCGCTCTCAGAGGATCAGTCAAGGGAGATCGTGGTATCATTTCTTCTGTCCCAGTCAATGAATCTGCAGATCATAGCTCAGGAAATTCAAATGTATCCCGAAAGAAGCTCGCCAAAAATTAAGGAGTTGCTGAAGGGTGACAGGATATTCATGAGTTATGGCAGAACATCCGATGCAACATATAGCAAATTTCTTGATCACGAGAAATCGCTTATAAAGATCTTTCAGGAGAATCCGGACGATGACGGCGATAATACATACGTGATTCTGGGAATTCCGGGTCTGATGGACTTCGGGGAACCTGAAAAATCCGGCCGCAGTAAAGCAAAGAGGAGGGAATGACAAAATTTATTAGAAGAAAGGCTTCGTCTGATCATGTCATACACATCTGAAATAAGCAGGCGAAACCCAGGACTGTTCATTTTCATGGTTGATCAGTCCAGATCCATGAGCCACAAACTTGGCGGCACACTGAGATCAAAATCACAGGAGGCTGCTGATGCCATAAACAGGCAGATTTATGAGCTCATATACAGGTGCACGAAAACAGATGGCGTCAGGGACTATTTTGATATTGGTATAATAGGCTATGGCGCCGCTGCAGATACTGCTGCATCATTGCTTAAGGAAGCTGACATAGTTCCAATTTCGAAGCTGGCTGCCAGCCCTCTGAGAATGGAAAAGAGAACTGAGAAAGTTACCGATCCGGACGGAAATGAGGTTGAAACAGAATTCGAATTTCCGGTGTGGTTTGAACCAGTCGCAAACTCCAACACACCAATGGTGAAGGCATTCCAGCTTGCAAAGGAATGGATCGATGACTGGTCCGCGGAGCACAGGGATTCTTACCCGCCTGTGGTCATAAATATCTCTGATGGCGCAGCAACCGACGGAGATCCCATGAAAATTGCCAGGGAAATCATGGAAATGAGCACTTCGGATGGCAAGGTGCTTCTCTGGAACTGCCATCTTTCTGAGCTTAAGGGGGCAAGGCCGCTGGCGTTTCCATCCGATCAAGCTGTCCTTCCAAGGGATGACAAGTTTGCACAGCAGCTCTTCGACATGTCAAGTGTCCTTCCTGACAGCTTCCTGAGCATTGCGCAGGAGCGGTCGCTTGATGTGAACAGCAACTCCCGCGCATATGTATTCAATGCGGGACTTGACGAACTGCTGGAACTGCTTGACATAGGAACAAGGGCCCCAACAGAAAATCTTCAATGAGCGGCATTCAGGTCCTGGGCTTCAGGATGAGCAAGCTTGGCAACAGGTCCACGGACTGTGAGGATTTCTACAGCTGGGATCTTGCCAGGATGAAGTTTGCCATGGCAGATGGTGCCAGTTCATCCATATTTTCTGATATCTGGGCCCGATCCCTTACACAGGCTGCTATGGATGTCAATCTCTCCCTGGATGACAGCCCAGATTCCCTCCTTTCAAGCGTGATGAAAGCCGCCAGGAAGAACTGGTATGGCAGTATACAGTGGGCCGGGCTGCCGTGGTTCCTTCGCAACAAATCCGTATCTGGATCCCATTCAACTCTCCTGCTGATGCAGGCTTGGCCTCTTGCTTCATCGTACCGTTATTCAGCTGTTGCAGTTGGAGACACCTGCATGTTTGTCCTGAAGGGCCAGAAGGTCGAGGATTCTTTTCCACTGAAGCAGTATTCTGATTTCGGGAACACTCCGTCACTGGTATGGAGCGGAAAAGGAAGCCCCATATCGGCAAACGTCAGGATGGCTCTTCCAAAATACTCTGCAGTATCCGGCACAATTGCCCCGGGCAGCACAGTGATACTGGCAACAGATGCTGTCTCAAAATGGATTCTGGAGCATGGTAAACCGCAGGAAATCCTGGAAGTTATGGGAAATGATCACGCCATGAAGGGATTCATAAGCAGGGAGATCAACGCCAGAAGGATGCGCAACGACGACACGGCAATCGTAGCTATACGCATCACGTGATGATCTGGTCAAGGGAAAAGCCATCCCACAACGGATCCTTCGACAGGAACTGGAGAAGAAGATCAATGATTTTCTTTATATTCCTGCTCCTGATTTTCCTGAGTTCAGAGAAAGCTGCAGATTCTGACGGTTTCAGGTAGTCAGGCTTCCTGAGTATAAGGCAGTCTGGATCGTCGCCGTTGAATTTCTCCCACAGTTCAGGCTTTATGGCCAGTGCCTGCATAGCTAGCTGTATTACAACCACAGAGAAGGTGTCAAGCTTTTCGCTGTATGTGTCAGCCTTCCTTCCGGGATGCTGGAAATCAGCATGGCCAAGTTCTGTTGCTCTCTCTCCCTTGAAAGCAGGGATGAACATTCCGTCGTAGTCCACGAATTTTATCTTCCCCTTTGCGTCTATGATTATGTTGTCACCGGAAAGGTCACCATGGGCTATACCTGCTGACTGGAGAGCCATAGCAGCCTCAACAATGCGATTTCCAGTTGTCTTAAGGATTCTAGGTTCCGAGATGTGTGCCGATATGAACTGATTCAGAGTTGTCCCCTCGATCCATTCCATCCGGAGCATTGGGAAGTAAACGCCGTTAACCTTCCGCGTCTTGATACCCTCCGGGTAATATACGAAATGCGTCAGGCAGTCTGGCGCATTTTGCAGGCTGTTAAGGTATGAACTGATGGTGCTGTATCTCTGGTTTATGCTCAGAGATTTCTTGGTGAAGCATTTGAGGGCATAGAATTTCCCGTCTCTCGTTGATATTCTGTAAATGGAGCCGTAATTGCCGGAAGCATGGACATACCAGGACGGATTCTTGGGATTCCTTACGGCTTCCCAGGTATCAGTTTTGCCAATGGTTGGGCTCAGGTTCAGTTTGAGTGTCTGGAAGGACTGCTCATAATCCTGTCCGGAAGGCCACTGCCCGTTGTATACCGGTGGAACTTTCTGGACTATCCTTGTCACGGTCTGTGTGATGCCGCTTCCCCTGGTGGATCCTGATTGCTGCGGCGGGGGCGCTGACGGAGTGACAACCGGATTGGAAGCAGGAACTGACGTTACCGACGGAGCTGAGGCAGGCTGTGATGACGGCACCTTCTTTGCCGCAACAGGTTGTGTTTTTGCATTGAGCGCATCATATATGCGTATGGCCATCTCCAGGACGCCTCTCCATTCATCCATGTCCGGTACAGAGAAAAGTGTCCTCTTCCCAGCATTGTCAACTATGCAGAGTTTCTTCAGTATTCTACCCTCAATGGAAGCCGCGTACATCTTCTCCAGAGGTATCTGGATTCCTTTTCCCCCATCATCAGGGATGAAGGAAACGCCTCCCGCAGAGAGGATTAGCGATCCTTTCTGTCCATCAAGGGAGGCCGAAGTTCCCTTGAAAATTGTGGATCTCTCGTTCTGGGCCATTTCTCAGTCCATATTAACCCATGAGTTCTTAAGGGTTGGCATTGTCCTGAAGATTCAGTTCTCAGTAGGGATATCTTGTGAGCCCACCATCTATTGGGATATTTGCTCCGTTTATGTACGACGCCTCAGGGCTGCAGAGGAAGCTCACCAGGTGGCCAATTTCATCAGGTTCCCCAATCCTCCCAACAGGTATGCTTGAGATTATCTTCCTCTTCTCTTCCTCAACGGAAGTCATGTTCAGGCGGGAATTCCGTTCTATGACTGCGCCAAGCCTTTCCGTGAGAAAATATCCCTGGGAGATGGAATTCACAGTAATTCCCTTTCTTCCAAGTTCCAGGCTGAGAATCTTGCCCAGATTCACAACTGCAGCCCGCAGTGAACCTGAGATGGCAAATCCCTCATAGGCCTCCCTGGTGGTCATTGATGTTATGAATATGATCCGCCCCTCCGACCCAATGATCTTTACAGTTTCTCTCACAAGTCCTACGGTTGCCCTGATGAACATTGAGATGTAACGGTCCCAGTCTTCGTCTCCTATATCCATGAAAGGGGCAAGCGTGGGATCGCCATAGTTAACAACAAGCGTATCAATACCACCCATGGATTTGGAAGCTTTCTCAACAATGTCGGTCGGATCCTCTGTGACCATGTTGAAGACTGATGATTCCACTCGGAGCCCTCTTTTTCGAAGCGAATCGGCGGAAGCCTCAATCCTGCTGCTTCCTGACGTCATGAAAATTGTCGCTCCCTTTTCCGCAAGCACAGAGGCAATGGCAAACCCAATCCCTGAACTTGCAGCGGTTATGAGCACTTTTCGTTCACTGGGTTTCTTCTGATTCATGGTATCACACATGCCTTTCCGCAGTAATCTTAGTTTCCATGGCAATGAAACATGATGCACCGATTATCCGAAAGTGATTCATGCCAGTTCCCGTGCATGGTTGAGCATAAATCCATCTTTCCGGCGAATCATGATCGGCATATGCCTGGCCATCATCTCTGCAATTTCTGATTATTGAGAATATAGAGAATATTCTATTATACTAATATACCATAATAAGGCATGAAAGTTCTCATATATTCCGATATTCATTCAAATCTGGAGGCAATGAAGGAAATCCTGAAGAGGGAAAAATTTGACAGTTCAATTTTCCTTGGCGACGCAGTTGATTATGGCCCAAAACCTGCTGAGACCCTGGACCTGATAATGGAGAACATGGATTATGGTGTGATGGGGAACCACGACTATGCGGCTGTCACGGGCGAAGACTGCAAATGCGCACCCGACATGCATGATCTCAGTGAATTTTCGAGAACAGAGGTTACACTCCCCAATCTGTCAAAGGGAGACCTGGGGAAACTTGGCGCACTGAAGGAAACCATTGAGGCCGAGATAGATGGCAGGAAGATTTTCATGACTCACGCATCTCCAAACAACCACCTCTTCGGCTATCTTTTCGCAACTGAGGCAGAAATGGTCTGGAAGGATAAGCGGTATTCCTCATACGATCTTATACTGGTTGGGCACACGCACTTTCCAATGCTGTACCGTGGCAGGATAATCAACCCTGGAAGCGCAGGGCAGCCCCGTGACGGGGACTGGCGTCCCATGTATGCTGTCCTGGATACAGAATCAGGGGATATCATGTACAAAAGGTTCAGGTATGACAATAACGAGACCTGGAGGCAGATCAGGGAAGTTGTTCCGGAGGGGTCACCATATCTGGATCAGCTCAGAAAATTCTATTTCTGAGAAGAATCAGAACAGTGTACCGAAGTCAGATTTCTTCTCCTCCAGCCATTCTTCCTGCTGGCTGTTGCACCTGACACCATATCTTTCTGCCATGGATTCTATGTTTTTCACAAGGTTCAGGTGCCATGCCTTATCCACGTGGTATGATCTCTCTGCAACAAATCCTGGAACAGTGGAGTTCATAAGGCGGGTGGCTGCAACATATGGGACATAGGTATCGAAAATCACCCTTGAGCCGCTACGTGATGCAAGAGAAAATATGGCACCCATCTCATCAGGTTCATCATTGAATCCACGTATTATGGGCCCAAGGAATATCCATGTCTTAACACCCGAGTCTGAAAGATACATCAGGGCATTTCCGCGGGATCTGGGTGATGGGGCATGGGGCTCAATTATCCTGGCTTTCCTGTCATCAAGTGTTGTGATGGTGATCCCAACATCGCTGGAATTCCTGTGTGCTGCATATATTTCTGCATCTCTCCTGACAAGTGGCGACTTAGTCTGGACCGTCACCCTGAATCCAGATCTCAGGAGAAGATCAGCTGAAGCACCGCTGAGGCCGTACTTTGCCTCAACCGGTTGGTACGGATCTGTGACAGTTGAAATGCCAACAATCCCCCTCTTCATGCCTTTTATCTCTGCCTTCAGGAGATCCATAAGGTTGGTCTTGACGTAAACGACTTCCCCCCAGTTCTCTGCTGCATCCGCTATGCGGGTAAAGTCAACTGCATAACAGTATTTGCAGCCGTGAAGGCATCCTGAATAAGGGTTCAGCGCGTAATCCAGCTCAGCCATTCCAGATTTGGATATGGCAGTTTTGGCCCTGTATTCTACAACTCTCATGTCAAATCCTGAAGTACCTGTCAAGGTTGTTGTATTTCAGGGCGGGGACGACCTTTGATCTGCCCGTCCATCGTGATGGCTCCACCTTCATGAATTTAGAGATGTAAGCAATAGCCTCATCCAGGGTGTCGAACTGCACCGGCTGTGATCTGAAGAGTTCCCTCATGTTCTCCCTGACATACCATACGCCCACCGGGAGGTTGAAGCCGGGATATATTTCACGCCAGGTTATGGCGCCTCCTGATCTCCTCATGCCTGAGAATTTCTCAGCTACAGCCAGCCTTGCCGAATAATAGCACCCACCGATGCCAGGGTAGTCTTTCCTCCCGTTGTAGCCCTCGTCATCTATTTCCACGAAAGCATCTTCGCCCCACTGGTTCCATGTGCTGCCAGGAAACCATGATTCACCCCATTCGTACATCCAGCTTGAAGGAGTGAGAATCGCCATGAAAAGATTGCCCGGAGTCGGCCTTACAAAGGCAAGAAACTTGTCAATCTGGGGTAGATCCTTGGCCTTCTCCACCAGATCATCAGATAGGTTCTTGTCAACGGCAGTGATTGACCACCTGGTGGGAACAACCTTCCTGGCCTTCCCTATGCCAACAGCACCAACACTGAGTATTTTTGATATTCTCGAAACATCCACTCCACTTGAATAGAGATATTTCATTGCCTGGTTTGCCTTCAGATCAGTGTCTCCGTAAACCTTCTCAACATCCTTCCCCGGTGAGGCTCCTGAAACTTCTATCCTTCGCACAGGAGCGGAAGGCCCCATGGGAGGCAGATGCTCATCAAGAACAATATCTGAGGACACCAGATTTCGGTCAAACACCATGTCAACTTCCACGGATTTCTGGGAGAGTGCCATGAGCTGGATCTCCTGGAATACCCGATCCGGTGAGGCAGCGTCGTCTGTCTTCACGTCCATCCCTCCCCTTATGAGGGAAAGCCTCATTGAGAGAAATTCCTCCATGGGCATTCCAAGCCATGATGGCGTATCCTCGTAAACGGATGTATCTCCGTGCTCAGGTGGCGTTGATGGATAAATCTTGATGCGGGGATATCCGTATCTTCCAACAAAAACACTTGGAGGTGATGATCCGGAAATGGAATTACCACGTACACTGGATACTCTGGGCTGCACCATGTACTTTACGGAAATTGGGCAGAAAGTCAGGCCACACAACATCCTGGCTCCCCTGCAATTGAGGCACAGGGATGCCGGTATCTTCATTGTGGCCTTAACCTGCATATGAACAGATTGGCAACTGATATTTAAGTTATATTTTTTCGCAGTCGATACCACGTGGCATAAACTTTACGGGCCTACAGCCATGTAAAGTTAAATTCCATAATAGCAATACGGGGGAGATAATGACACTGAAACTTGACGCAAGATTGCTCTATGAAATAATGTCGGAGTTCCATACCCTGGGTGATGAGGAATATGGAGGGCAGGGAACGTTCCAGGAGGCCATTCTGGTTGGATACATATACGGTCTCCTGACTGAAAATCCCTCAAGCGTCATGACGCTGGATTCCGGTACGCACAAGGTTTTCAGTTATGGCGGGTACAGCTATATCATCTGGTTTGACGAAATATACGCATATGCGGAAGATGATGAGGATGAGAAAGAGCCACATGATCAGGCCACCGAAACATTCGAGGTTAAGATAGAGGACGTCTCGGAGGATGATGACCGTGAGGGCGATGACGATGAAGCGGTCCTTCTCCCGGTTGCAGTAGAGGGCCCTTACACGGCTGACGACATAAAAGATTTCCTGGCAAACGGTGACCTCTGAAAGGCGTACAGATAAACTAATATATCGATTTGGAGCTGATCACAGCATTGAGAAAGGAGGAGTTCCTGGAAATAATTTCCCAGCACATAGGTGCCCCAAGATCCGGGGTGCTCTTTTTCGGTATGGTATTTTTACCCAGCATGAAGGACGTACCACTTTCTGATATAATCCCTGGCAAGATATTTGTCCTTCCCTATGACCAGAATTTCAGGATTTCAGTGTCAAGGCACCCGGAGGTTAGTCTTCCTCCGGCAATGGGGCAGAGGTTCATACTCCTGCAGGAAGACTTCCGTTCAATTCCAGGACTGCTGGAAGGCTTGGGATACGTGATGACCGGCTTCAAGGCTGAGAACCATGGAAGAACAGTGATGGATATATCTCAGCCCGGGCACGCCGGAAAATTCTGGAATCTGCTCAAGGATGACAGGGAAATTGAATTTTCTGAGATATCCCTGAGCAGGGGTGAAACTTCCATAAAAATAAGGAGGGATATGGAAATCCGTATCTCAAATCCACACGCAGGCACTCCGGAACTCATTCTTGCCCTGGTGGAAAAGGCCGCCGTCCAGAGGGATCTGTACCAGATGATCATGGAATCCCTTGGAAAGAAGAGGAACGACGTGGAGTTCTGCCTCCAGGAGCCGATTACACTGCCCGTGGGCATGACAAAATTCAGGGGTAAGCCCGGAAACCAGGAGAGGCTATCAGTGACCCGGGAATCTGACCGTGGAATTGTTGTAAGCACCGGCTCCGGGGTTTGTGAAGTCATGGAAGACGGCGGAGGCATTGCGGTTCTGCCGGACCCTTCACTTACCCTCATAGATGTTCTCCATGTCATGGACGTTCCGGGAGGATGGAAAGATGACTGAAGGCATCAGGGCGAGAAACATGCTGCTCAGGTCTCAGGCCGAATCTTTTCTGGGCATCTCATTCATTGTGGATGCCTTCCGCATTAACTGGAAATCAACCGGACTGGTACCCCTGTCATTCTTCCAGAGGAATGGCTTATGGATGTCCGCAGTTGGACGCAAATCCCTGGACACATGGGTCCCGGATTACCTCATTTTCAGCGGTGACCGCGAGACATCCGCGAAGGCCGGTCGTATAATTTCCGAGGTTACCGATGAATTCGCGTCAATGGGCGTGAAAACCCCGGCACCAGTGGCAGTGATTCAGTCCGGCGGGAACCCATACCCAGGAAAGTTCCCGGCCATAATAATTCAGCCGGGCAATTCAGGCATAGCATACCAGGATTCAGGCCTCACCGGAATGACCACTGTACTGGACAATTTGAAACGTCTCCCCCTTATTCCAGTACCACTGTACAATGCCGAAATGCCTGAGTACATGAAGGCTCTGCTGATCACCAGAAATCTTTCGCTGAAGTCCCCTGTGGAACTCCAGAGGCTTGTTGCCGGATCGGTGGAGTTCGCTTTTTCAAGATCCTCTGGGTTCTCACGCGAAGCCATAAGGAAGGATCTGCAGTCGGTCATCACAGGGCTGGTGAAATCAAGGACGCTGGTGAAAAGAGGAAATTTCGTCTATTATTCCCAGGACAGCGATGAGTTCAGAAGGAAATTTGCAAGGAATTTCATGGAATATTCAGCGAAGATTTCCAGGCGGACAATATTTGATTTTGTTCCTGAAGCATAGAGGCAATTCCTTACGCATCATATGATCAGCCCAAAGATCATCCCAAGCAGGGGTGATATAACCCATGTTGCTACTGTGATGAGGAATGGTTTTGAGGCCATTGCTTTGTTCCTGTATGAAAGTCCGCTGCCAAATACGCTGGAAGTCAGTGTCTGTGTGTTGCTGAGAGGTAAGCCAAGGAATGTTGCCCCCTCCACCAGTGCTGACGAGATCACAAGTGACACGAAAGCATTGGTGTAACGCATCATGTACATCTCCTGGCCAACCCTCTTGATGATTCCTCTGCTGAGAAACAGCGATCCCAGGACTATTCCCACTATCATGAAGAGAACATTGAAGCCGCTTATGCCGGCTACCTGCTCTATGAATCCAAGTGTGTTTGCACCAAGCGTGAACGCCGTGAGGAATGACACAACTATTAGGGCGATTTTCAGGGACAGGGCAAAGTTCCAGACGTTCCTTGGCTGGGCAGATGCAAGCTTACGGTTGAGGATGAAGGCGAAAGCTATGGACATAATGGGTGCCAGAACCCATGTAATAATTATGAGTGTGACCAGAGGCACATCAACGGAAAATCCGTAGTGAATGGAGAGTCCAAGAGAAATGCCCACAAGGGCCATTGTCAGAGATAGGGGAACCCTGAGAAATGCTGCAAGCAGGAATATTACAAGGGCTATACCCAGCGAAAAGGCAATGATCTCATGCACCCTGGGAATCAACCGGAATGCGGTCATGCTCAGGCTGTGCCCCTGGATCAGAAGCCCGGCACTGAATCCGGCCATGCCAATCATCAAGCCGCCAATCCTGGAAAGAATCCTTGACCCTATGAGCGTACCCACGGCAGCGGACATGTTGTTGCCCGCCACAAGAGCTGTCAGGGTTGTGGCAAGTACCAGTATGATTACTGAGTAGAACATTTTATCTTGTTATTGACACACTGATGGTGTGCACAAGATCCCCTATGTCCTCACAGTCATCAAGCATGTCATCAAGTTTGTGCACCAGCTCCGTGAGATGCACAAAAATTATGTATGGCAGGCTGTCTGCTGAGTTGTAGATTTCGTCTATGAGGTTGTCCTTCAGGTCATCTACCTTCTCCTCAAGCTTCTGTATCAAGGTCCTTGCCTCACCCATTTCCTGGAAATCCTTGGCCTCAAGGAGATGGCGCACCTGGTCAAGTGCCTCCAGATTGTTCTGAAGAATGCGGATGCATACATCATACCCTCTCCTGAGAAAATCCCTTGTCCAGTCATCAAAACGGTGGGTGTTTTCATGAACTCTTTTAATCTCCCTGCTGACGAAATATGACTTGTCCAGCAGGTCATCGCATGTCTCCACCAGGGTGATGAGATTGTCCATGAGGTTTGAGCTGATTGCGCCACCGGTTATCTGGTCCTTCATTGAAATTGTTATATCGTCTCCCTTCTTCTCAATGTCCCTGATTATGGCGTTCAGCTGGACTTTCTTGCCATCCTCTATGCTGAGCATCTCAATGAGTGTCTTTGAGGATTTCTCAGCCAGATCCACATACTGAGTGAGATTCTGCAGCTGGTTCCTTTCGCCCACAACCATGATTTTCTTCAGGAAATTGGCATTGACCATTCTGCTCCCATATTTATCAGGTATTAATATAATGTCATGCAATAGTTCTGCTTTCACCAGCATGGATAAAAACATTTAACAGGAATTTGCTATGACGCTTCTATTGCTGAACCTCATAGTATTCTACCTGTCAATTGTGGCTACAGTATTCGCAATCCTGAACCCCATAGGTGCTGTACCAACACTCATGGTTCTCACCGATGGATATACCGCCAGTGAAAAGAAGAGGGTCATATTCAAGAGCATCATGGTGGCCTCCGGCATGATTCTTGGCTTCATGTTTTTGGGAATTTACATATTCCTGGTTCTTGGCATAGATATCTCTGACTTTAAGGTCGCAGGAGGTATTCTCCTCTTTAAAGTTGCATTCGACATGCTCCAGGGAAAAGTATCAAACACCAAACTGACCCCCCAGGAAACTCAGGAAAGCATTGACAGAGAGGCTGTGGGAATTGTCCCAATAGGCACTCCGCTCCTGGCTGGCCCAGGAACAATAACCACGGCAATGATATATTTCAACTCCCCACAGTATTTCATATCCGAAAGGATAGCCGTTATACTTGCGGTCATCACCGTGCTGTTGATATCGTACATAGTTCTCAGGCTGTCAAATCCGCTTTTCAACCGCCTGGGAAAAACCGGGGCTCTCATTATTTCCAGGATAATGGGTCTTCTGCTGGCATCAATAGCAATAGAATTCATCACAAGCGGGCTGTTCACCATAATACATACGCTTTGAATTTCAATGAGGCCAGGCTTGTGGATCCCATCATGGTTGATCCCAGCTATAAATTTATTAGTTCAAAACATTTGGCCCTTTGTTAAAATGTTCAAGATGACAGTGGTATCAACTCCAACCAGGGTTATGGATGAGAATATAGACAAGAACATAGCGTATTTCCTGTCGGATATCGGTTACATACCCCGGCTGAATCCGGGCACGGATTTCCAGGCTATTTCTCAGTCTGCATATTTCAGGCTTTTCAAGGAATGTTTCCTGATGAATCCTGAGAGATACTGGACAGGCGAGGACCTTCTCACGTACCTCAAGACAAGCCGCACAACTCTTTACAGGCATCTGAACAAGCTCAAGTCCATGGACATACTTGAGGAGATACAGGAAGGCAAGACAAAGAAGTACAGGATGCGATCCGGGGACATCATGAAGGCGTGGAACTGGGTCGAGGTCAACGTTAAGATGGCACTGGAAAATTACAGGAAAACGGTGGAACACATCTGGCGCCTCTCCAGAGCGGAAACCGGCCGCGGCAAAACATAAAGTTTTTTACTGAGTGCTAAATTGCGCGGCGAGGGGAACGTGGCGAAAACAAATCTTTCCCGGATTGCAGAGTTGTTGATGAATATGGATATGATAGAAATTAAAAAGGGAGGCAAGTACAGGGTCATTTCAAATAGCGGAAAGGATGAACCCATGGAGACAATGGGTGAATTTGTTGGCTACACGCTGCTTGGAGAAGAGGGCGCTGTATGTTTCAGGATCGAGGCTGAAAATGGGAAGAATGTACTCAGGCTCATACCGGTTTCAGGACTTATTGCAATAGAATTTGGCGACGAGGAATTGCTCACGGCCGGTAAGAAAACTGACGACTCTGACAAAACCACCTATTTCAACTGAAATTCTTCCAGGGGATCGTATACCGGGCCTTCGGGCCTGAGTACGCTTCTATAAAGAAAAATACTTCTGATTTCCTCTATCCACTGAATGCTCGCATATTTTTTCTCAAGATCCTGTACGTTGACAGGGTCACGGAACCTTGAAATTGTTATGTGTGGAACAAATTTCCTGCTTTCACGGGTGAAACCGGTAAGGGCGGAATCCAGTACCATATGATTGTATCTGATTTCAGCGGAATCTTCAAGGTTTAGGTAAAGAACTCCTGCAGATGCGGGAGACGGGAAAGCCGAAAGGCCTCTGATCTTAACGGTGAAACGGCGAAGTTCCAGCGAACGGATCCGGCTTGAAATGCGATCAACAGAGGCGGCGTCAACCTCCCCAAGAAAAACAAAGGTGAGGTGGAGGTCAGGAGTATTCACGGGTTTTGATACGGGGATGCGCCTGATATCCTGGAAAAGTTCCCCAAGACCATCAAATCTGGTTATCTTTGAACCAACAAAAACTCTCATGAGGTCATTCACATCCTCCCCGTTCCTAAGAGGATCGGGAGTGTTTTTCGCTCCTGAGATGTCTCTCATGAAGGTGCAGGTATATGCCGTTAGCTATGATCCCAGCATAGTAGCCGAAGAATATGAGCAGAAAGGTGTAGATGAAATTAAGCTTGAGATTCCTTGTGAGGAAAAATACGATTGCATAGTATATTCCCATTCCGGCCAGTATTGAGATTATGGAATTCCTGCTCATGGCTACATGCAGCTGAGCATCCAGCCCGTTTTCAGATGAGGTTTCCACATAGCCCAGTCCCCAGCAATTATTGCAGACATCAAGAACGCCATTTTCGTCCCTGATCCAGCCTGAACCCCCACATTTGTCACAGAGAATCCTCAATTCTCTCACCTCAATTTATAATGAATCAAAAGTATATAGGTTTTGTTATTGAGCAAAAAAAGCGTATTATGTGGTCTGAGCATAATAATATGGATGATATTATTTTACTTTATAAATTCACAGTTACCCAGAATTGATATCATCAATAAAAACAGGTGAACTGAGGATGATGAGCCATGGATTATATATTTCACCGTGATCATGGGGGCATGACAAAGATTCCCGATGGCCTGAAGTACACAAAGACACACGAGTGGTATAGGATAGAGGGAGATACGCTGACAATGGGGATAAGCGACTATGCACAGAATCAACTCACTGATATAGTGTACATAGATCTGCCGTCCAAGGGAACCAAAAGGAAGGCAGGGGAAGCACTTCTGACAATAGAATCCGTGAAGTCTGCGGAGGACGTTTACAGCCCGGCAGACGGGGAGGTCATTGATGTGAATTCAGCTCTTGCAGATTCACCAGAAGCAGTGAACAAGGACTGCTACGCAAACTGGATGGTCAAGATGAAGGTGACCGGTAAGCAGGTCGATTCCATGGATGCCGCCCAGTACAGGAAGTTTATTGGAGAATAATCCCGGCATGCCCGATCACAGGGATAAATATTATTATCTTGCAAAAAAGGAGCGGTACAGAAGCCGTGCTGCCTTCAAGCTCATGGAGATCCAGACAAAGTTTGATCTTCTCAGGCCTGGGCAATACGTTCTGGAAGTGGGATCATCACCAGGGGGGTGGTCCCAGATAATCACCAGCATAACGAGAAATCCTGTTATCTCAGTGGATATCAACCAGATGGAACCACTGGATAATGTGATATTTGTTAGGGGGAAAATTGAGGACCCGAGGACTGTTGACAGAATTGGGGAAATAATGCAGGGTGCTGGCATAAAGCATTTTCAGGGGATTGTTTCAGATGCCATGATTCACACCAGCGGCATACATGACAGGGACCACGCTTCTTCATATCTACTGTGCCAGTCCGTGATGAATCTGGTGGGCAGATTTCTGGAAGACGGTGGCTTTGTGCTTCTCAAGCAGTTTCAGGGAGACCTGACAGTCCAGTTTGTAAACCAGTGGAAGAAACATTTCAGGAACTCAAGAACAACGAAAGTTTCTGCTTCCAGAGATTCCAGCAGCGAAATTTACATCATCTTTGAAGGTTATGTTGCCTGATCAGGATCTGCTTGGGCATAACCCATTGAGATAAGCACATCCCTTATGCCTTTGTAAAACTCGTGATCACATACTATGATGTGGTTCTCAACATAATCCTGGGTTACAAATTCCCTGACCTTTCCGGCTATATAGCTCATGCGCATCTGTTCAAGCTTTCTCCTTCCCCTGATGGCTTTCTGTTTCTCGGCCCATGCCTCCGCAAATTCATATTCATTGGTATCGTGGTAGTCTGCATTTAGCACTCTCTTCTTTCTCATGGAATCCCTGAGGAGGTCAAAAGACCTGATGTTCTGGGTGTATGCTGTGTTGTATGTTTCATCATCCATGTCAATGCCAGTGACGCGGCTTCCGCTTTTTTCGGAATAATTGATCACTTCAATGTATATGGGTGGGGGCGTCATTACCTCCCCATATTTCCTGAGCCTGATACCGTAAATTATCTCGTAATCAGACAGATTCATCTCAAATGGGTCCTTGAGAAATTCCCTCAGGCCGTTCACCTCCGACGGAGCTATGGTAACAAGTATGATTTCGGGGTTCATTGTGTTCAGAACTGATTTTAAGTCATCACCATGGGATATGAGCCCCTTCACTCCGGAATAGACCCTGATATTCCTGTTGTTTTCCGGATTCCTGAATTCCCTGTACATCAGGAAGTTTTCCTTTTCTCAATAATTCTCTGCAGTTGTTCCTTCTCAGAAATGCCCCTGAGTTCATTGACGCTTATGACAGGGCATCCGGCTATGTTCTCACGTTCAGTGCTCATTCTGCTTACCAGGAAAGCATCATTCTCGAATATTGCACTGACGTTTCTAAGTGCTTCAATGCGGTCCCTCTTGCCGTTAAGGGTTTCAAGAAGACCAACAAGAAGAAACTCCCTCATGGATTCCCTTGTGATTGCATCAAAAGGCGCCCTCCTCATTGCATGGAGTTCGAAGCCGTTTCCTATCATTATCTCAAGAACCTCCCGAAGGAACTCGTTTGTGATTTCGCCATCCTCGGAGGGCATCTGCAGAGAATCTGATATCTCCATAAGATTTATGGACTTCCTGAGGTCTTCCCTGAGTATCTCTTCAAGCTTCAGGAAAACATCCACAGTCACTGCACTTCCACTTTCATAAAGCGATATGGACCTCCTTGAAACTCCGATTTTGTTGGAAAGATACCCAATGGAGTAACCCAGTTCCTCACGCCTTCTGTGAAGCAGTTCACCATCTATGGACACATAGAAGCCACCGGGACCTGAAGATATGCACGGTTGGTCTCCATCCACATAGTCACTGAAACTCTCAGCAGACAGTATGGGAATGCTGTGGCGGTAGTATATGACTCCTCTCTCAAGGGCACCTGATCCTGCCTTCTCCCCAATTACCAGGGGAGTGCCGTCAGTCAGTTTTGATATTCGTATCATCTCAAGGGCATTGGGGCTCTTGAATGTGTCAATGTTCTGCAGGATCTTAATGATAAGCCTGAGCCTGTCTCTCTTAGCGATGAGATCGAAACTCAGGAGGTTACCCAGATTTGGATCGGAGACGTTGAAACCCTCCCTTAGCAAAATCTGGAAAACTTTTCTCAAGACTGCTGCCCTGCGATCATCCACGAAAACAATTATTAAAAATCGTATATAAACATTGCGAATAGTGGTTAAGAGGTTTCAGTCCGGAACAATCTCCAGGAAAGAACTCATTCCTCAGTTTCATCAACAAACAGACTGGTGGAAAGCTTGGTTGTGCAGACCTTGACTTTGCACTTGCTGCAGATTGGCTCAAGATCAAGATCTTCCGATGTTTCCACTGTGACCTTCCTGACACCGTCTATCTCCGAAAGAGCAGCAAAGGTCCGGGGAGGAACTGTATGATAGATGATTGCCCTTATGTATATGTCCTCCTTCTCGAAATTTCTTCCCTCAATCTCTTTCAGGTAGCAGCCGTATTTTTTTACTGTGGAAAGGAATTCTGGTAAAACGGTGCCAAAATAGCCTGGTGCTATTCTCAAAATGACGGTCTGGTGTCCCATAAGCGGCGCAATGCTTCCCATGTCCGGTATGGGCCTCAATCTACCCATAAGCTCCTTGATCTCCGGTTTGGATTCAATGATTTTTATGGTATCGTATACGGTGCGGCGGTTGACCCCAAGGGTCTTGGCAACTTCACTTATTGAAACCTCGATCCCGTCAACGTAAAATTTACCGTCCCTGATGGAAATACCACGGTTAAAGACGCCTTCCACAACTTTCCTCTTGATGGGGTGATCTTTGAAATATTCCTCAAGGATTAACAGCATGATTGCTACCATTCCATCCCTATATAAAAAGTATGTAGCTAATATGGATGGTCTTCTAGATATGTAATGCCATGAATGGGTTGGTGACCAGAAGCCCACCCCCTATATAGATTTCAATTCTGGCCTGTGATCACCCTGTCAGAAATTTTCCTCGCAGCGTTTCAGATCCTGCAGGGATCTGCTCGCTCTCAGTAATCTCATAATATTCATACGGGGCATCAGATAGTTTCACCGGAACAGTGTATATAAGCCCGCGCCTGAAGAAGGTAACGGTAACGTTCTGTCCAGGATGGAATGATGCAAGATTGTCCACCTTAAGGCGCTTTACCTCTTCCTTCATTTCCTTCAGGAAAACGTCTGTGAACCTGAAGTTATCCACAGCCAGAATTTCATCTTTCGGATTGATCCCAGCCTCATATGCAGGACTCCCTTCCACAACGGAATCAACGACGTACCTGCCTCCATTTGTTCTCACTATAATCCCAAGGTAAGCTTTATTTGACGGTTCAACACCATCCACTTTCCGGTAGCCCTTCCTCAGAGAATAGCCAAAGGGCTTCAGGTAGTCCTGGAATTCAAGTTTTCCAGGCTCCCGCACATATTTAGCGAAGAATTCAGAGAAATCCCTGCCGGTAACATCCTTGAGTGTTGTGATTATGTCCTTTTCAGTATATCCCTTTCCGTCCTTGTTGTATTTTTCCATAAGGGACCGGTACATGTCGTCAAGCGACTTTGCACCATGAGTTGCATCGATGATCATGGAATCCAGTACAAAGCCAAGAAGCTCCCCCTTCAGATAATATGAGATGTAACTGTTTATATTATTTGGGGTCGGCCGGTAAAGCTTGATCCAGGCATCAAACGAGGATTCGGATGCTGATGTGTTTCTTGATCCCGGAAGAAAATCATGGTATCTCATATTTTCCGCCAGATACCGGAAGTATTCCTTCTGGTCAACAAGTCCAGCCCGCATCAGGACATGGTATCCATAGAAGTTGGTAAAGCCTTCAGCTATCCACAGCATTGTTGTATAGTTCTCTTCCTTGTAGTTGAAGGGCCCCAGCTCAATGGGTCTTATCCTCTTTACGTTCCACAGATGGAAGAATTCGTGGGATGTGACAGAAAGAAAATGCTTGTACTTATCGAAGGGAGAGAACGTGAACCGGTCTATATCTATGGTGGTTGAATTCAGATGCTCCAGTCCGCCAGACTGGTCTTCTTCTGAAACCAGGTGATAGATGAAAACATATCTTTTGTATGGAAGGTGCCCGAAGATTTTTGCATACTGTTCCACTATTTTTCTGACATCTGAAGATAATTTCTCCTCATCCTCGTTTCCCCGGCCATAGAGGACGATTTCATGTTCTTTACCATCCACGGTGAAGAAGAGGCTTCGATGTTCTCCTATCTCTAAGGGGCAGTCGGCCAGTATGTCGTACGTAACTGCACGGTATCTGTTGTCGGACAGTTTCTCCAGTCCGGTTGAGACTTTCCAGTTACCAAAGGGCTTAATTACCAGTTCAAGCGACTGGTCCTTGTAACCCTCCACATAAAGAAAGACGCTTGTTCCATTCAGAAAAGCATGAGTGGAATCCACATGGCTGGTATGAACGCTCAATTCATTTGCATAAACTTCATAGGTAATCTTTATGGAATGGATATCCTTGGTGTTAACCTTCCACGTGGATTTATCTTTCTTCTGCACATCCAGCTGATCTGACCCCGAATATGCCCGAAGGTTGCGAACAAATCTGGCGAAATCGTAGATCTCATAAGACCCCGGAGCCCAGGCTGGCATTATCAGGAGCATGTTATCCTCACTGAAGTCATCAATGCTCATGGTTACGCCGTAAAAATGAGTCTGGGGTTTATCCATTTCCAACAGATACTGAAGCTTCATTTGTGTGACCAGAGTTTGCAAGAGCATACTTTAGTTAAATCTTTGTACGTCAAAATATAATAAGACGGCTTGGAGTCAACTGTTGCTCCCGATCTGGTAAGCAGAAAAAGAATAATGGTGTGATTTTTCAGTATAATGCTGCCATCAAAGAAATCTCAGTAATGCGAATATTATGAACACCACTGTCAGATATGGGCTGGAATACTTGAATAGTGAGAATGAACTTTTCCTGTCAGGTTTTCTCAGGAATCGGACAATGTAGATCAGCACTGGGACTGCCGGAATGCCAATCAGGATTATGTAAAGTAATTTCGCTCCTCCAAACAAGACAGGGATAAAGGAAAACAATACAAGCAGGATTGCCGAGAACGAAATGCAGTCAGCAGAAACACGGTCTGAGTAAACAACAGGAAGCATTGGCACACCGGCACGGGCGTAATCGTCACGGTACATGTATGCAAGACTCCAGATATGGATAGGTATCCATACAATCACCAGTGAGAAGAGGAACCAGGGAATGAACGAAGAAACAGTGGAGATCATGTACCATCCTACCAGTACAGGTATGCCTCCGGAGAATCCTCCTAATATTACGCTCCACGGGGTCTTCCGTTTGAGAAGATAACTGTAAACGAGCACATTATCTGCCACCCCGGCAGCCATGAAGCCAGCTGCAATGAATCTGTTCATGGCCAGGGGTATGGCAATTGAAATTACTATGAGCACCGAGCCATTAACCAGTGCTGAAGTGGGTGTCACAGCACCTGTTACCATGGGCCTGCGGTTTGTTCTCAGCATTCTTGAATCTATGTCCCGATCCAGATAGTTTGTCAGGGACTCGGCTCCGGCTGAGCCGGCAGCAAGTGCAACTATAACGGCAGTCAGCAGCGACAGATACCCAAAATTGAAGGTGGGGATGGCAATAATGGCAGACATGGCTCCTACAAAGACCAGGAGACCCCAGACTTTTGGCTTTGTAAACCTAACATAAACCATGGCTTTTTCCATCGTGCCCATACCATAGAATTTGTTTTGCATTAATAAAATGGGAACCTTATCAGTTAAATGTGTCTGCCTTTGATTATGTATGTGAATTCAGATTTTTCCTGTTTTTTACAGCCTAGAATCTAACAGGTGAATGTTCATGAAAAATTTGTATCTCGATTGGCATGAATATAGTCTGTTTTCGTCATAGGATAACAATAATTATCCTTCAAGAGGTGGCGTCATGAATGAATTCGCCATTATTTTTTCATTTATGTAACTATATAATTACCATGCCTTTCAAATTAGGTATTATTTTATTATATGGTCTTGCGGTTGAAGTGCTATGCCTCAAAAATATGGAAATTCGAGCGCATTAGAATTTTTGCTTAACCCGAAGATGAATATGGGACTGGTGCTGGCGTTTATCACATTCTTTCTCATAATCAGTCCACTGCTTCCCGGTGTCACGTGGTTCAAGCTTGGTGACTTCACTCTGGACATGGTGAACTTCTATCATACCATCATGATACCGTTTGCCTTCCTTCTTATACTGTATACCTCTGAATTGCTCGATCTTGGTTCCCTTGCCAGGAAGAGCATCAACATAAGTACGATTCCAATTCTCTTCTTCACAATCCTGGGGATGGCATTCTTTTATTCCACTTCTGCACAGACTGCCGATTATGTATTCCAGGCCATAAGGGATGTTTGGATGATCGTAATTGCCCTCATATTCCTTGTTTATCTTATCATAATGCCTTTTAAAAACACCCAGAAGTTCAAGGCAATATGGGGCGCATATACTCTAATTGTCATAGCAACTATATCAGCTGGGATTGCAGGTGTTATGGGAATGGTGTACGAATACGGTAACCTATTCGGGTATGCTTCACTTCCGGCATTCAACAGTTATGTCACTGCCTGGGGAGGCCTGCAAACATTTCTTGGAAACCTTGTGACGTCCCACTCCCATGAAATGCTTCCTGCAGTCATGGGCGGCATAGTTGCAGTTGCAGCTGTTACCATGGGCTATGATAAGCTTCAGGGATGGAAGAGACATATCGTGAACGCAGGAATGATCATTGCTGTTGCGGGAACAATATCCATGACATACCTCTATCTCATATCGTCATTCGGGACATATGTGATTCCTGCCATTGCGCCATTCGGCCCAGGAGGCATGAACGGGCTGGCACTGGATGACAGCCAGACTGGAATAGTCGGCTGGGGAGCCCTTCTTGCCATAATTGGCCTATACTACTTATTATCTTCAAACAGGACCCAGAGGCTTGTGCAGATGGCAGAACTTCTGACCTGGATAGCCACAATGGCTGTCATGATTGGAGTTGGATACACCATGGAATTCAATGAAGCCTACTACGGTTTCGGTTCGCCAGGAACACCTCCCACAGGAGGTCCTGGATACCTGTATGATATGGCATTTACCAATGGCCACCTGCTCTTTGCTTTCTTCATGATGCCACTTATGGCGGGGATTCTGCTAGTATTCCTGAAATATGTTTCAGGAATGGAACTTGGAAGGAGGATGATTCTCTACTTCATATTTGCCGGTATAATCCTTGGTGGTTTTGGAGTTCTCGTATACACCATAAATCTGTTCTGGCTGCCTGAAGCCATAGGCCTTGCACTGCTTGTCATATCCATTCTAATGGTAACTGTAGCATACTTTGCTGGGAATAAAGCAGCAAGAACATTTGCACCTGCATCAAGTGGTGCAAAATCTCAGTAACAACACGAGTCAAAGTTCCATACCTCCTTTTTTAATTTTTCAAAACATTTTCAGAATTTTATCTTCCTTTAACGTAAATGAAAGGCAATCTATTCTGGGTCAGGTTAATAATCAAATCCGTTCCTGCATCACAGAGGCTATGAAAAAAAGGGTGCATTATGGCCACAATCCTCTGCTATCCCTCTACTTATCGTCATCATCATCGTGCTCGTACTGTCCTAGGTTCAGACCACCAGCCTTATATGATGACCTTATGGCGTTCATGCGATTTGTCATGTCATTGTATCCTCTAACGTTATTTTCCTTCAGGTCATCCTTCAGGGATTTTATGAGATGCCTTATCTCGTTCTCCCGTTCATTCCGCGAGATGGAATCCGTTTCACCTGACCCCGATCTTGCTGCCATTTTCATGGCATGAAGTTCCCTCTTAAGTTCCCTTATTTTTGCCCTTCTGGAATCCATGTTTTTATGACCCAGACCTACTTATTATACTTTCACATCCAATGAAAACTCAAAATTCTGGAAGAAAATTTAGACTAAAACCAAGGTAGATTCGGCAAATCAGTATATGGTTCCTATCTCGGAATAACGGGAAGTTATCAGCTTGCCTGTCCTGAATCGCTCCCTGCCGAAAGGCCGCCAGTCAAACTCACAATCTTCCGGTTGCTTTTCCATGAGCATATCCGCAACCATTCTACCATAGGCGGGACTCAGCTTGAATCCGTGTCCACTGAGGCCGGCAAATACATAAACTGAATCAAGCCCTTCAGATGACAGTTCATCACATATAACCTGCCCATCTGGACTCATGTCATACAGTCCGTTGAGTGTGGATATCAAGGTTGCTTTCCCCATGGAGGGAAGCCTTTTGGCGATTCTTGGCAGGTACTCTTCAATATAGTCCTGTTCTGCCGTCTCCGGTAGATTGGAATGGATATCCACGGATTGCTCATCAACGGCAGGATCCAGGCTCCCTACAGCGGTAATACTGGATCCCTCCATCTTGTAATAAGCAAGCTGATGCGGGTCCCAGAGAGTTGGTTTAGGTCCGCGGTATTCCTCAGGTCTTCTCAGGTAGATTATGGAATGCATCGATGCAGTTATGGGCAAAAGTTTCTGAGAAGAAATCCCTGAGCGAGCCAGGATATCGTTGGTCCAGACGTTTGTAGCGAGAATTATTTTCTTTCCTCTTATTTTTGTCCCATCGCTGAGGTCCACTTCGGGGCCACTCCCTGTGGATTCAATAGACCTGACACTCTTCTTGAGGATCAGGTTCGCACCGAGCTCTTTAGCCCTGGACATGAACGAATTTGCTGTTGACACCGGGTCAGCATAGCCACTGTCCGGCTCGTATGTGACGTAATCGTAGCCATCCAGATTCACGTCAGGATAGAACTTTCTTATTTCTGCAGGGGCAATTTCCTGCTCGTTTATCCCAATATCCCTGAGCATTACAACATTGTCTCTTGCGACGTCGGCATATTTCTCATCGAATGGAAAAATCATGCCAGTCTTTGTGAATCCTGAATAACCGATGGAGTTGAAATTTTCAAAGAATTTCAGTGAGTACAGCGACATCTCTGCAATTACCCGGTTACTGTAATGAGTTCGAACAAGCGCACTTGATTTTCCAGTGTTTCCCGCAGCCACCGAATTTTCCTCGATCACTGTCACCTTCTGGCCCGCTGATGCAAGGTGATATGCAATGCTAGTGCCAGTGCTCCCGGCCCCCACGATTATAATCTTATCTCGTCCATCCACTTTTGCCACGAAAATGAATGATGCCTGAAGTTAATAATTCCTCCTCTTTAATTGGCGATAAATACGTTTCACACAGTAAAGCATATATAATGATACATGTTATAACAAGACGTGACAGACAACATCAATAAAGGTCCTGCTTCACTGAAGAAAGAACTGTCGTTTCTCGATCTGATTATCATAGGCGTGGTCGGTGCTGTCGGCACCGGGATACTTTTCAGTGTCCTGGCCATGACGAGCACAGCCGGCCCAGGTAGCTGGCTCGGGTGGCTCATTGGAGGTATTTTTTACCTGTTCATCGGCCTCACTTATGCTGAACTTGTCACAACCCATCCAGAGGCGGGTGGTCCTTCCCGGTATGCACTTTACACCCACGGCTGGTTCACAAACACAATCAACTCCCTGGCTGACCTCATATGGTATCTCTTCATTCCGCCAATAGAGGCGTTTGCTGTTATAGATGGGTTGAGCATATTCTACGGAAACCTGGTGACAGCGTCGGGTGCGCCTACAATATATGGGGCAGCTATTGCCGCGGTGCTCATGATTTTCATGGTGCCATTCAACTACTTCGGAGTCAGGGCATTCGGCAAATCAACGGTCTATTTCGGTATAGTCAAACTGTTCTTTTATCTGGCGGTGGCAATAGGTCTGGCTGCTGTCTTCTACGACGGGCGCAATCTTACCGCATATCATGGTTTCCTTCCATTCGGATTTGCAGGTGTTTTCCTGGCAATACCATTCGCAATGTTTGCCTTCGGAGGAATCCGTGTCCTGCCTGATTATGCCGAGGAATCCAAGAAATACAGGAAGCTTCCACTTGCTATCGTGATAGTTGTAATAGGACAGCTTGCCATCTATCTTCTTCTGGATTGGGTCTTTGTAGCAGGCATAAACTGGACAAAACTTGGAGTGACGGTGGGTAACTGGGCAGGGCTAACAACGCAAGCCATACCTGGCAATCCTTTTATCTTCCTGGCAAAGAGTTACAATGCTCCGATCATTCTTTTATTTACAATAATCATAGGAATCATAGGACCATTCATAGTGGGTTACATATATCTGGGTGGGGGATCAAGGGTACTATTTGCACAGGGCCGTACCAGAATAATGCCGGACCTGATGAAATACATCCACAAAAAATACTCAGTGCCGTACTGGGCGCTGCTCATAACGGCCCTCATTGGTGCCATACTTGCATTCATCTCGGCTCCAGTTCCAAGCATATATGGCCTCATTGAGGATGCCGTTGTGGCTGGTTACATAGGATTCTCTGTAAATCCGGTTGCCCTGGTGGTCTCAAGGAGACAGGGTGCCACAAAATTCAGGATACCTGGTGGCTCCATAATTGCGCCAATAGCATTCATTTCTGCATCACTAATTATATTCTGGAGCGGCTGGATCACGGTTTATTATGCAGTGGCAATACTGACGGTTGCAGTGGTCATATTCGGGTTGATACTGCCGGTATTCCGCAACAGTGCCAGAAGAGACCTGAAACACGTTCGGAATTCAATATGGTACATATTCTATATTGTGTTTCTGCTCATAATGACATATATCGGCAGCGACGGAATGCTGAATCTCATAAGTTTCTACGACGCAACAGCAATAGTAGTCGTGGTCTCTATTCTGGTGTTCTATCCTGCAGGTGTGTTTTCAGGATTGAAGAGCACTCTGGTTGATGAAGCTTACCAGACGGCGATTATGGAACCTGAAGAGCCCATTGTTCTGCAGTGATGGCTCTTATTTCCAACATTTATTTTTAATAACAATCAGTCGTAGGATCGGTCTTCCCTGTAATTATGGAAATTCATCAGGTACTCTTCCCCTCTCTGTGCAATGGTTGACTCAGAGGAAACTGCAGAGCCCATTGTCCCATAATATTTCTTGATCTTCTCTTCAACAGGAAGATAAAGCTTGAGCGCCTCAAGAACATCTCTTTTCTCCACCAGTGGCTGTTCCTTGGACACAGCTATGTCTCCAGCTGCCCTGATAAGACCACCAAGTTCCCTCAATCTGAGTGTCAGAGAATGATCCTTACCATCAACCTGTTTTGCCCTCCTAGCGCCTTCTTCCACAATTACGCTGGCGGCTTCAAGCGTCATGTGCGGTATTTTCCCGTCCATTATTATCTCCTGAGCTATGAACTGAAGGTATTTCATGCGATTGACAGGAGTATCCGGCATTGCTATTTCCATCAATATCTCATAGCCATTTCCGACTATCCTGGACCTCAGGGGGCTCAGTATGTACTGGAGATCCTGTATGTTGCACGCCGCTACCAGAATAAAGTCAGCAGGCACGTGATCCACCCTGACACTTGCTCCTGCACTCTGTGGATTGCGCCCTGTTATTGGAAAACTTTTTTCCTGCATTGCTGTCAGAATGAACCTCTGGAGGTTTCCTAGATGTGTAATCTCATCTATGAACAGTACGCCTTCATGGGATTCATGCACAGATCCTGGAATTACTCTTTCATATGGAAGTGTGCCCAGCTGTGGATGGCCACCGTAAGGATCGTGCCTGACGTCACCCAGTAGTTCAGTCTCACTGGCTCCAGTTGCCAGCACAAATGGATTGCGATCTATGGGAACTATGATCTTGCTGGGGCTCTTCTTCTCCATTTTCCTTCTGCGCTCAAGGGTCTTCTCATCAAGTATCCGTATACGATCTCCAAATCTCTCGTAGACAATGACTTCCTCGCGTTCACCAACTCTCCTGGTGGAAGTGACTTTTTCTGTGTTGTTCTGGACGCCAAATGCGGCGCCTATCACGTTGAATACGTCTCCAAATGGCCCCTGGGTTTGCGCCTGTACCTTGGGATTATTGCAGTTAGGACAGACCGCATCAGTTGGAAGGGAGAAGAACCCGCACCTTGGGCACCTGTATCCAAGCCTTTCGGCTACGGATGCTGGTGCATCCCGTGGATCTATAACCTCACCCTCAACCATGTTCATCTCATCCTTTTCCTGCTTGATCTGGATTCCGGTCTTGACCTCAACAAATGGTCTTTCTGGATACTGCGGATTGTGCACCACCCTGATTTCTTCTTTCGGCCTTGGGAGATAGAATGAGATTGCCTGGGCAATCATTGATTTTCCCACACCTGGAGGACCAACCAGAAGAAGGTGTCTCCTCTGCTTTGCAGCTATCTGGGCCATCTTGACGGCCTCATCCTGTCCTATCACCCTGTCGAGAGGATTCGACGGGATAGGTATCTGGGAGGTATCTGAATACTCTCCCATATCTGAATTCAAATATGACGTTCCCATGAAACTACCTTTACCTCCATGGGCTTCTTCGTGATGTGGCCCAACTTGGCGCCATATATGTTCTTCACGCCTTTCTTGAAAGCCACGTCGATAAGCCTCTGGGATATAACTCCGCCCGTGATTATTGTATCACCCGAATCAAGCTCCTCCATCCTGTCAACAGCTTCAGAAACCGGATAGGAAGCAATGATCTTGCCCTCGGCGTCATATATCTCTGTGAGCTTGTCCCTGGTAAGTTCGTTTCCGTGCTTCTCGACAGATCTGGGATTGCTCAGGCTGAACTCTTCCTCCTTTTCAGGTTCTGGTTCTGATTTCGGTTCCGGCGGTGCTTCACTTTCCACAGCCTGTGGCTGAGGTTCCTCCACAACCTGTCTCGGTTGCCTTCTCTCTTTCTGGGGGCGCTCTTCTTTAACTTCCTCTATGACAACCCTGGCGTTCTTTATCTCAGTCAGTGATTTTGCCTCCTCGTATCCGCGTTTCTGCTGAGATTTCGTATGGTTCTCCGTGGAATTCTTCTCAGTGAGTTCCTTCAGCTCCTCGGCCATTCCCCTCATGGACAGGTACTGTTCAATGGGAGTCTTGTACCTGAGTGCCTTGACTATCTGCTTGTATGTCAGCTCTTCAACTTCTGTTCCAGGGGGTGCTCTGGCCACAAAATCAATTTCAGCCACCTGAAGCATCTCCTTCAGGATCAGATCTCCACCCCTGTCTCCATCGAGGAATACGGTAACCGTCCTCTCTCTGGAGAGTTTCTGTACGGTTTTAGGAATGTTCGTCCCCTGGACGGCGATTGTGTTCTTGATGCCGTACCTGAGCAGGTTCAGAACATCGCTTCTTCCCTCAACTACGATTATTGAATCGGAATCCTTGATGGCTGGCCCGGCTGGAAGGTGTTCATCGCCATATGTGAGTATTTCGCCTTTCTCGACTTCTTCTCGCACCGAGGCAACGATGCTTTCGCTGACACTTTTGCCGCTTTCACTCATTTTCTTATAAAGGGCTTCGGCACGTTCAACGATCTTCTGCCTCTTCTGGATCCTTACATCCTCTATACTCTCAATCTCAACCTTGGCCTTGCATGGGCCTATGCGGTCTATTGTCTCCAGGGACGCTGCTAATATGGAGCTTTCGACCTGGTCGAGTCCTGAGGGTATGAGTGCAAAACCCTCTGTCCGGCCTTTCTTGCTATCTATCTCTACTTCGATTCTTCCTATTTTTCCACTTTTCTGCAAGTCTCTTAAATCTAGTTCCTCGCCAAGAAGTCCTTCGGTCTGGCCGAATATGGCCCCGACTACGTCGGGTTTCTCAACCACCCCATCCGTAAAAATCTTGGCTTTGATCAGATATTTTGTTAAATTTGGATCTACATTCATTATGATCACCTGAATAACGCATAATGGAATTAATCACGGAAACGTCCCTTTTCCTATTAATCACCATCGCGTTCAGATGTTTTGATAATATATAACATATTCGCTGCGATCTTTTTTGCGAAAACGTAAATTGCATAACCATTCATGAGCCCAGTTGATAAACTTAAATATGGTTTGGATATAGTGTAGTCGCATTATGATCAGGTTTGGAATAGCTGGGATTCCTCTAACCAGCAAAGGGAGAACTTTTATAGAATCAGTTGAGGACGCACATAACCTTGGGCTGAATGCTCTCGAGGTTCAGATGCTTCGTGTAAATGTCGAGGAAAGGCCTGCCCTGGATTATGCAGGCATGCATCCAAGAGACATAGATTCTTCCATCATTGTTGACGTGCTGAGGCAGGATGAGGAGGGCAATTATGTGGGAGTCGGAATTGAGACAGAAATTGAAGAAGACGACATCGTTCAGGAGCTTTTCTGGAACATGGCAAGAAATTTCGACGATCTCACTGACGGAGGCAATCTTGCACGTGAACTTGATGTCAGGCTCTCAATGCATGCGCCATACTACATGGACCTTTTAAATCCGGAGGAAATGGGCGAGAGATCCTACAACCACCTGAAGTGGACCCTAATGATAGGGAGGGCAATGAAGGCAGGCAGAGTTATAACACATACCGGATTTTACCACGGAAACAAGAAAGAAAGTCTGAAGAAGGCAGTAGAGGTTTATGAAGAGATAAGCACAAAGTATTCTCATGACGCCGGTTATCCGTATATCGGAGTTGAATCATCTGGTAAAACAGAGATTTTTGGAACTGTACCGGACCTTATGTCTCTCTCCAAGAAGGTGAAGAATATTGAGCCCATACTCAACTTCCCCCACGTACACTCCATCACCGGAGGTTCTCTAATAGAGATAAAGGATTTCGATGCAGTTATCAGCGAATTCAAAAAATACAGCAAGACTGACATATACACTGAATTTGCGGGGGTGGAGTACGAAGGGAACAATGAGACAAAGCTCACTGCAATCAAGCACGGGGACCTCAAGTTTGAGACACTTGCCGAGACCATGATCGATCTTGACAGCGATATGACAGTTATTTCATGCTCGCCCCTGCTGGAGCATGATGCACAGTACATGCAGCTCATATATCTTAGGGCGCTTTCCAAGAAGTTCCAGAAGAAGACCCCAATGAAGAGGGCTACTGCGTAGGTGAAGATGGATGGGAAGGAATTATCCGGTCAAGAAGGGAATAAAACTCTCAACTGAATATATACTGGAAAAAGCAACAGAAACAGCCCAGAATGTGAAAGTTTCTGGAGACCATGTTATGTGCGCTATTCCAGGCATAAAATCCATAGACATGTGGATCGAAGGCAAGGAGCTTATGGTGGAAACCGTCAACGATGAAAAGCCTCAGGACCCCCTGGAAACAGTACGAATATATAACAGGCTCATAGAGAATATAACTGGACTATCGTCAAAAGAAAGAAAAAAGAAAATGTCTAAAATTTAGATCTAACCCTGCAAAAAAGGTTACTTGTATTTTATTTTGCTTGAGGCTCTGAAGACAAATTTCTTCTTGGATGGAACCTCTATTATCTTTCTGGTCTGGGGGTTCCTTGCCTTTCTAGCCTGCTGGGTTTTCCTCTCGAAGATGCCAAAGCCTGCCAGGTTGATCTTGGTGTTTGACCTGTCGGCCTCAGAGACAACGGTGTCCAGGAAGGTCTTGATCACATTTCTCGCAACCTTCTGTGTCGTGTTGGTCTTCTTAGCAACTGTCTTAGAGAGCTCACTTATTCCTACCATGTCATCCCTCCAGTAAGATAATATAATTAGTTATATTAAAATATTTGTGTTGTGTTTTTTCCGGAAATCCGAAACTATGGGTTCGTGAGTTATATCAAAATTATAATAAATATAATTGAATTTTATAAAGCCTATTTTAAATATTTCAATGTTTCCATGATTAGCTTAGCCAGCCGCTTTTTCACACTAACATGACACTTGTCTGACCTTAAATCAGGCAAAAAATCGTATGTTTA
>DAJC01000021.1:0-1222 GCA_002498845.1 Thermoplasmatales archaeon UBA509 | reverse complement strand
TTCCCATCTGTTGATACTCCCGGTGCAGGGATGAGCTTTCCAAGAAATCTTGAAATGATTGCCATCAGGAAACACATTCCGGCAATAATTCCCCACAGGAGAAGGGGCGTGCCGTGAAACAATTCAAGAAGACCTGTTCCAAGGAATGGTGACAGTGGGAATATAAAGCTGAACACCGCAGAACTGAATCCAAAATATCTTCCCCTCATTTCCTCAGGAGCCAATCGTGAAATGAATACCTGGGAAAACTGTGCGGTCATGTTCTCGCCAATTGTGAGAAGTACCACATTGAGAACAAGGAGCGCAAAGGCTCCTGTTAGGCCAAAGACTATATCAGAGAGGGCATAGAGGAGAAGTCCTATGGAATAGGCAGTCACCTCCCCAAATCTTTTGCCAAGTGCGTTTATCCTGAACTGGAAAAGTATTACAATGACGGTGTTAACAGCATAAAGGCCCGTTATGAGGAAAGTGCTGTAATGGTAGCGAGAGGCCAGGTAAAGTGGAAGCATTGGGCTCTCATAAATGTTTGATACCAGTGCTGAAAGAGCCAGAACCATTGAAACCACAAAAAGAATCCTGACATTGCTGATCCCGGTCTGGCGTTCATGCATTGCCGCCTTTCCGTGATCACTGTGAAAAGTTTCCGGTATGTACTTGAAAACTATGAAGACTTCAGCAAGTGATCCTATGATTGGTGCAATAAAGTAAAGAGAAGGGCTCACCAGTGACGTAATGCCAGAGAATATCAGCCCAATTCCGATTCCGGCATTGGAGAATACCCGTACTGTGCTGAAAAATCCAACTCTCGCGGATTCAGTGGAGAGATCTGTGAGTATTGCGTTGTAGAGATTATACTGTATCTGGCTGAGGATTGTTGTTGACACCATGGCGGCAAAAAGCATGAATACGGGTAGGTTCATGCTTACACACAAATAGAGTCCCACAAAGGCAAGGGAAAGAATTGCGGGCAGCAATATTGCAAGTCTTCGTCTGCCGTGCAAATCCATATGCTTTCCAAACACGAGGGAAAATGGGACAGTTATGATTGACTGGAGAAGGAAAAAAATCCCGATATCTATATAGCTGAGTCTTCTGGACTGTAGAAGGTATATTGAAAGAAGTATCCACAGAGGGTATCTGGTGAAACCCCGGATCAGATCGGCAAAAGATATGGCAAGGAGAGACCGGGGCATATGTGATTTGCTGTTCCGCATGCTAAAGC
>DAJC01000062.1:3833-11951 GCA_002498845.1 Thermoplasmatales archaeon UBA509 | reverse complement strand
AATACGCCAAATGCTGCGATTATTACAATTAACACAGCAATGATGGCATACCATTTCACGTTCGCACTTCCAGGTTTCCGGGGCGGGACTATGGGTTCCGCCGGGGAACTGGGTGGAACTGGATCCTTGCCTTCATTTTCCATTATCTTTCCTCCGTTAGAAGTTTCTGTATATGTAAATGTAGGTATTTAAAAGTTTTCGAAGAAAGGTGCACCCGTTCTGAAGTGCTCTTGCGCTACATTTATTCATGTCTCTTCAATGATCGTTATGAGTGCTGTTCAATTGATGTTTTTATTTACTTTCAATGACAATGGACTTAGAGGGACCACTTGCCCACATAAATCGAGGACAAATGAAAATCGATTCTCGCAACTGCCATATCAGCTAGTCGGCCTAGAATTTGTAAGAATATGATTCAAGAGAAATATATCAATGTTAGAAAAATTGGTTGTAATAAATGTTGAAGCTTAGAGAAATTCCGCCAGATCTTCAGGCTTCAGCTGGTAAGGCGGCTGGTCAATGAGTGACTTTGCACCTATGATTGGGCTTCTGTCCTCATAGGTCTCCTCATCCACATCATAGAAAATGCCTATTGGGATCTTGTCTCCCCACTGAAGTGCCATTTCATATGCCTTGGCAAAATTCTTGGTGTCCATTTCCGGCTTGTAAACCCTCTTCCTGAAGAAATCGTATGTGTTGATCTTATTGTATGTCACGCATGGGCTGAATACGTCTATGAAGGAAAAACCCTTGTGCTCTATTCCCTTCTTTATGACTTCCTTCAGGTGAACAGCATCACCTGAAAATGCCCTTGCAACAAATGTTGCACCTGCCGTGAGCGCAAGCGTCAGCGGGTTCATTGGCTTCTCGATGTTGCCGTCAGGAGTTGTCTTTGTCTTCATTCCAAGCTCGCTTGTGGGTGATGCCTGGCCCGTTGTCAGCCCAAATATCTGGTTGTCAGATACTATGTAAGTTATATCCACATTCCTCTTGGCAGTGTGGAAGAAGTGCTGGGTGCCCTCAAAGAAGCCGTCACCATCGCCCCCGTAACATATGACATTGAGCTTAGGGTTTGCCCACTTTATTGCCGACGCAACTGGAAGGGATCTTCCATGTATGCCGTGAAATCCATAGGTATTGATGAATTCCGGCATGTTGCTGGAGCATCCGATGCCTGAAACAACAACTGTATCCTTCGGATCCATTTTCAGATCAGTAAGCGCTCCGCTTATTGCGGATAGCTGTGCGAAATTACCGCAGCCTGGACACCAGTCCGGCTTTACCTTTCCCCTGTAGTCTGCTATTGTAACCATATCATTCACCTCTTTATTACAGCCTCAATTTCCTCGGCAAGTGCACCGGGATAGAAGCTCTCTCCATCGTACTTAGTTATCAGTTCGGTTTTAACAAGGAACTCAGACCTCAGAAGCTTGTTCATCTGGCCGGAGTAGTTTCCTTCAACCACTATTATCTTCTTCTTTCCGGAAAGGAGCTTGCCGATATCCGGGTTCAGCGGGTATGGCCTGTTTATCTCGACTGCGCCCACCTTGATCCCCTTGTTTCTGAGCTCATCAACCGCTTCCTCGACAACACCCTGAGTGCCACCCCACTGGACAACCGCATACTCTGCATCGTCATACCTGTATGTTGGCGTTGGAGGCATGCTCTTTATGTAAGCCTCAAGCTTCCTCATCCTCTTCTCCATGGACTTTGCCCTCAGTGAAGGATCGGTAACGGCATCGCTCACCACATCGCCGTATTCATTGTGCTCATCTGAGTCCTCATTATGCATTAGACCGGGAGTACCTGGAAGTGCCCTCAGGGACACACCATCCTCAGTGTATTCATAACGCTTGTAGTTCGTGGTTCCTGCCTGTGCAATCTTTCCCCTCTCAATCTTGAAATTCAGGTCAAATTTCTCAACGGTCTCATAGTGTTCTGCTATGTACAGATCCGACATCAGTATAACAGGGGTCTGATATTTCTCCGCAAGGTTCAGGGCTTCCCTGGCCAGGTAGAATGCGTCCTCCACGTTTCTCGGAGCAAGGACAATTCTCTGGAAATCACCCTGGGATGCGCCCAGAACAAGGTTCAGGTCTCCCTGCTCGTTCTTTGTTGGAAGTCCTGTGGATGGCCCTGCTCTCTGTGCCTCGTACACAACAAGGGGTACCTCCATCATACCTGCCATTCCCAGAGCTTCCACCATCAGTGAGAAACCTCCCCCTGATGATCCGGTCATGGCCCTTACACCTGCGTAGTTTGCGCCAACTGCCATGTTTATTGCCGATATTTCGTCCTCAGGTATCTTGACGAATACACCGAACTGTTTTTCATGAGATGCAAGATAATGGATGATTGATGATGCCGGCGTCATTGGGTAACCCACATACATCTTCAGGCCGCCATTAACTGCCCCGAGCCCGGCTGATTCACCGCCGCTGATGAGATAGAATTTCTTGTTTGAAGTCTTCAGGGTGATGCCAAGTTTCTTGAAGTTTGCAAGGTAATAGTCGTATCCTTCCTTTGCAGCCCTGACGTTTTCCTCCGCAACCTCGCCCTTGTTTCCAAACTGCTCTCTTATGACGTCCGCAAGCGTGTCAAAATTCATGCTGATTGCAGCCATAGTGGCGCCTATTGCCACCGTGTTCTTCATAAGCGCATTTTTGCCGTGTTTGGCTGCTATATCACTGAGAGGCATGGAAACATACTGCACGTCCTCCTTCTTGTAATCAGAAATTGAGGAGTCGAATATTGCCACTCCGCTCTTGCCAAGAGGGGAGGCGCCACCCTCATTTATCATTGGATTTGTGTGTCTTTCAAGAGCGTCCCTGTTCAGTGCAAGCAGTATGTCCAGCCCGTCTCCCTGAGACCTGACCGGCCTGTCGCTTGCCCTTATCTGGTACCAGCTCTGGCCGCCCCTGATTATGCTCTGATAATAATTGTATGTATTCACGTGAAGGCCGCTCCTGGAAAAAACCTTTGCAATAATGAGCCCAGCGGACTGGACTCCATCGCCTGCCGCCCCCCCGACTCTTATAACCACTTCGTCGGTTTTCATTCAAATCTTCTCTGTATCTCAAGATTATATTAATTCTTATTGCATTCAATCATGAGCATAAAATTTAAGTTAGGATAACTGCAAACAGTTATTATTTTTCCAGTGATAATGTATTATGGCAAGAACAGAAAGGGATGTAATTGGAGATGTCAAAATAGAGGATTCTGAATATTTCGGCATAAACACATACAGGGCCATACAGAACTTCCAGATCACAGGCCTGACCGCGGATTCTGATCATATCAGATCCATAACGGCAATAAAGAGGTGCGCAGCGGTGGCAAACAACAAGGGAGGGAAGCTTTCCGCCGACAGAATGGAGGCCATTGTGAAGGCCTGTGACCAGATATACGGAGGGAAACTCCATGACCAGTTCCGCATTGATCTCTTCCAGGCAGGTGCCGGAACTTCCTACAATATGAACGCAAATGAGGTTATTGCAAACCTTGCACTGGAAATTGCCGGAAAAAAGAAGGGGGACTACTCGTACATCCACCCAAATGACCATGTGAATATGAGCCAGTCAACCAATGATGTGTATCCAACTCTCATAAGGGTTGTTTCATACGTTAAGGCAAAGAAGCTGTCGGAAGAGATCAGGAGCCTTGTGGAACTGCTCCGCAAAAAATCAGAACAGTTCAAAGACGCTGTGAAGCCTGGCAGGACGCACCTTCAGGATGCAGCGCCCGTGACATTCGGGATTGAGCTATCTGCTTGGGCGTACACGCTGGACAAGGACAGGAAGGAACTGGAGGGAGCCATGGACTACATCCTGGAGCTCAACATCGGTGGTACAGCCGTGGGCACAGGCATAAACACTTCGCCTGGATACCAGGACAACGTTGTGGCGGAGCTGAAGAATTTCCTGGGCATACCCTTCAGGAAGAGCCTGAATCTCCCTGGAATAATGGAATTCATGACGGACTTCTCAAGGTTGATGAACGCCGTTGCCAACACCGCACTGGATGTGACAAAGATTGCGAACGATATAAGGCTTCTATATTCAGGCCCCGGTGCAGGTATTCACGAGATAAAGATACCGGCGGTGCAGCAGGGATCCTCCATAATGCCCGGGAAAATCAATCCCTCAATTGCTGAGGCCATGAACATGATCTGCCATTCCGTCATAGGGGCACAGCAGGCACTGAATATATCTGTGCAGGCCGGCCAGCTGGAGCTTAATGTCATGATGCCCCACATAGACTACGAGCTCACCAGATCTGAGGACATTCTATCAAACGGGTTGAAAATGTTCAGGACAAAACTCATAGACGGCCTGGACGTAAACAGGGACGTGGCGAGAGAGCATCTAAGCAAGAGTTTCGGCTCTGCAGCACTGCTGAACCCGTACCTTGGATATGACACCGTGGCAAAGATCGTCAAGGAATCCCTGGATACTGGCAGGTCCATTAAGGAACTTGCCCTGAAGACCGGGAAGGTGACCGAGAGCCAGTTTGACGAAATAATGAAGAATGGTGTTCCGGGAAACTGATCAGATACCTATCCAGGGATTCTTCCTGTAGGCCTTTGAAATAATCATGGTCTCGAATCCCTGGACTCCCGGAATCCTTGACAGTGTGTCCTCGAAATCCTGTATTGCCTCCATGTTCAGGAAGAGCGTTTCAGCAAGCAGCTCATTCTCGCCCCTCCTGCGATATAAAGTCAGGATGTTCATGTTATCCTGAAGCTTCTGGCTGATCTCCTCCAGCCTCGGGGGTTCAACCCTGATCTTCAGGTATGCTTTTATGCTGTTTTCCACTGCCTGCAGGTCCACAAGTGCAGAAAAACCGATAATGATCTTCTTGTTCTGCAGCCTGGCGATTCTCCTCCTCACGGTAGCTTCGCTGGTGCCAACTTTCTTGGCTATCTCTGCATTGGACATCCTGGCGTCATACCTGAGGAAACAGATTATTTGCTTATCCAGTTCGTCTACAGGTAACAGTGAAGGGTCAATCTTTGACCATCTTATTGCCACGTCACAACTATATCCTTCGAGATATTGTTCATTAACGTCATCAGTTGCCATAATTCGTCATCATTACTGAATACTTAAGACTTGACTCTCCTCCCTGAACTCTATGCAAAAATGCAAAATAGGTGGTCTGGATCATCTAACGCCAGTGTCCTCTAATGAAGATTTACTTTGAATCCTATGGTTGCACCCTTAACAGAGCTGAAGCGGGCCTTTACGTGAACCGTATGCTGGAGCAGGATAATGAGCTTGTTTCCCGCCCTGATGAGGCGGATCTGAGCATCATTGGAACATGTGTTGTCATAAAGCATACGGAGGACAGGATGGTGAAAAGGATACAGGAGCTGTCTGCGCACTCGAAGGTCAGGGTGACAGGCTGCCTTCCGCCAGTTTCCGGAGGGACTCTTGAGAGCGAAAACATAGAGGTCATCAAGCCGCGGGAAATACGCAGCTTTTACCAGGGTTACCTTGATGACGTTGTGATCAGGGAGCCGTCAGTGTTTGAAGGCATACCCATAAACCAGGGGTGCACAGGAAGCTGCAATTACTGCATATCCCACATGGCCAGGGGAAAGCTTTTATCCAGGCCTGTCCAGAAGATTGTGAGCCAGGCAATGATGCAGATTGAGCGGGGAATTATGGAGGTGAGGATATCGTCCCTTGACACGGCAGCATATGGCAGGGACCTTGGAATAAGGCTTCCTGAACTGGTTGATGAGATTACAGGGATTCAGGGTGATTTCAGGCTCAGGATAGGCATGATGGAACCCAGGAATACCACCGACATAATGGATCATTTGATGAACAGCATGGGTTCGGAAAAGGTTTTCAAGTTTCTGCATGTGCCGGTGCAGAGCGGGGATGACAGGATACTTGACCTCATGAACAGGGAATATCATGCCCATGAGTTCAGGCATATCTCCGATACGTTTCGCCGGAATTTTCCGGATTCCACACTTTCAACCGACATAATAACAGGATACCATGATGAGGATGAGAATTCCCATGAACTTACAATGAAGCTGCTGCAGGAAGTGCGACCTGAGATCGTCAATATCACAAGGTTCTCTCCGAGGCCATACACACCGGACTTCGGAAGCGCTGTTCCATCTTCAAATACGGTGAAGAGAAGGGCCAGGGAACTCACAGACCTTCACCATGAGATAATACAGGAGCGGCTTGCCTCGCTACATGGAAGAGTGGAGAAAGCTATGGTCACGGAGAAGGGCCGCAACGGTACCGTTGTTGCAAGGGATGATGCCTATCGGCCAGTTGTCATAAAGGGCGAATACCCCATCTATTCCAGGATAAACGTGGAAATAGTTGACAGCGGACCAACCTATCTTGCCGGGAAGATAGTCTCATAACCGGTCAACGGCAACAATCTCGTCCATCACGTATCTGCCTCCGGCATGCGACCCGAATAGAGACTGAAACTCCGGCGGGGTCAGTACAGGCATGGGAAAGCGCTCCTCCTCGTCGATTGGAACCCTGGGGCATCCAGTGAATATTACTGCATCGCACCTCATATTCTCATAATCGCTTGGTCTTGCGTCATTTGCCGTTACAAGTACGGCTTCATGCCCCATACCAGTGATCTGCTTCACAATGTTACTGGCAAGCCTCATCCGGTACTGCCCTATCTTTGTGTCCACTACAACGCAGAATTTGTGTGCACCCATTGCCCTTGATATCCTTGCATACCTGCGCCTGAGAAACTTATCTGTTTCATCTTTCATGGGAACCAGGCGGCGAAGATTGAGGTCAAGTATATACACCGGCTTATCTGTGGCCAGCTGTGCTCCGATGCCGTGGAACTTCCCTGTGCTAACCACAACATAGCAGTCAGCCCACGCGGATATTGAGTGCGCAGCGCTGAAATTGCAACCCAGAACCTGGCCCGGATACGCCATCCTTGAATCCTGCTTTCCGACCTGCACTTCGTATCCGCTGTTGACAAGAATCTGCCGCACCATCTCCATGTGATTCATGTACTGTATGGAGGCCAGTAGGCCAATCCTTTTGTAGCCGGACATGACAAGAACGTCGAAAACATGGGGATCGATCTCCACTCTGGCTTCAGAACGGTATTCCACGAATATTACAGGTAGTGGGTAATCGATGTTGGGTATTACTGAATGGCCCAGCTGCACTATTGCATCCACCTTCCCGTATACCTCCTGGTTTCCTATGTCACATGCCCCGTAGAAAGGGTCCGAACTAACAATGACTGAGAATTCCCTTGAAAATTCCGTGAAATACCTGAATACATCCGGCTTCAGCCCATCGGGCAGCTGAAGCAGTATCTTCCTGGCCCCCAGTTCCCTGAGCCTCTTAACGGCCTCAATCGTATCGACCTGCACCCTACCTGATTTAGTTCCGGTATATTGACATTTAGAGATACAGAATTCGTGCCGGAATCATTTCAGTAGAAGTACTTCCAGTCAGCCTGGCACTGGTATCCCTGCATTATTGTGAAGGAAACATTGCTGGTGGAATACTCTACCTGGACATTTCAGAGCTGCATGACGCCATTCCTCATGACCGGCTCTCCCGCAATGAAGGCCGTGTCCACAAGCCGTGATCCGTATTCATATGGTATCTTCCTGTAGTCGTCCGTGTTCAGTATTATGAGATCGGCTCGCTTGCCCGGCTCTATTGTCCCGGTATTCTCCAGTATCCCCAGTGAATACGCTGCATTCACCGTGACTGCATTCAGGGCTTCCTCAATGCTGATATTGCAGTACCGCACGGCAAGATAGATGGCGAATATGAGGCTTGTGTTGTAAGATACTGGTGAAGAATCTGTGGCGATTGCCACAGGGATGTTATCCTGTATGAATTTTCCAATATCCGGGTATTTTCCATCCGCTATGTTGAATGCTGTTATTGGCAGGAAGGTAGCCACGGATCCGCTCTTTCTGATGCGTTCTCTGCCATCGCCATCAGTGTAGAGGAGGTGATCCACGCTTGCGATTTTCAGGTCATCCAGTATCCTGAGGCAACCGATGTCCGCAAGTTCATCTGCATGCATCCTGGGGATCATCCCTGCCTGTATAGCAGCCCTGAAGAAGGCCTCCGTGACTTC
>DAJC01000062.1:0-3717 GCA_002498845.1 Thermoplasmatales archaeon UBA509 | reverse complement strand
CTTCCCTTGGGAATGGCATGCAGAGGCAGGAATGTTGGAACCACATTGATGATGCCAAGCCCAGCAATCCTGTTGATTACATTCAGCATCTTTGACTCGGAATCAAGATCAAGCCCGTAGCCCGTCTTGATCTCCATTGTTGTGGTTCCTGACCATATGGCATCGTATACCCTGGAAAGGCTCTGGGAGAATATCTGGTCCTCTGTGGCCGATCTTGTCTGGTCCACAGTCCTGTAAATGCCGTTGCCGGACGTGAGTATCTCCAGGTAGCTCTTACCCCTGACCTTCATGTAGAACTCGTCCTCCCGTGTTCCTGCATAAACCACATGTGTATGGGAATCGATCATTCCTGGCATGACGGCATGGCCCTTTGCATCTATGAATGTCGCGCCGTATTTTTCACCAAGCTGGCGGCCCTTTTCATGGTCAAACACCCCGATGATCTTTCCGTCGTCCAAAAGAACAGAGGAGTTTTCCCTGATTCGCAGCCGACGCATCATGTCGCCCTTCAGCGGTTCCCATCCAGCACCGGCCATTGTCAGCACCTGGGACGTGTTCTCTATGAGATAGGAATGCATCTGGTGCAGAACCCGTGTTTGATTAAAAATTTTTGTCGACTCCTCCTTCTGGTATATTTATAAAATGGCCACAATCGCGAGATATGCAAGGAAACCCAGGAATATCGGGATCATGAATGGGACCCTGTAGGTCATGTACCTTACGCCGTTCTTTTCCCCAGTTGAAAAAGCATTGGGCTTTCTCCTGACCAGATCAGAATCATACTTCATCCTGAAAAGCCCTGTACCGAACTTCCTGTCTCCTCCGGTCAGGATTATTCCATATACGGCCCATGCCAGCGAGAATATGGATATGCCAACCAGTATTATGAGGGCAGGCGGAACTATTCCGTATACGATGTCAGGTCTCACCTGAATTATGCTGTAAGCCAGCGGGAAGGCGTACATAACCGAAACTATTGCCTTTATGTCGCCAGATCCAAAGAGCCTCTCCTGGAATCCAATGAGATATACCACTGACATGATGAGCATCTCATAGCCATAGTAGAAGCCAGAGATTTCCATTGCCACCAGCGATGCAGCGAAAAGGGCTATTCCGGTGAGCAGATACGCCCATGTGTCTGCCCTCAGGAATGAAAGGAACATCATGATTGCACCTGCTATCAGGAAAAAAATGGCGGAATCCAACTGTAAGTTTACAACGATACCAGCAACCATCAGTGGAACAAAGAGAAAGGAACTGACCGTTCTTGTCCTGAGGTCGGAGTAGGAACCGTATGCAAGAGAGGCTATTGCTATTACGATCACTGCGTATCGGATAATTTCCAGGAAATTCAGCGAACTCATTGATCAGCTCTTCCCTGAGAGGAAGCGGAATGCCCTGAGAACCGACGAATAATCCAGGCTGCTGAGCCCTATTGATGACGCAGCAACATAATACTGCACAGCAGATGCTTCCAGAGGCATTGGGGCATTGATTGATGCCGAAAGTTCCAGTCCATTCCTGAGATCTCTGATCATGCTTGATAGAGGATATCCAGGAACGAAGTCTCCATCCTCCATTGTCCTGCGTTTCTCCTGAAGGGCTGATCCTCCTGCATTCCCGGCCAGCAGCACGTCAATGGATTTGGCTATTGGTATGCCCGCATGCTCTGCTGCCACAATGGCTTCTGCAGAAACAGCCAGGCTGGTAGCCGATGCCATGGTTGCAATGATCCTCATTTTCACTGCATTTCCCGCAACGCCAAGGTATATGACCTGTTTTGAGAATGTCTCCAGAATCCCCTTCAGCCTTTCATAAGCGCCTGCATCGCCCGAAACCATGGTGAGGAGCGCCCCGTCCAGTGCCTCCTGCACACTGCCCATTACAGGGCAGTCCATGTATATGGCTCCCTTCTCGGCAAACCTTCGGTACGCTGACATTGCGAAGCCGTACGAAACGTTTCCAAGGTTGGCAACTATGGTACCGGGGGCTATTGTCTTATCCAGGCCAGTTTTACCGAAAAAAACCTCCTCACAGGCCTCTTCGCCTGAGAGGGATGCAAAAATGATGTCACAGGTTGAACCCATTTGAAACGGTTCACTGTTAATTTTTGCCGGTGAAAATAGAGCCCCCTTGGAAGGATTCCGATCATATACTGCGTGAACGCCAAATCTGCGGCGGATACGGCTCAGTATGGGAATTCCCATCTTTCCGAGGCCCATGAACCCTATGTTGGTCATGCCATGTTATCTCCAGAGGTATATAAATTCAATCCGTCTCAAGGGTGTAGACTGGCGTCCCCAGTTCCTGTGTTGCACATTCCAGGGATGCGTAGGCAATATCCCTGTTGTCCAGGTATGACCTGACCGTGTTTGATGCCTTCTCAGGGGTGTTGTTCTCCTGGCTCAGGTGCGTGAGCACTATGCGAGTCCAGCTGGATGCAATCTGCGATATGGCTTCAGCAGACTGATCATTGGAAAGATGCCCCTGCCTGCCCAGGATCCTTTTCTGAAGCTGCAGAGGATAGCGTCCATTTTTCAGCATTTCCACATCGTGGTTTGCCTCAAATGCTAAAATATCAGAGCCTCTGGCTTCCTCTATAAGACGAGGCGGCACCACGCCCAGATCTGAGACAACGGTAATCTTCCGCCTGCCCCACTTCAGCACGTACCCAACCGGGTCGGCCGCATCGTGGGACACGGGTACTGAAGTTATGCTGAAGTTGCCGATTGCAGTTTTTTCCTTTATTCCGTAGCCGTCACGAAGGCCAAGGGCAGAAAGGGTCGCTTCCTTGGAGTATATATCGATCGAATGATTCCTTGTAAGATATGGTATGCCCTTACTGTGATCAGTATGTTCGTGGCTTATGAAGAGGCTGGCGCTTCCCAGATCCAGATTAATCTCTTCCAGCCGGTTTTTAAGCTTGCGGAGTGTTATCCCGAAGTCGATAATTATTATGTCTTCCTGGTCCCATATGAGGGTGGAGTTGCCCCGGCTGCCTGACGATATCATTGTGAAGTGCAGGGAACCCATGACAGGGAATGATGGCGGCGATTAAAATTATTTCCGGCAGGGCTTGCAACTTACACTGATCACAAACCTGAGATTCTGTGGACATGTGAACTGAAATATTCAGCCATCGACAGTGAATCCTGTGAGCCAAGGATCAGAAATTTTCCACTATCAAGCGCCACTACTAGGGATGTGGCATTGTCCGTTGCGACATATGCGGTCTTACCGTTGCTAAGGGTAAACAATCCCTCATTCAGGTTTCCCAGCGATGTGCCTGCGTCCCTTATGGTTATTGTGATATTCCCGGTGTCTATGTTTTCCACGAAGGCATAACTTACCTCTGAAGTGGTGAAATTCCGGTTGCCTATGTAAGGACCACTGACATGCACAAACCCTGAGCCAATACTTATTTCCGCATTACTGCCGCTAATTCCCTGAACTATGTATATGGGGAGCCCGGTAATGAGAATCATTGCGAAAACCAGGCTGAGAAGCCTGTATATACGCTTCTTCCTTTGACCGTCCTTGAGGGATAGGGCTATGAAAATAATGAACCCTGCAGCTCCGGCTACCATCAGCGATATGCCGACATATGCCAGCACTGGAATTGATGAGGATATTGTTGCCTGATACATTGTGAGATTATTTCCCATAAATGCATGCTATTAGAACTTATCCTGCACTGAGACTTCGGGACAGAAGTCG
>DAJC01000063.1 GCA_002498845.1 Thermoplasmatales archaeon UBA509 | reverse complement strand
ATAAGATTATAGAAAAGGTCAACAGATTTTCCAAAGGATTTTACACCCTTTAATGACAAATTAAACATTGCGAAGTTCCTGCAAATTGTTTTTATAGAATCTATCCAGTATTCATCTTCATTCAGACCGGCCTGGGATTTAACAGTGATGTGGGGCTCCACAAAATCTGGTAAGGCATTATTTGGCCAACTTCTTTGGAATCGCGTTATTATTTCTCCATATTCCTTCGAGGGTGTGATAGCAATAAAATATTCCACGCTCAAGTGATACGCATAGATGTCTAATATTTTCACTAAGTTATCGCAACGAATCTTCAAAGAACGGCAGTAATATTTTCCAACGTATTATTCCTGAGTTGCTTGTATAAAAATGATCAACAAACTATCATTAGAGAATTGTTCGAGAAAAATCAACGTAAATAACTTTTGTTTTGTGTCAAAATCAAGAATTTCAAAATCTAGAAAATCCTCCTGACGGGTGATCAAATCATTCAATTCAACATGTTATTCCCTTACACAATACTTAAATCAATGTTTTGAATTCATTTTAGTGAAATTTACAGTTATACTTGAACCACAGAAAGATGGGGGGTTTACGGTGAGTGTACCAGCACTCCCTGGTTGCATCTCTGAAGGGGAGAATAGAGAAGAAGCTCTCAAAAATATCAAGGAAGCAATAGAATTATATTTGGAAGTTTTAAAAGAAGACGGAAAACCTATACCCCAGGATGTTGGCGAGGAAGTCCTTCTGGATGCCTAAACTTCCAGTTGTATCTGGAGAAGTTGTAATCAAAGCACTCTCCAAAAGAGGTTTCATTTTAAGAAAAGGAAAAGGTGATCACGTTATAATCCAGAGCAAAGATGGATACAGGAACATAGTTGTTCCATTGCATAAAGAACTGAAGCCGGGAACCTTAAGAGCAATTATTAAACAATCCGGTCTAACTGTAGAAGATTTTGTGAATCTATTATGATGAAGTTAGCCGAAATATTGTTTGGTATCCACGTAATCAAATAATCGAATTACCACCTATCCTTGTGCAATTGTCATTGAATATTAACAATGTTGACATATAGAAGTTAAACTTCTCATTTGTATGTACATTTTAAAAGTATTTATTTTGTGACTGCAGAACGTTTCGAGTAATTCATTTTGAAGAAGGAATTTGCATAAAAGTGTGGTGCTCATAGAGTAATAGCATGGACTCTGTGTCTGCATTGTTTAGTTGCCATTCTATCACACTTTACCATTATGGCTTATTTAAAAGACAATGGGCCAGTCCTTGACAAAAATGGCAGATAGCGTAACAGCGATACGTCAAAAGTTCATCTAGATTATATTTCCAGAATATGAAAATAAACACTAACAATAAGGATTAAGGTGACATCTTCCTATGGCAGTTTCTGAGAATAGGCTTTTTATTAATTCGAATCCAAGATACCTGCCGATAGGGGCGTCATATTAACAACATCCACATTCACCAGATATGCTGCAAGTTGGATTGGCTCTATTTCTAAGAAAGTAGTATCGATAAATGGCGAAAAAATGGTTGACCTAATGTTTCAGCATAATCTAGGGGTTGAAATTGTAGACACTTACGAAATTAAGAAAGTTAGTTAAGACCTCTTCAGTGAAGATGTGGAATAAGATTCTCCGTCATTGTCCTATTATATCCAATAATTGCCTACAGTTTTTCTGAAACTTAAAACCACAGAAATTAGTGAAATGGTCACAAGGTATATATATGGGAAATAACATACAGTATTGTATGACAAAACTTGTAAGTATACGTGTGGATGAACAGACGTTGGCAGAAGCTAAGAGGTTGAAGATAAATTACTCGGAGGTAATGAGGGAGTCATTGAAGAATGAGATTGAGAGAAGAAACGATAAAGAATTCTTAGAAAGTATTTCTAAGATACACAGAATGCTAAAGAACGTTGATCGTAACCAAATTCTTGCGGATTTAAGAGAAGACCGGGATCAAAGGTGATAGGGTGGTTTTGAGTTATGTTTTGGATTCAAGTTCACTCTTCACTCTATTCTTCTTGGATTCGGAAGAAAAGGTGCATAAAATTCTAAAAGAGTCCTCTGTGCTGGACCTAACTGGTTACGAGATTGGTAGCATACTAACAAAAGGAAATGATGGTCATATAAGGGGGCTCGAAAGAGAGATCATACTAGATTTGACAAAAGAAATCCAGAAAGTAATTGCCAATATCAGAGTGATTAGACTTAACGCTTTAGATATAACGGAAATAATGAAACTTTCACTATCAACCGGACTCACTTTTTATGATTCATCGTATGTTTTCTACAGCAAATTTCATCAGATGGCTTTGTTGACCGACGACAAGGAAATGTATCGGGAAGCCAAGAAGCTGGGTTTGGAGGTCAAGAAAGTACAAGAGGTTTTCAATTGAAGACCTACGCATTACTAGAGTCAGGGAAAAACCAGCATTGAAAATACAATACTTTGCACGTTCTCGGTATCCGCTTAATTAAATAATCGACTTCCTACTTATCCTTTACCAATTGCGAAATGTATAATCTGCACTATATAGAGAAAATGAATTCGTACTTTTTTCACTTCCAGTTTGTTAGAATCATTTCTCTACTGAACGTCTTTATCACTATGGGATACATAAGCACATCAACCGCCACTACAATGCCAGATATAATCAGCAGGGTCGTGTTCGTGAGGGAAATCACACTGATCTCTGTCAAAATATAGACGATAAAGAATGGAATGGAGCCAACCATGGATAGCTGATGAGCGCTTCTAGGATCATTGACTCTCGCTGAAGACATCGTGCTAACTTCTATGGAGATGATTATACCAAGGGATACCAGAAGAAGGAGTACGATGACTGCTGACAAGTTCGGATAATGAGAATAACCCAGGAGATGGTAAGTAACCCTATCAATCAAGGCCATGTAAATTGAGTTTGCCAACAATACTGCCGTGAATGAAGGAATGAAAGCGGAAATAGCCTTGCCGAGAATAATTTCCCCGTCAGAGACTGGTGTGGATAGCAGTGGTTCAAGACTTTTCTGTATTTTTTCACCAACTATGCTGTAAGCTGCAGTATATGAAGATAGTATCACAGCAATAGTCGCAAAGAAGAACTCAAACGCATTCGGTAGTCCCGATATGTAATATATGTCAGTAGCGTTTATGGAAGCACCATTTATCACATGCCAAACCAACAGAGGAAGTCAAATCGCCAGTGCGAGAGGAAGAACTAAGTAAAAATAAATCGGGATCTTCTTCAGTCGTATTATGGAAAACTCCTTCTGAGTGATTATCCATGCATTCCGGAAGCTCATATTTCTTCCCTCACGGCCTTGAGGTAAACTTCTTCCATTGTGGGGGAAAGTTGGTTCACTGCAACCACGTTGCCTCCAACAGATGTTATCGCCTTGATCAAGACTGGATTTTCAACAAGGGGGTTCCTAAAATCTAGGATCAATCTTTTCCCGTCGATCTCAAACTGAGCAGATGAAACAGCTTTTATTGCTGAAACGATTCTGTCATTCACTTCCTCTAACTCTATAAACGTTTCGTCCCTTCGCAACGAGTCCTTTAAATGTTCAGGTGATCCTATGGTTATGAGTTTTGTCTTCAGTATTCCTATAGTATCACAGATCCTCTGAGCTTCGTCCAGATTATGTGTGTTAACGATTGTTGTCTTTCCTTCCCTTTTCATGTTCAAGATAGAGTCCCGCACCACCTTGGCTGCTCCCGGGTCTAGGTTTGCCGTAGGTTCGTCCATGAAGAGAACCTTGGGATCATGCGAAAGAGCTCTGGCAATCGCAACCTTCTGTTTCATTCCTTTTGAGAATGTTGCAACTGGCCTGTCTCTAACATCCCAGAGGCCAAGTTCGTCCTGAAGGTGCTTTAAATTTTCCTTTAGCTGGTCTTCTGGGATTCCGTAAAGTTTTCCGTAAAAATCTATGTTCTTATATGCACTGAGTTCCTCGTAAAGGCCAACGTTCTCGGCCACCAGACCTATAATTCTTCTTATCTTCATCGAATCTTCTTTACTGCTTATGGAAAAGTTATCAATTCTTGCGTCCCCGCTCGTCCTGGAGATGAGGCATGCAAGCATCCTTATTGTAGTCGTTTTCCCAGCACCGTTCGGGCCTAAGAGGCCGAAAATCTCACCATCTTCCACTTGAAAAGTCAATCCGTCAACGGCAATGAATTTCCCAAAGGTTTTCGTACGTCAGTCAACGTCTATCATCTGTAGGTCAAGGACTTTATTTACAGAGCCAGTATATTCTTTTCCTAAATGCAATATTATAAGAATTGGCTGAGAAAAATAGCATGATAGTAATGATAAGAAAAATCTAAACACCAATCTCTGCAACAAGACTAGATAGTTCCATCTTGGTTTGCATGATTGTTGCTCTTTTTATATTCTGGACCCCAAACTTTCGAGTGAATACATTTGCTCCCAACCATTCTTCACGCTTTGTGAATGATGCGGCTATCCAAGATATAATTGATTTCTTCCCATCTATTTACTCTCATACTATTAGGAATTTCAACTGCGGCTTTTTAAGCGGAAAGGTCCACTGAGGGTTCAAGTCAGCTTTCGCCGATTACGTTGTACTTTTGATTGCTTCTAGAAGATGGAATCGTATGCAATCCATTATGCGATCATGGTGATCTGAGCGATGTAATGCCACGTAGTCCAGAATCTCACCTTGCAGAGGAATGATAGTGGAGCTTGACTTGATAGCTTCCAAAACAGAATTCGCGTCTGGATTCTTATCTATTTTATGCCCAGACACTGCATGCTCTATATAATAATCAGTGTCAATAATCCATTGGGCTATCATTCTTTCTATGTCATCTCTTTTTATTGAAAGTTTTTTGCTGATATATTTTACCGATTTATTCTGGCACCTTAAGTGCGCAACATCTTCCGCACGTTTAGAGTTCATGTTGGCCACACTGATAGAAAACCTTGCGCACAATATGATTATTCGCCAATGGGATGACTTCGGACAAAGATGTGCGACTATGCTGTGAATATTGCTTCCATGTTACTTCGAATATTTTGGTGCATGGACAGATCTCACAAATTTATATCTCCCGGAATTACGGGTCAATTTTTTCCTGTCTTGGGCCAGAAAAAACCTGGCAGCGGCAATAACAGAGTACCTTCTACTCTGATTGCTTGGACAGCTGGCCGTTGCTTCAATGTTATGATTAGCAGACGCTTGTGTATGGATATCCATCTTCCATTCAGTAAATGTCTCAGGCGGATAACAATCTTCAACCGATGCTTATTAACAGGGGTTAGGGGCCCAAGCTTAAACTTTTGAAAATTACGAATTAAAATGAGCTAATCCTAAAATGATTTTGCCTATTAAAAAATAGATTTGTCCGGCCGTAGAATTTTTCATTCATTTGTCTTCAGAAGTTTCACAAGCCACTCCACAGGCTCCTGGAATATTTCCGGTGGCATATGTCCGTGTGTGTAAAAGTAATATGAATCAAATCCCCATTTAAAGGTAGATGCCAGTCTCCCGCTGTATGCAATATCCCGATGCCCTCCAAACAGTGTATCTGAAAGTATAACAGTAGCCCCGTCACTTCCCCGATTCATTATGCAGAAAATCTCAGGTTTGGGTTTCGGCACTTCTCCATGATTTGTCATCTCCTTGATTATTGCGGCTGCTGCAACGTCTGCTTGCATAATGGCTATATGACCCAATTTTGGCATTGAATCTGCATTCACGTCTCCAACCACAAAAATATCCCTGTAGATTTTATGTCGCATCTCATCATCTGTTTTTATGAATCCACGGCTATCTCCCAGGCTGGAGGAAGTTATAACATCTGGGCCCCTGTAGGGAGGGATAATAATGGACAGATCACTTTCAAGATCGCTCCCATCGTTAAAATGAACTGAGTGTTCATCAATTCCAGTGAGTATCTTATTTGTAAGAACAGAAATATTGTGTGCTTTCATGAATGGACCAAGCTCAGCATGTATGCTCTCCCCTACGTCATCGAAGAATACTGATCCTGGCGTGAATACTGTTATACTTGACTTTTCCCTGATCCCTCTTTCACGCAGATAGGTATCCATCATGAACATAACTTCGCCAATTGGACCTTCACAGGGGGCGTCCAGTTTTATGGTTGTGCTTTCCCTGTCCCACTCTGTACGTGCTGACCCTATTACAATCTTACCACCTTCAAAACTTTCCAACCGCTTCGCCAGGCGTTCAGCCTGGAAATCATCACAGATAGAGAAGCCATTATTTCTAAACCCCATGATTGAATCATAATCTTTCACTGCGCCTGTGGCTATAAGAAGAATGTCATAGTTTATTCTGGATCCACCGTCTGTAATAACAACCTTATTCACAGGATCAATATTTGCGACATTATCCATTACAAATTTTGACCATTTCCTTTCCACTGTCTGTTTTAACGGAATCCGAACCTTTGAAGGTTCCTTCCCTGCAAACGCAACCTCCGGTAGAGAGGGTTTTTCGATACTAAATTCAGATCGGTCAATTAGCGTAATGTCCACAGTAGTTCCAAGAACTTTTCTGAGCCTGTAAAGAACCCTGAGGCCTGCAAAGCCTCCTCCAATTATGACTATTTTTTTCATATTTTTGAAATGTAGTAAAGCTACTTATCTCTTTTCAGTTCTTTACCGTATATGATTTTCGACCACGATCCATCAAAATCAGTCTTAATGCAACACATTTTTGGAAAGGATTGAAGAGTCTGCAGAATTAAACACACTGTGGAGTTCAACGCCTGAACATCAATTTCCCCACGTGTTTCAGTATCCAGTCTACCAGCAGGTTATATGTCCTGATTCCTTCGTCCATAACCATAACTGAACCACTTTCCTCTTTAATGAGACTCTTCCTGCACATCCAGTCAAAATAGAGCAGGAATTTGTCGTATGAGAGTTCTGAAGCTCCTGCAAGTCTGGTCCTGTTCATGGGTCCCTTCTCTATCAGGTTCTTTATAATCCTGGCAATAACGTATAGATCGGGTTTAAATTCCTGCGTTCTGGAATTCGGAATAGAACCACCTCAGTTCTGCCACAAGATTATCCATGTGCCATAGCTCATTGTAACTCTGCCTGATAGTCCTGTCTCCAATGGCGATCACCATCAATATGGATCCCAGAAGTATGATGTACAGATTGACAGGTATTCCGAAAATGCCTGAGATCAATATGCCGTAAGCAAAGAACAGAAGTATAAAAATAATCCCAAGATACAGCAGAAATGTAAGTGCACTTAACACAATAAATGCCAGTTTTGCCTTCTTCAGATTGATTAAGATTTCCTCCCAGTTGCTAATCTCAATTATCCGCATGATTCCAATAATCCCTTCTTTGAGGTATTCATCCCAGCTGTTCTCAATGGGATCAGTGAACGGCTTGTGGAGAATTCTATAGACAATGACGGCAATGGCAGCAAAGAATGCAAACACAGGTATTTCAACGCCTATGTAGCCGTTGCTTCCAGCCTGTATGTTTCCAAGGAAAGGATTCAGGATTTCCAGATTGTACATGTTGACGTAGAGGGAAAGTATGTTTGCCACCAGTATGGCCGAAAGTACAATTAGAAGAACTTCTGGAAACCGCATTCCAGATCTCTCGTATCTCAACGTGGTTTCCAGGGATTTTTTAAGCTCCCTCATTTTATCTACGGCTTCTTTCTCGTCCACTAGAGACCACCTACCACAATGACACGTGCGGCGGAAAAGTTCTGGATAAATATTGCATAACAGTTTACCCCGTTTTCCCTATATGCGTCAATGACTGTGTGAAGGAAGGAACCTGTAACGTTATTTATCACCCCGGCGTCCACTGGGCTGGATGGCGAAATGGAAAGATTTGCTGGCCCCCCGTATTCAGATGTCTGACCTGCAAATAGCACAGGTCCGAAGCTGAAATTTACCTGCAGGCTTGAATATACTGTATATGCAGATCCATTGGGTAGGATCACACGGGGATGACCAACAGCTTCTCCTTCATAAGATACTGTTATTCCCCCATGAACCATAAGACCTTTTTCCATAGCCACAACTATGACGGTACCATTTGAACCATGACCTGTTGTGGTGAAATTATTGCTGTATGAGACAAAACTCTGATTTATCCCCAGTGTAAGCATAATGAGAAAAGTCAATGCAACTGTGGCGATCTTCCATCCTTCGTGCTTCATAATGTTTATTATATCCGGGAAGGCTTAATATGAACGCCCCCGGAGGGTATGCCTAAAACAATCTGTCATTTCTTTATCGGAGCCTATGTGAACAACCTTTAACCGTTGGCTGCGGCTTGGTCACTTCGAAGCAACAATCATGTCAGAGGTCTCACGGCTTTGATTCTGAATAACCGTTCAATCCCAGTGGGATGGTGAGCTGAAATAATAATGCTGCAAGCATTGAGATATACTGTCCACTCAATGCATCTGTATAGTAAAATATTTGATTCAATTGAGAATGAGCCAAAAGGTGGGAATGCTAGATCAGCAGGAAAGAAGTGAGATCCTGAAATTATCCTGGAACAACATTTTCCCCAATTCGATTTATGGATTTCTCTCACTCCTGTCGATTTTACTCATGTATTTTCTTGGAATGCGCCAAGGAACAGTGTTTACAGATCCCATTCTTGATCCAATGCTCTACCAGCCATTTGCTGGAATTGCAGCAATAGTTCTGCTCAACGCATTACTGGGCAGGCATCCCACAGTACAGGCGTATCTTGTTGGGACACTTGTAGTGGCCTATGCCTACATGGCAGTTGCTGTTCTTCCGGATTTCAGCCTTTTCATCTTTCCCCTGATTTCACTGGCCCTTTCGGTTATGCTTGCCTTAAGGATAAACATGCCCCGGAAATCAAAGATTTCCAGGATTGCAATGTTTGTGTCCGTGTCAATCTTTATGCTGATTCTTGGTGGTGCACTCAGATTTTACAACAACCCTGCAGAGTTCACCATGGCTTTCGGATCAATATATGATGATGAAAATCCCCTGGGTGTTCCATTCCTCTTCTATAATGGTATAGTCATATACAGCAGATTTCTCGTTATTACAGTTAGCATCCCCATAATACTTATGTTCACCGGCCTTGCAGCCGTACTGACCGAGAATTATCACCTCATTGTAAAATACGCCTCAACAAGGCGTATTGCGGGAATAGGGAAAAACTTCAACAGCGCCTTGACAGTTTTAAGCTGCCAGTGCGAAGGCATAACGGCATCGTTTCCGTCCATAGTGGCCACAGTTCTCCTTTCTGCCGTTATTCCACTGATATCCCTGAGCATAATCCTGATCCTGATGACCAACCTGCTTTTATCCAGATATTTCATGAAGGGCAGAAAAGTAAGAATCCTGGAGCGCATATGGGCCATGCCTTCAAAGGGCTATTTCACTGCCATAGTTGCTGTTTTCCTCCCCCTGGAGATACTCTTCATAGTCACCAGCGTTTATCTTGGGTATTTCAGGAACCTCACGGTCTTTTCTGCAATCAATATTTCCATGTTTGTGTACGGCATACTTTTCTACCATGCTGTAGCACAGATTCTTGGCTTCAGGATCAATATACCCGCGTACATTGAATATATCATAATCGCTGTATCAACTCTTCTGATGTTCATATGGTATATCCCTGCTCTTACCACAGATTCTGTGACACTAGTGTCGTATTTTGTAATGATGGGTTTCACTTCATTGATTTCAGGTGCATTGGCAGGATTACTTTTCCAGAATATCAACACAAGGCACAGATTGCTCTATTTCCAGTACCTTACAATGATGATAAGCACGCTTGCCATTGTAGTTTTCTATATCAGCGTGATTGCCCTGCATGTCATATGGCCATACTTTGGAATGGCTGAGCAGATAGAATTCTCCCTGGTTATCTGGGGCATTTCGCTGCCCTTTGTGTGGCTTGGCACCAACATTTCACTTAATTCTGAATCCTCAGCAGCAGTACCCGTTATCCCGTATATGGATTCGGGCATGAAGGAGCCCACATAACATATTGCCAGAAAAATGTCATTTTATCATGACGGTTTCAGACAGGTGCCCATGTTTTGTCTTGATCCCGCAACAAAAAAGGATGATTTATGGAGAAATCCGCTGATATCATCCATACATCGATTCTGAACCTTTAATATCGCCCTGGCTGATTATTTCGTTAAGAATTCTCCCGGCATCCTGTGGATTGATCCCCAGGTTCTTGGTCAGGAATTCAAGAATCTCGGCACGGCTCTTTCCCTGCGCAACAAGATCCTGGATCATCATCACCATTCTGTCGCTGACCTGCTTATTGAATTCCTCTTCAAGGTGAAGGGTGTGCACCATAAGGTAAAGCGCTGAAAGAAGCACGTTAAGGGCAAGATTCATCTGATCCTTTGTCAGGGAATCCGTGGCGAGATCAACCCTCGCAATAACCTCCTCATTTATGCCGAATACCATGAACTTAGCTATGTCAAGCCTCTGGTTAAGTATCAACAGCACACGATATATTGAAAGCCGGTCCTGATTCTCCAGCACCGCTGTCTCGATTCCGGTTCTCACGGTGATGTGCAAGGCCTCCGGATGAAATCCAATGAGAAATGCAAATGGTATCTTCTCGTTCTCGAGGACAAGGTGCCATTGGTCCCATTTCATCTTCCACGGGAGATCTATGAGGGTCTTGGAATCTTCAGTTCCATCCGAAAACCATGCCACAACCTGTTTCTTAATAGCTTCCAGATCTACCATAAAGATGTATTCCAAATTAATGTAATAATTTGTCTTTGATCTGAACAGTAGAGTCATGCTCTATGCAAATGCGTACAGGACTCTGTAATATTCATGGTGAGATTTGGGGTTGCCCTTAAGTCTCAGTAGATGGATTCTGCCAGGAGATAAGGCGCCACCGGAAAATTGGGAGGTGATGAATTCCTCTCTTTCCACAGGCTTAGAATACGATCCTTCAATATCTGTGCCTGAGCCAACTTTTCCGGTGCTGAAAGAATCCCGAGTCTTTCCTTCGTGACAGTATCATAGTATGGTGAATCCCTGTATTCCACCAAGGGTGAGATATATACAACATCGCCCCGGCTCAGGGGAAGTTCAGCAACAAAATCGGAAGTGTCTCTTATATGATCCTCTGCCAGTGCCCTGCCGCCAGCTCCTGCCATTATTATGACGCCAAGGTCAATTCCGGCAGCCTTCATCTGCCTCATTTCCGCAAGTGCCGTGTCCAGATTCATTGGCTTGTTCAGAATATCCAGTACTCTTCTGCTGCCTGATTCAACGCCTATGTAAACCCTCTTCAGGCCAGCAGAATGCATCTGACTGTAGTCACTTTCGCTCTTGCTCAGCGGGGTCGTGAATGCATCCGAAAATGCATATACCGGCAGGCCGAGAGTTTCACGCAAGGCTGTGATGACCTTTACAACTTCCGATGTTCGGGTATTTATTGCGTTTGCATCGCCAAGGAAAACTGTCCGTCTGGAATCTAAGCCCTTCCCCAGAACTGCCCGCAGCTCATTAACATGGGAGAGGACAGAGCTCACAGAACCTACGGCATAGTTTATTCCGGTGTAGAGGCGGCAGAAACTGCATTTATTCCATGAGCACCCTCGTGTATATCTTATGTATAAGGCAAAATACTGGTCAGGCGGTATGACCGGTATTCCTCCGCCATATATTTCACTGAGTTTTCCCGCATCGGAAACCAGCCATTCCCAGTCTCTCTTTCCCATCCAGCTCAGACCTGGCTCATCATTCCCCGACAATCCTGCATCCGAAGCAAGTGTGCCGAGCCTGCTATAAATAACGTTTGCAATTTCCTGCGCCTCACCATATTCCAGTTCTCTGGTTGTTCTTACTCCATTTACCGCAATGATTTCAATGAACCGGTTCATTATTGTTCGTCTGTAGCTCCTTCCAGATATTGTGGCAAATATGATCCTCCCTCCCAGATCGAATGTCAGAACGTCTCCGCTAACCTGCCCTATGCTGAAAACACCATGATCAATCTTCCACGCAATATCATTCATGCCATCAACCCGCCAATAGTCTCCGCGGGAATCCGCCATCAGAAGACAACCGGTTTTTCCCGTTCCACTGATTCTTCAACATTTCTTAATTTTTTCAGTCCGACTATGAAAATTCCGGCTGAAATTGTCATGGCAATTGCCCAGTATATACTGCTGTCCCTCACATACAGCGACGGGTGAAAGGGTATCCAGAGATCCAGGAATGCAACACCTCCATCAATGACAGCATGAAGGAATATGGATATTCCCAGTGTTCCTTACCCAAATCCGGCAATCCTTCCCCATTTCATAAAGGTGGCCGTTCCAGGATGGAAGAGAATTGAAGCTATAACATTCAGAACAATTAGAAGTGCAGGGAACCGTGTAATTCTTCCGATGACAGGCAGTGTGTCAAACATCAGGACTATTATGTCTACAACTGAAAATCCAAGGCCGATATAGAATGCGTACTGCTTCGTCCTTGTGTCAACTGCAACATAGGCAGCCACTTCCTGCATCGTTGCTGCAACCAGTCCCAGATAAAGTCCAAATTCCAGTGGGTGCTGGAATTCAAACGTGCTGTAACCGCTGACGAGAAGCGAAATGCTGAACCCATGCAGACCAAGGTAGATGTACTCCGGAATTTCCTGCACAATGGCCTGAACGAAGAGTGCCACTGCCATGAATACTATGCCGAGGCCCACGGCTATGAGAGCCTCCTTTCCGCTGGTACGTTCTGCTGGTTTCTGTGTATCTATCATTCTGCGCCTAGGAAAGGCCCACCCTCTGGATATCGGATGTAACGTCTGCAACCACTACGGCAGTACCATAGGCAACAATTTCAGTCATGACCTGGCCTATGTCTGATGAATCAAACCTCATCTCTATGACCGCATTTGCACCCACCTGTTCCGCTGCGTCCCTGAGCCTTTCCATGGCAGTATTCCTGGCATCCGAGAGCATCTTTGAATATTCCTTTATTTCTCCACCAGCCAGCGACCTCAATCCAGCAACAATGTTTCCGCCCAGTCCGCGGCTCCTTACGGTTATGCCCCAGGTTGTGCCGATAACCTTCGTGATCTTCTTTCCCGGAATATAGTTGGTTGTAACCATCACCACATTGCTGTTTCCATCCATCTCAATCACATTCCGTTCCAATATAAATTAGAACACACCTAACAGCACGTGGATGTATTAAAATTTTGATTTAAGGTACCTGAGATTAATGCGAGACAGATAATGCCGGCATATTGTTGCATGCTGCTGGAACATCACACTTTGTTGAAACAGCAGCATGGGGCTGCAGCCCCATATTTATGTGTGATTCTTTCTTCTGCACCTGTCCGGGTGGGCTGCAGAGTGGAAATTGTCCATCTCACGCCGGTAACGAATGTACAAAGCGACCCAGTTCGGCAATGCCATCCCTGATGGTGTCATTATCCGTGGCGAATGAAAGCCTGAAATGGTATTCCCCCTGGTTACCGAATGCAGATCCCGGTGTTATGACAATTCCCGACTTTTCAAGGGCTTTCTCGCAGAAATCCTCGCTTGGAATCCTGTTTTCATACTTAACAAATGCATAGAATGCGCCTTCGGGTTTCCTCATGCTTATCCCCTCAGTTTCCGAGACCAGTTTATACACATTATCGCGGCGTGATCGGAATATCTCCCTGAATTTTGCCGGGGAGTCCCTGTCGGATAGTGCAGCAAGGGCGCCATACTGGGATATGGATGAGGCGCATGTCATTGTCTGCTGCTGAATCTTGTTTGAGGCTTTGATTATTTCATCGGGCGCAACCATGTATCCAATCCTCCACCCGGTCATTGCATAGCTCTTGGAAAAGCCTGAGAGCGTGATAGTCCTGGGAAACATTTCCGGAATGCTTGCAGGAGAGAACATTTTGCCTTCATATATCAGGTCCTCGTAAATCTCGTCACTGACCAGGTAAAGTCCGTGTTTCAGCACAAAATCTGAGAGATTCCTAAGGGCCTTCTCTGTATAGACCTTACCGGTTGGATTTGTGGGATTGCTCAGGATGACCATCCTGGTTCTGGGCGATACGAGCTTCTCCATCTGGTCAAAATCAAATTCGTAATCATCTGTTGTGGGAACTGTGATGACCTTCCCGCCGTATAACCTGACTATATCGGGATATGACAGGTAGTAAGGTTCCGGTATTATGACCTCATCACCTGGGTTGATCAGGCACATCACCGCCAGATTTATGGCAAACTTCGTCGGTGTTACCAGCACATTGGCTGCCGAGGCCTGGATTCCGTTGAAGCTCTTCTCCTTTGATGCGATTGCCTCACGAAGCTCAGGAATGCCAAGTGATGGAGTATAGTGGGTCTTGCCCTCATTTGCTGCCTTGAATGCGGCATCAATTATATCCCTGGGAGTTGTGAAATCCGGTTCACCTATGCCAAAATTGAAGATCTTCCTTCCGGATCTCTTAAGTTCAGCTGCCCTGTTGCTGGCGGATACGCTCCTGGATTCACCTATGGCCTCAAGCCTGGAAGCTAGCATCCATGGCAATTCACTTTCCAAATATATTATTATCAGTGTGACATCCGACTAATTGCAGGTATTGTAATGATCAACAGACAGCTTTCCGAATCCATCAGGAATCTCATGCCGGTCAGGGCAAGAACCACAAACCCTGACAAACCGGTTTCAATGTGGCGCGAAAGGGACCGGCTCAGGGGTTTCCCGGAAAACACCATGGTGGTGATATTCCGCACCGCCGGATGCGCATGGTACAACTTCTCCTCTTGCTCCATGTGTGGATATTTCAATGACGTTGCCTCCAACATAACGTCTGAAAACCTAAAGAATCAGATAGATTCTGTTGCCGGATCCCTTGGCGATGTCAGGGTGCTCAAGGTATTCACATCAGGGAGTTTCCTGGATCCTCTCGAATTCCCTCCGGAAGCCAGATATTATTTCTTCAGGAGCATTCAGGGGAAGATCGATAAACTGCTGGTGGAATCGAGGACTGAGTACATAACAGAAAGCAACACAGGATCACTCCGGGATTACGGAATACCCATCAGGATAGCAATAGGCCTGGAAAGCTCAAACGACCAGATAATAAGGAACTCCATAAACAAGGGGAGCAGCTTTTCAAAATTTGTGTCCGCATCCATCACGGCAAGAAGGCTGGGTTATGAACTCAGGACATATCTGCTGTTCAAGCCGCTGTTCATGTCTGAAAAGGCGGCCATTGATGACATGATACAATCCATCAAGGATGCCAGGGCTCATTCCACCGACATATCGGTGAACCCAATGAACATCCAGAAACACACGCTGGTTGAAAGCATGTGGAAGAAGGGGCTTTACAGGCTTCCAAGGCTCTGGAGCCTGGCCAGAATTCTGCTGGAGACCAGCGATCTTGGTGCAGGCGTTGTTTCCTACCCAACCGGTGGAAACAGGGAAAGAGGCATACATAACGAGGAGAATGATCCTGAACTGCTCAACCTCATCTATGAGGCTTCCCTGACACAGGATTTCTCAGGGCTACGTGAATACTATGATTCTGCAGACCGAAGTTCATATGAGGAATTTGTGGACGCAGAGGACATAAACTATGACCAGCCTGATTACTCCAGGCTGCTGGCAAGGATCAGGTCGTCGTCAACCCGTCTCTGATCAGTGTGGTTCAAAGCCATATAAGCCATTTCCCCTGTTATCATTGGGGTCAGTCATCTGCTTTACGTCATTTTCCTCCATTGCCTGGTCTATCCTGCGCGCACACTCCATTGCCCTTGACACAAGTGTTTCCCAGTAATGCTGGACTTCATCCTTTGGTATCTCCTCCGTCACGAGGTCAGTGCCTCCGAATTTGACCACGTAACCGCTGTAATCCTGCCCGGTCCGCTCTGACATCATCTTCATGTATGATGCAAGCTGAAGCCTGTGGTAATCCTCTATGCGATCTGAACTTGTTGAACTCTTGAGTTCCAGTATCTCACGTCGGTCATTATGCAGGAGATCGATGACGCCTACAAGATTTATGTTTTCATATCCCATATAATGCCATCTGAATGGTATGGTGAAATACATCCTGTATTCCGCAACGTATCCCTGGTTCTTCACCATGCTCTGCACATAGGAATGAAGCGCAGTTCCACGGAGCATGTTGAGCCTGTCGCGGAAAGTTTCCTCCACAAGCCCTAGTTTTCTCTTTACCTCCTGATCCGCGCTGAATGATAACCCGCTTACACTGAACCTGTTGACGGGTATTGGCTTTCCTGTATAGGGCTTCCCCTGCACCACTTCCCTGAACAGGTTCTCAATTTCATCTTTTCTCGACATTACAGCATGACATTTTATGGTCATTAAAATAACATACGGGCAGACCGTCTCTACAATATCCAACTGCAGGATTCCAATTCAAAAACCTCTTTACCGGAAACGCCATAATCCACAGATCACAATTGAAGCTCCGAGATTTGGGTGAGAGGGAGATAATCAACAGGATATTCAAGGGTATTTCAATGAAACAGGAGAAGGATGACTGTGCTGTTCTGGAGCAGGGGGATGAGTACCTGCTTCTTTCCACTGACATAATAAGGCAGAGCACCCACATTCCTGATGGTGCTGATCCGTCACTCATTGGAAAATTCGTGGCAAACATAAACCTCAGCGATATTGCAGCAATGGCAGGAATCCCCACAGGAATGCTTGTTTCGTACCTGGTCGATCCGGAGTCTGATGACAGGTACCTTGAGAAGATTGCAGCATCCATTGACAGGGTGCTCAGGGACAATGGAGCCGATACTCTCGGTGGAGACACCAAGGAGGGCAGCGAACTTGTCATAAGTTGTTCCATAGTGGGACACCAGGAGAAGAGGCTGACACGCAGAAGAAGCCACATCGCCAAGGGTGATGTGATTGGCGTCACAAACAGGATGGGACGGGCGGCATCAGGATATATTTTCTACAGAACTGGATACCGACCTGATCTTGGTATCAACATGATGCTGGGCATAAGTGCAAGGATCAGGGAAGCACAGATTATGAGCGAATATGGAGCAAAATTCATGATGGACCTTTCAGATGGCGTATTTGCCAGCATATCTCAGATGAAGAGTGACTACGGAATTGGGTTCAAGATAGTGGAAAATGAGCTCAAGCCGGACAGGAACGTGGCAAAGGCCGCATCATTAACCGGGCTTCCATCCACTGAGATAATGTGTGGTTTCGGAGGGGACTACGAGATATTCTTCTCCATCAGCAATTCAAACTACAGGGATTTTCTGGCAGCAATGGAATCTGAGAAAATCGATGTAAGCTTCATTGGTGAGGCATGGGAGGGCAACAACATAATGTTCAATGGAAGAGAATGGGTGAACATAAGTGAGAGGGGTTACGAACATTTCGGAGTGAAACCTCTCTCCGAAATTGCCCACTGATCACTTCCTGTAATGGGACTCAGGCCCCATTGGATCCTGTGTTTCCTCCCTCAAAATTTCACGCATTCTGGCCGTCTCCTCAAGGAACTCATCCTTGACCTTCCGGAACCTTTCACGCCACATGATGTTGCAAATCACGAAAGGATGACCTAACTTTCCACTGTGGATCAGGAATGAAACGAAATATGCCCTGGAATTTTTGCATGATTTTATGCTGGAGCCCTGAAATGCACCATTTTGTCATTTTGCAGGGAGATAGGAACGCATATCTGCCCCTTTGATAATGTTGAATGGATAACATGATAGGAACGGATGAGTTCAAACTGCTGGATGAGATCAGGAAACTTGATGCTGAAAGAATAGGAATACAGGAATTGAGGAAGCATAATTCGGAACTTTACGGTTACTACATCGACTGGATACAGAGGCGCGAGAATAAGCTTATCAGGAAGTACATAAGGAAATATGACCGGTGGCCATCACTTCCTTCCACCATCATTGTTCCCGGGAACACCTCACTGCCCTGGAGATCCGGTGAACCTTCTGGCTCCCTCTGATCCTGCATTTATCTGCTAACTTGCTCATTTTTGCAAATGAGCTTATTATTCCTTATTTCGGAGCACCCGCATAATGCCTTCTGATGGACCCGGTAATGCTTGCTTTTATCCATGACGGCAGGTGCCTGCATGCCTGAAAAATTTTATGAGTATGGAACAATACCTGTCAGGAGGAGGATGGGGTCTGTATGGTGAATCCGATATGTTATTGGAGTCTTGCCCCGCAGAGTTTCCCCTGATTTTGAGATGCCACAAACAGTATATGAACAGATTGAGACGAACAAAAGCTTGAAGGCCATAGGCGATGAGGTTCTGCAATACTGGAAAGAAGCTGGCATTATTGAAAAGTCTCTTAATTCCTCCCTGGGGAACAAACCCTTCACATTTCTTGAAGGCCCGCCCACTGCAAACGGCAGGCCTCATGTCGGCCATGCCATGACCCGTACCGTCAAGGACAGCGTGCTCAGGTACAGGTATATGACCGGTCACCGCATCTCCCGAAGAACGGGGGGCTGGGACTGCCATGGACTTCCCGTTGAAATCGAAGCTGAAAAACACTTTGGTTTCAAGGTGAAGAAGGAGATAGAGGAATTCGGTATCGACAAATTCAACGAATACTGCAGGGAAAGCATATTCCGTTACATAGACGAGTGGATGGAGACAGATGAACACCTGGGCTACTGGGTGGATCAGGAGAACGCCTATGTAACTATGCGGAATGATTACATTGAGAGCGAATGGTGGGCCCTCAAAACCATGTTCGAAAAGAAGATGCTGGTAAGGGACTTCAAGATAGTGCCCTACTGTCCCAGATGCGAAACATCACTGAGCTCACATGAGCTTTCACAGGGATATGATGATGCAAAGGACCCGTCAGTCTATGTCAAATTCAGGGAGAAAGGATATTCAAACAGGTATTTCCTCGCCTGGACAACCACGCCCTGGACCCTGCCCGCAAACCAGTTTCTTGCTGTGAATGAAAAAATTGAATATGCCCTTGTTCAGGTGGGAGATGAAGAATACTATGTTGCCCGCCCTGTTGTGGAAAAACTCTTCAGCAAGGATGCCAGGATACTTTCCACAATGCCTGGATCTGACCTTGTGGGAAAGCAGTATGAACAGCTCATGGATTTCATACCACCCCCCAGAGGGTCCCTTGTGGTAACCTCAGGCGATCATGTTACAGTGGAGGATGGAACTGGAATAGTCCACACTTCCCCTGCATTTGGCGCTGATGACTTTGAAATAGGAAAAAGATTTGGTGTGGAAATAATCAACCCCATCAACCAGTCCGGAAGATTCAACGATCCGCGTCTTCCGTGGAACGGAAAATTCTTCAAGGATGCCGACACTGAGATTCTCATATGGCTTAAGACGCGCAATAAGGTCTACCGGTCGGAGAAAATAACACATACGTACCCTTTCTGCTACCGCTGCGGCACGCCGCTGCTCTACTACCCTCTTCAAGCGTGGTTCATACGCGTTTCCACAATAAGGCAGAAACTTCTGGAAAACAACAGCAGGATAGACTGGCATCCGGAGCACCTTAAGGACGGCAGGTTCGGCAATTTCCTCACTGAAGTCAAGGACTGGGCATTGAGCAGGAACAGGTACTGGGGAACACCGCTTCCGGTATGGACATGCCCTGATGAACATATGGTCGCAGTGGGGAGCCTTGAGGAATTGAAGCAGTATGGGGGCAGCGTGCCGGAAGATCTTCACCGCCCTTTCATTGATAACGTCAAGTTCCCCTGTCCAAGTTGCGGGAAGGAGATGACCCGGGAACCTTACGTCATAGACACATGGTTTGATTCAGGCAGCGCTACGTACGCCGCCATGCACTACCCCATGGAGAGCAGCAGGGTTCCGCTTCCCATATCCTTCATCACTGAGGCAATAGACCAGACCAGAGGATGGTTCTACACCCTTCACGTCATCGGTTCGATCCTCTTTGACACCAACGCTTACCAGCATGTCCTTTCCATAGATTTTATCCTTGACGAGCAGGGAAGAAAGATGAGCAAGAGCAAGGGGAATTCCGTATACGCCATTGATTTTGTCAATGAATTCGGGCCAGACCCTGCCAGGCTGTTCTTCATGACCGGAGTACCATGGCGATCAAAGGCCATAGACAGGAAACTTATCTCGGAAATAACAAGGAAGGTCTTTGGCACCCTTTCAAATGTCTATTCATTCTTTGCCTCAAATGCAAACCTTGACAGCTACAGATATGAGGGGCTCATGCCCGGGAGCAACATCCTTGACAGGTGGATAATCTCCCGCTGCAATTCCACAGTTGAGGCAGTGAGGGCTGCCATGGATAACTATGACATGCACATAGCTCTGAAGGCCACGGAGGACCTCATAGAAGATCTCTCAAACTTCTATCTACGGCTTTCCAGAAGAAGATTCTGGGCTGAGACACTTGACAGGCAGAAGGAAGAGGCATATTCAGTGCTCTTCTATGCTCTGGAGACAGTTACCCTTATGCTTGCCCCCCTGGCCCCGTTCTATTCAGAATACCTCTACAGGAAACTTCATCCTGAGTCGGAAAGCGTTCATCTGGAGAAATTTCCTGAGGTAATGAGCCATATGATAAATCATGATCTTGAGGCAGAAGTAAGCAGGGCAGAAGCCATACTGGAGGCCACCAGAAGGATCAGGCAGGACCACGGCATAAAGGGGAGGCAGCCTGTGACTGAGGTTCTGGTCTCTTCAACCACTGAAATAGGACATGAACTTCTGGAAATCATCTCACCGGAACTCAATGCCAGAACAGTGAGGTTCATTGACGAAAATGAGTGGCCAGTGGTCAGGAAAATTGCCCTGAAAACCAAAGAGGCGGCACCGCTACTCCGTAAAGATCTCAACATGGTCAGGGAAACGCTGGATCATGATGATGGTACTCTGGCACTGCAATTTTCCAGTTCCGGGTCTGTGAAGGTGGGAGAACACACCATAACAGGCGAAATAGCTGAAATATTCATGGAACCGAAGGCTGGATATGCCATGGATCACGAACCGAAGTCCGGCATAACGGTATTCGTCAACCTGAAGAGAGATCAGGCGCTGATGAACGAGGGACTTGCAAGGGAGCTTGTCAGGAGGATACAGGTCATGAGGAAGGAGATGAACCTGCAGTATGATGAGACCATAGATGTGGCAATTTCAGGTCCTGATGAAGCCAGGGTTCAGCTTGCGGAACACACAGACTGGATGGGAAAGGAAACACTTGCCTCAACTCTACAGTTCGTTAATGGCATCGAGGGAAGGAAATGGGACATCGATGGCGAAATATTCATCATACGCATTGTCCCAACAGAGACGGTGAAGTGAATTGGACAAGGAGAGGGCATTCATTGTTGGGAGGTTCCAGCCCTTCCACAACGGGCATCTTGAGATAATAAGGAGCATTCTGAAGCACAATGCTTCAGTAATCATTGGAATAGGGAGTGCACAGTATTCGCACACCCTTAAGGATCCGTTCACTGCAGGCGAGAGGCACCTGATGATATCCACAACACTGGAAAGAGAGGGTATTTTCCAATTCTACCTGGTACCCATTGAGGACGTCAACTCCAATCCCCTTTGGGTTGCCCATGTTGAGTCTCTCACTCCGGGCTTCAACAGGGTGTATACAAACAATCCTCTTGTTACCAGGCTTTTCAGGGAAAAAAATTACAGGGTTGAATCCATGGACATGATCAACAGATCAAACTGGTCCGGAACCCACATAAGGGAAAAGATGATAAAAAATCAGGACTGGAGATCCGATGTTCCCCGTGCAGTTGCCGATATAATAGATGAAATAGATGGGATATCACGTATCCAGGATCTTGCAAAGACCGATGAGGACGTAATTTAAGACAGCATTTTCATTATGACTGCGCTGTCCTGCAGGATGTGGTCGATGACCACGTATTCATCGGCCTGATGGGCAACTTCAGGCATGGTTGTGCTCCATACCACGGCGTCGTAGCCCTTCCTGCGGAAGAATGCCGCGCATGTGCCGCCCCCTATTCCCACCGCCGATGGCTCTTTCCCGCGGATATCCCTTATTGCTGCCTTAAGTGCCTGGACCACAGGCGCATTTACAGACGTTGGGATGGGTGCCTGCTCTTTCTGGGAGAGATCGTATGATATCTTTGCTGGACTGCTCTTCTGGAATTCCCGTATGTAAGCATCAATGAAGTCAGTTACCTCATCCAGATCATACTTCGGCAGAATCCTGCAGTCCACGTACTGTACCTCCGTGCCCGGGATGGTGTTTATGTTGTCCACATTCTTCTCGTGCTTTGTTGGCTCAAATGTGGACTGCGGAGGAGAGAAAATTGGATCGGTGTCGGCATATTTCCTGTGCAGTTCGGCATCAAGGCCAAGTATGAACTTCATGGTTTCCCTGTTGGCATTTATGGCCATTGCCGGCTGACTCGCGTGGTACTGCTTCCCCAGTATCTTGAACTTGATCCACAGTATGCTCTTTTCTGCAACCTCGATCTGGAGACCGTCTTCGGTGCCCGCATCTGGAACCATCACCAGATCGGTTTTCTTGAATATGTCCTTCTCCAGGAGATACTGTATTCCATATTTGCTGCCAACTTCCTCGTCCGCCACAAAGGCCAGTCCGAGATTGTACTTCAGGTTCTTGCCCCTGATCTTCCGGAGGAGAAGCAGTGACAGGAACACAGCCTGTCCGTCATCGGATGTGCCTCTTCCATAAATCTTCCTGCCCTCAACGGTAGTCTGGAATGGAGGATGGGTCCAGAGAGCAGGGTCCCCCACCGGGACTGTGTCTGTATGGGATACAAGCCATAATGTTGTGCTGGCGTTTCCCACCTTCAGGATAATGTTTGCCCTGACAGCACCGTGAGAATCCTTTGTATCATACCTCTTGAAATCAGGATAACCCAGTTCCCTTAGGATTGTGCAGATCTCATCAGCCCTGGCTGATTCCCCGCTTCCTCCGGATTCAGGTGAAATTGACTGTATTGGAATGATCCGGCTTGCAACGTGCTTTATGAATTCCTCGTCGTCCATTTCCATTATTGCAGACTGCATGTATAGAAATCAGCATTTCGCATATAATGTTTCAGCATGGCCAACCTTCATCTGGCAACAGTCAGCGGTAACCTATTTTATCCCAATCACATAACTGCGATTGATCATGGAAAACCGCAAGGAAAATTTCAGCGAGTGGTACAACGAAATTGTTGACATAGCCGGACTCAGCGACAAGAGATATCCCATCAAGGGAATGAATGTCTGGATGCCATACGGGCTCAAAGCAATGCAGAACATTGACCGTATCATCAGGACAAACGTTGATTCCCGGGATTTCCAGGAAGTGAGTTTTCCTGTTCTAATAACAAGAGACCAGCTCTCTGTTGAATTTGAACACGTGAAGGGATTTGAGAACGAGGTTTACTGGGTCACGCGTGGAGGCATGGATCAGCTTGACGTGGAGATGGCACTCAGGCCCACCAGCGAGGCGGCAATGTACGGAATGTTCTCCCTCTGGGTCAGGAGCCATGCGGACCTCCCCCTCAGGATATACCAGATAGTAAGCGTATACCGGTATGAGACAAAACACACCAGGACGTTCATCCGGATACGGGAAATACATTTCTTTGAAGCCCATACAGCCCATGATTCATACGAAGACGCAGAGAGGCAGATGGATCAGTACAGGGAAATCTGGAAAAACATCAGCCATGAGCTCTGCCTTCCTTACATGATTGACCAGCGTCCCGAGTGGGATAAATTTCCTGGGGCCAGATACACACTTGCCTTTGATACGGTTCTTCCCGGTGGCAGGAGCCTCCAGATAGGAACCATACACCAGTACGGAACGAATTTCTCAAAGAATTACGACATAAAATACCTGAAGGATGACGGGACCCATGAATACGTGAGCCAGACAACATTCGGGCTCAGCGAGAGGCTGCTTGCCGCCGTGGTAGGCATACATGGCGATGATCAGGGCCTTATATTCCCACCTGCAGTGGCGCCCGTTCAGGCAGTGATCGTTACCATACCTTCCAGGAACGTTGATGTCGTGCCTTACGCACAGGCAATACTTGATGAGCTGAAAGCTGCAGGCGTGAGGGCATCCCTTGACACGAGGGACAACTATACCCCCGGGTTCAAGTACAATGAGTGGGAGATGAAGGGAGTTCCCCTGAGACTGGAAATTGGCGAGAAGGAAGTATCTGGAAACCGTGTCACAGTTTCCGTCAGAACCGGCGGCAGGAGAAGGCAGATTGATAGAGGTGATATTTCCCGTTCTGTGGCTGAACTGCTTGAAGAGGTGGCCGGAAATCTCAGGGCAAGGGCTGACGAGCATTTCAGGAAATTATCGAGAAAGTACAGCAGCATTGATGAGATGAAAGACGCCCAGGGGCTTGTTCTTGCAGGATGGTGCGGATCAAAGGAATGCAGTGACGCCCTTGAGGGAAAACTGGAGCTTGGGGCTCTTGGATTCAACCGAGACAGTGAGACAACTGAGAAATGCGTTGTTTGCGGGAAGGACGGAAAGATTGCGGCATTTTCCCGCTCGTACTGAAGTGATGGGATGAATCTTCACGGAATAAGGCTTGTTGTATTTGACATGGATGGCGTCCTCACCACACACCCCAGCAGCTGGGAATATGTTCATCACGCCATGGGGGTGGATAACTCGGAGAACCTGAGACTCTACCGCACGGGAAGCATCAGTTACATGGATTTTCTGCGCAGCGACGTTAACCTGTGGATTTCCAGGCATCCCGGGATAACAAGGGAGGATGTTGTGAAGATTCTGGACAGTATCCCTCTCCGGAAAAACCTCAGCCTTGCAGTGAAAGAAATCCGGGACTCAGGTGCAGCCACTGCCATTGTCTCAGGCGGAATTTACTGGCTTGCCCAGCGAATAGCGGATCAGGCGGCCTTTGACCAGATCTATGCCAACATGATACTAACCGATAATACAGGCCGCATTATTCCTGATGGAAATGTTATGGTTGAGCCAAGGCACAAGGATGATGTCATAACGGCCATACAGAAGAGGCTTGGAATATCCGAGGCAGAGACGGCAAGCGTTGGAGACACCACGCAGGACGCTGCCATGTTCAGGCACTCAGCCGTGTCCATAGCCTTCAATTCCATTGACGGGAGGCTGTCTGGAATGGCCTCACATTCTGCACACGGAAATGATCTGCTGGAAATAACCCGCATACTTGCCGGCGAACGGTGATGCTGCTGCCTGCCTCTGTGGATCAATGCCGGTTTCGGCACATTTCTATTTATATACAGTATCCATGACTAACGCGATGGAAAAGGTCGATGCTTCAGTCTCGCCAGAAAAGGTATCCAGCGGTGTGGCCTGCCTGGATGATCTCATGGGCGGAGGCCTTGAGCCAGAAATAATCACTGAACTCTTCGGTGAAGGCGGATCCGGGAAATCAAACCTTTGCATGCAGTTCTGCCTTGCAACCCTGAGGTCCGGCAGGTCAGTCATATACCTGGACAGCGAAGGCTTTTCCACTGAACGGTTCAGGCAGATGAGCGGTGAGGATGACAGCATTACGAAGAATCTTTACCTTTACAGGCTAGGATCCCTAGAGGACCAGGACCTGGCAATAATGAGGCTGCCGAAAATAGCCGAAAAGATAAGGACTCCCGGCCTCATAGTCATTGATTCCTTCACTGAATTTTTCAGGCTTGAGAACCAGTCCGATCTCTCTGCAAGATCAGCAGGATTCCAGAAGCAGCTTTCCAACCTCTCCGCTGCGGCGCTAAAGCTCAAGGTTCCTGCGCTCATCACAAACCAGATCTACCAGGACCCTGATTCCGGAAGATTGAATCCCTTCGGAGGCTTCCTGGTTGACCACAACATGAAGGCAATTTACAGGGTTGAGAAGTTCCCAAACGGCAAGAGGAGGATATCAGTGACAAAGCACAGGTCCCTGCCGGAGGGCAGATCCTCTGAGTTCAGGATAACGGATTTCGGGCTTTCCTGCGAGGTGCAGTGAGTGGGCGTAGACATATCCGATATACTTGTAAAACACAGCACCAGCCTGAAGGATCAGGGAGGAATGAGAGTCAGTGTTGACGCATACAACATAATCTACCAGTTCCTCAGCAGCATACGGCAGCCTGATGGCACTCCTCTCATGGACAGGTCAGGCAACGTGACGTCACACCTTTCAGGGCTTTTCTACCGTACAATAAACATGATAGAGGTTGGGATAAAACCTGCCTTTGTCTTTGATGGCAGGCCGTCTGTTCTGAAGAACAGGACGCTTGAGGCCAGGAAACTTGTCAGGGAGAAGAACCGGGAGGAGCTACGGGTCGCACTGGAGGAGGGGAACGAGGAAAGGGCAAGATCACTCAGCTCCAGGATAAATTACATCACTGCTGAGATTGTCAGCGAGTCCAAGGATCTGCTGAAATACATGGGTGTTCCGGTAGTTCAGGCACCATCCGAGGGAGAAGCACAGGCATCCGTGATGTGCAGGACAGCACTGGTGGATGGGGTTGTCTCTCAGGACTATGACTGCCTGCTCTTCGGTGCAAGGCGCGTATTCCGGAATCTCACGCAGATGGGAAAGCGTAAGCTTCCCGGCAAGAACATTTACGTCAATGTTACACCGGAATACATAGACCTGCAGGAAAACCTTGGGATCCTGGGCATCACCTGGGAGCAACTCATACAGGTAGGCATAATGGTTGGGACGGACTTCAATTCGGGGCTTCCAAGGACAGGCGCAAAGTCTGCCCTTAAACTGATCAAAAAGTACGGCACCATTCAGGAAACGCTTAAGGCAAGGAAAGAAGAAATCGAAAATCTTGATGAAATCATAGAGCTGTTCATGAACCCCCCATATGCCGATCCGGGCGATATTTCCATGAGACCTCCAGATGTTGAATCCCTGAAGCACTTCCTCTGCGACATTCACGATTTCTCGCCGTCCCGGGTTGACCCATATATAGAAACTTTGCAGGCAGCCTACCGAAAGGAATCGCAGAAGAATCTCGATTCATTCTTCTGAAGAATGCCAGTGTCAGCTGGAAGTTACAGGATTGTATCCAGCAACATGGTGCTAAAGTTCAATCTCATTAATTATATGCATTTAGTTTATATACATCATTCATTATGTATACATGCCATGAATCCTGACAGAATTCTCCTGGACATAGCCCATGTTTCAAGGCGCGGAAGCTCTCTCCGGGTGACACTTCCCAAGAAGGTCAGCCAGCAACTCTCAATTGAGCCCAGGGACATCGTGGGGTTCTACTTGGAAGGTGACAGGATAATACTGGAGAAGATGAAGTGAACCTGCATTATTCGTGAATGTGTATCCTGCATCCCATGAAACTTGCGTCATGAGAATACGCTTCTCGATGGTTCCATCATCTCATTGAGATATGCTGAGAGGGCAGTCTTGAGGTCCATGGGATGTATCCTGCCTGATGAGTATTCCAGTTCAAACTCGCCGTAATTCCTGAAGGTTATGTCTCCTCCCTTTGATGGCGGCCTGTTTATGACTATCTCCCTGCCAAGGTATGGGAATACCACATGTTTCATTATTTCCACCAGAGGATTGCCGTCGATCTCTGCGACAGGGCAGAATGCTGACTTTATCTTTCTCTCCACATCCTTCCTGGTATCAGACATGAATATGGCTGAATCCGGGTCGCTCTTGGACATCTTCTTGAAACTATCCATCCTGCCGGAGCCTTTCAGGCTGCCCAGCAGTGGTGCATGCAGGGAAACCGGCTTCTTCTCGCCCATTTTGGCTGCTATATCCCTTGCAAGCATGTGGGCATGTCGCTGATCCATGCCCCCAACTGCAACATCAAGCTTCATGAAAAAGATGTCCGTAACCTGCATGAGGGGGTATATGTATTTGCTGAAGTCGCTGTCTGCGTCGTCCTCGCTCCTTCCCATTATTGGCAGGGCCCTCCTGATCCTGGCCAGGTTGGAGTTCTTTGCCACCATGAGGAGCTTCTTCCAGTAGTCAGATCCTGAGACAAGGTCGTCTGCCCACACAAATTCCACTTCGTTGTAGAGCCCCTGAGCCTTCATGCACTTCATCATGACAGTGCCGCTTTCCCTTATGCGCTGGAGATCACCGCCAAGCTTGTCATTCACCATGGCATGCCAGTCCGCCAGGAGAACCCTCATGCTGATGCCAGAATCCACCAGGCGGTTGATCTTTCTTGGCCACATTATCCCGGTGGCTATGTGAGGCAGGCCGGAGGGCTCAAAACCTATATATCCAGTACTTCCGGGTGAAAGGGAGGAAAGTTCTTCGGGTGTCACTATCTCCTGAAACTCACTTTCAAGTCCTTGGGTTTGAATCATCTGGGTGTGGATTGTCGCTTGGTTTAATTAAGCTTTGGCGGCAGACTTCCCTGAATGAGCATCTGAAACACTTGCCCCTGTTGTTGTGGTTCCTCACGGCATGGCCGTCCGAGTTTCTCATCTCATCCAGGATTGAAAGCAGTTTCCATCTGTTTTCGGGGCTGTTGTGAACCTTGAAGGCTGTTTCCCTGTACTTCAGGACGCCATATGGGATGCTCTGGCCAGGATAATTCTCCTCCAGTATGGCAAAATATGCAAACATCTGATAGAGGTGGCCATCCCGCGGTGAAGATGCATTTGTGCTCTTGTACTCATATGGGATTATGTTCCTCCCCTTCCTGACAATCATATCAGGTTTGCCTGAAATCCCAAGTTCTACCGACCTGAGTATCCTCCCTCTGCCCTGCAGGTCCTGGTACACCTCCTGGCCTTCCGGAATTGCCAGAGATTTCCTCCTGCTCCTGAGCTTCAGGAGAACTGCCAGAAGAAAAATGAATGTTAATGATAGGATAACAAGCGGGAACTGGTTCATATGAGAAGTGACATCACATAATACAATATGAATGCCACCGTGGCCAGAAGCAGAGCTGAAATTGCATAGATGTACATGCCGGTTGACCTGTATGATCGGCCAACCTTCCTGTGAGAGCTTACGCCCGCTTTCATTCTGGCCGAAGAGTGCCCTGATCTGGGAGCTCCTTCCCTGTCCAGCTGCCAGCTAACATTGCAGAACGCATATTCTGAAATTTCCGACGCACTTATGTTTTCCTTATCCCCCAAAACATTCTCACTTCCATTACCGCATCTGGCGGTATCAGAGCGGTTTTTCTATTATCACAGGCCCGTATGGCTGCTGCTGTGAAAGTTTCAATTTTCTCTCCCTCATCAGAAAACCGCAGTACACGAAGAATGAGGGTCTCGTAAACTCTGGTGTGTCCCAGATCTGCTCCAGTGGGATTTCGCTCCTGGAATCAGAATTGATAATCTCACCAACCCTGAGAATCTCACTTTCCGGCTCCTCTGCGTGAAGGTTTGACACTATCTCCTCTATGTCGTGAGTTTCCTCCGCTGGATCACGCATTGCAAGCTGTTTCCTTGCGCGATTGCCGTTGGAATAAGCCTCCCTCATTGCATCCAGGAGCTCAACCAGGAAGACCTTCCTCTTCTCCTGATGGCGCACCGGTGGGGAGAAGCTGATTTCCACCGGATCATTAAGCTGGGAAGGCACCGCTTCATCAATTTCGCCATCCTCATATTCCGGCTGCTCGGGCTGAAGCCTCTTTTCGATTGAATCCTCAGTTTTCTGGCTCAGTATGTGCCATGCCTGGTACATGATAAGGCCGGCTGTGCCGAAATCCCTGAATTCATCCGTGACAACCTCGGAGAATATCTTTGTGAAGGACCTGAGATCGATATCCCAGGGATCTATGCTGCCGTCAAGGCACATCCTGAAGATTGATGCAATGGCCTTTTCCACGGGGTTTGTATACTCCCTGACTCCCTGGTCTGAAAGCATCTCCTGGTAATATGCAGTGTCCGATTCAAGAAGCGTTCCCTGGACAACGATGCTCCTGACTATTTCATCCTGGTTCAACTCTGCACCTCCATGTTGCCTGATTCGGATACGGACTTCTCGAATATCTCGGTATTTTCCCCGTCAAAACTAGTCACCACAACCACATGATCGGCATATTTCAGCATCGCCTTCCTCAGGGACACTGAGAATACCTGGGATGTGTTTGAGTTGAGCTTGAACATCTTTCCAACGCGCTCAGCGTTTGATCCATCAAGGAACATGTCCACCTCGTCCAGATAGTAGAGGGGGGAGGGATTGATTCTCTGTACGGCAAGTATGAATGAAAGCGCAGTTAGGCTCTTTTCACCGCCGCTCAGTGCTTCAAGCTTGGAGAAGCTCTTCCCCTTGGGCCTTGCCCTTATGAATATCTCGGAATTCAGCGGATCAGATTCATTGCTCATTTCAAGGCTCGCTTCTCCGCCACCCGATATCTCACCATATATGGATTTCATGTTCTCGTTTATGGCCCCGTACATTTCCATAAAGATCTTTTCCTTCTGGTGGTTCAGCCTCTCCATCAACTTTTCCAGGTCCGCCTTCTCCTGCGAAAGGCTGTCCATTTCCCCGGTGAGTGAATCGAGATCTGCCGAGACCTGCTGGTATTCAGCAACGGCCTTCTGGTTCACGGGGCCCAAGGCTACAAGTTCCGCATTCCTGGCATCAAGCTCACGTTTTGCCTCCTGGATGTACCTCATGCCAGGGAGAATTTCGCCTCCAACCTCGGTCATCTGCTGGCCAAGATCCTGCATCCTTGCCTGGATGTTCTCAATCTTGAGCCTGGATGACAGTATGAGATCATTCTTTGTCCCAATTCCTGCCTTCTCTGCATCAATGCTCTCCTTTATCCTTGAAATTTCCGATTCGTTTACATTGAGTGCATCCACAATCTCCCTGGACTTCTCTGATATTTCCGATTCAACGGCCCTGAGTTTTTCAAGGTCAGATTTCTGCTGTGCCAGTGTGCTCTGGGAAGCTTCGAGATCTTTTTCCAGCCTTGTCCTTTCCTCGCTGTTAGACCTGATTCTTGCCCTGATATCATCTGACTTCTGCTTCATGTGTGAGATATCGTTCCCGATCTTCACAATCTCAGCAGAAAAGTCGGCTTCCCTTGACCTGAGCGATGTGAGTTCTGTTTCCAGCGCACTCTCCTTTTCAGCGAACTGCGGGGAAATTTCACGGATCTGATCGAATATTGCCGACTTATCCGATTCGAGACGAGATATCCTGACCCGTATCTCCTTGGATTCCCGGTCATTGCCGGAAAGTTTTCCGTCCACCTCAGATAGCTTCCTGTTCAGGTCGGAGATTCTTGAAGCCAGATCCTCCAGCTTAGGTTTTCCCTCATCCACCAGTTTTCTCCACTGCTGGATCTCGGCTGATCTGGAACCCTCAGTTCTCGATGTGTCCCTCAGCTTCTGGGATATGTCATCAAACTCTGACTCAACCTGTGGAATTTCTGAATTTATTGCATCCAGCTCTGCGGAAATTTCCCTTATCTTTGCTGACAGCTCTGAAATTCTTGCATCAAGATTCTCCTGTGATTTTCCCCTGTCCTGGAAACCACCCGTTATTGCACCGCTGGCCTCGAATATATCGCCATCCATTGTCACGAGTCTGACTCCCACCATGTACTTTCTTGCAGTGGGAACATCACGCACTATGACCGTATCCTGGACAGCGTACCAGATAATTCCCTCATATTTCGGATCGAAAGATATTTTCTCGAAGACGTAGCCCATAGAGCCCTCAGAGGACCTTACGGTGATGGCTTTGCCTCTGGGTCTGCCACCCAGAACCTTGTTGAGTGGAAGGAAGGTCATTTTGCCTGCCCTCTCCCTTTTCAGAAGGTCAAGGCACTGCTCAGCAACCCCGTCATCCTCAACAACAACGGAGTTGAGCCTTGCCCCTGCGGCTGCCTCTATGGCTGGCCTGAATTCGTCCGGAAATGACACCAGTTCCCTTATGGTTCCGTGTATTCCCTGTATTTTATTCTGGTTCCTTGCGCCAAGAATTGTGGTGACAGCACGGTTTGCTGATCCGGATCTTGATGAAACCTGCGACTGAAGCTGTGTATGTTCCCTTCCCGCTGTGTTCAGTTCTGCCTGCAGGACATCCTTCCTCTTTCGAAGTTCTTCAAGCCTGCGTTTCAGATCGTAATACCTGAATGACAGTTTTTCGTTGTTTTCCTTTGAACTGCCTGCATCTTTCTCTATTTCTTTCAGGCGCCACGCGGCATCCCTTACCTGGAATTCAAGATCCTTCTTCTTCTCTTCCAGCGTCCCAAGTTCGCCAACAACACCAGACCTCTCTGCCTGTATTCTGTCCCTTTCCTCAATGAGGCGATCCATCTGGCTGTTCAGTTCCCTGATGGAACTGTCCTTCTCCTTAATCTCCTCCTGCTTTTTCAGGATCTCGGAGGAACTCCTGCTGTTCTTATCCCGGATTGATTTCAGATCCTGTGAAATCCTTCCCATGGAAGACCGGATTTCATCCAGAGTCTTGCTGTTTTCAGCAAGGTTGGACTGCAGCCATTCAAGGCTTCTTGAGGTTTTCTCCAAATCCCGGTTGTCTGCTTCCATCTGGTCAGAGATACTCCTGATTCTCTCCTGGCTGTTCTCAACCCTGATTCCTGTTTCGGCTATGGTGACGCGCTGATTTTCAATCTGCTCCCTGATCTCGCGCAACTGGGAGTTCCCTGACACCTCAAGCCTCTGCTTCAGGTCCCTGTTCTCGCCTTCCAGAAAGCCAAGCTGCTGATTCATGCTGGTGATTCGAGCTTCTATTTCGCCGATCTCCTGCATCAGCTGTTCAATGTTTCTTGAATGTGAAGCGATCTCCCTCTGCATGCCTTCCTTTTCAATGTTGAGCATTGTCATCCTGAGGTTTCGTATTGCCGTGGATAACTGCTCATACCTTTCTGCCACATCCTTTTCGGCTTCAAGATCCTGTCTGCGCTTCCTGGTCTGGTCAAGCAGAACCTCAAGCCTTCCTAGGTTCTCGCTTATGGAGAGGATGTCACCCTGAGCCTTCTCTATCTGTATGTCAAAGCTTTCTATTCCCGATATGGACTCAAGGAGCTTTCTCCGCTCGAAACCGGTCATTTTCACAATGTTATTTATATCCCCCTGGAGAACAAAGCTGTATGAATCCAGGTAAATGTGCAGGGAATCCAGGAGATCGGCCACATCGGAGTGCCTTACCCTCTGTCCGTTTATGTAATAATTGGACTTGTAGCCGTCCATTTCGGCCACCAGTTCCCGCTTAAGGATTATCTTCCTGTCCTCAGGGAGCTTCTCAGGATCCTCGGTATCAAGCGTCACAGTAACACTGCAGTAATCCCTGTTGCGTTTCTCGTCAGATGATTTGTGTATGAGATCGCCAAGTCTTTCGGCCCTGACAGCCTTTGATGATCTTGTGCCCAGAACAAACAGCAGTGAATCGCCAATGTTGCTCTTTCCGCTGCCATTGGGCCCACTTATGACGGTGAACCCCTTCCTGAACACTATTCTCTTCCTGATTCCGAACGATTTGAAATTATGAAGCTCTAGAGATTCCAGAAACATATTTCCATCTGTCTGACAGTTGTCATTCAATTAACTTATAATCCTATATAAATATTATTGTTCAATAAAAAGATAAATG
>DAJC01000025.1 GCA_002498845.1 Thermoplasmatales archaeon UBA509 | reverse complement strand
AATAATATTGTCCCAAAGCCCATTCTTCCCGAAGTTTGATATATTTGTGATCCTGGGCATATTCATTGCCACAGCTTATGGCATATTTTTCAGCGTATCAAAGGCTCTGGCAAGCGATCTTTCCCCCAAAGAGGATGCAGGGAAATACATGGCCTACTTTAATATAGGAATAGGCGGATCATCAGCATTCTCTCCGTTGTTTTACGGCATCATACTGGACTATTTCGGAACAAGTTACCGCACTGGATTCACATATCTCTTTGAAATCGCAGCATCATTCTATTTCTTCAGCCTCATCTTTCTTGCTCTTGTTCCAAGGAAATAGCATTGTTACACTGAGAATGTTCGGAGAACCTTAAGATAATCATGAAGAATACAGAATCATGGAAAGGGGCCACCGCCTTTCACTGCTGTTCCTGATTGGATTTAACTCCATATATCTGGGGGTCAACTACCTCTGGATATCCTTTGAGAGCCTCATACTGCCAACAGAAATAGGCGGGGTGGTGCCCGTGGGGCAGATGGGACTCTATCTTGGCGTCATAGCGGCAGTAGGCGCCGGCTCAGGCATAGCCGGAAACCTCGGGTCCGGGTTTCTGGGTGACAGGATCCATATTGGCGGTGCCAGAAGATATCCATACATAGCCATAGGCGTAGGAATGACAGTCCTTGCTGTCCTCCTGCAGCACTTCGTGACACTTTCGGTTTATGTCATAACTGCAGGATATGTTCTTCTTCAGGTATTCTCAAACATTGCAATAGGATCTGTGCAGCCAGTTGTTGCTGAAACTGTAAGGAGTGAGCAGAGAGGGATTTCTGCTGGCATGAATGGCCTCTTCACGCTTACCGGCTCTGCCCTGGGCTTTGGCATAACGGGATACCTGATGACCTATCATACAGAAGTCCTGGCCATATATGCAATTGCAGCCGGTGTGGCTTTCACCGGCATTGCCTCCATACTGACCCTTGCCCTTGGGAGAATTCCGGTGGCCCGTGCTGAACATATCCGTATATCATCTCTTCGGCACGTTCCGGCAGATATGAGGTCATTCCAGAGACTTGTGGGCGGAGCCTTCATGGTCTTCATGGGAATAACCGGCCTCACCTATTTCGAGCTCTATTTCTTCAGGCAGGTTCTTCTTGTCAGTGATCCGCAGCTTTATGTTGCCATAGCCGGAATAGTGGTTCTTGCCATATCGGCTGTGGCAAGCATAGTCCTAGGCCATTTCTCCGACAGAATTGGAAGATGGCGAATCCTCATTCTTGATTCTGCATTTGCCGCCATACCCACTGCAATGATTCCGTACTTCAGGTCATTCTATATATTCCTCATACTGGGGGCATTTATAGGATCCGCCTACGGAACCTTTTACAGCGTATCATCAGCAATGGCAGGAGATCTTGTTCCAAAGAATGAAGCAGGAAAGTACATGGCTCTGTTCAATCTGGCCCTGGCCGGGGCATCCACCGTATCACCGCTTATTTATGGGACACTCCTCTTTCTTTTCAGGAATACTGTCCACACGGGCTATGTGGCCTTATTCTCAACATCAGCTCTATTCTATCTTCTTGGATCATTCATCATTGTTCTGGCCTCCAGGGTATCCGGCAGCATTGGACATGGGATTCGGGCATGAAGAATGCCAGCTCTATCACGGGTAAACGACAATGTATGCCATCAGGCTTATGATTGCAATCTGGAAAACCATCTGAACAAGAGCTCCGACGGATATGATTCTCAGGTATCTGGGTAGCCAGCCTTCGCCGGCTCCTCCATTGATGGATTTAACGATTCTGATGGAATAAGGCACAATGGTTGAAAAGCCCGTTCCCACCAGGAGAAAACCCATTATGATTATCGCCCTGAACAGCCATGTTGAAAGGGTGAATATACCTTCACTGGACGCCAGCAGATAACCAGCTAACGGTACTGCTATGGAAACTGATGGGATGAAGAAGAGCGTCATGGGGAGAATCCTTACGGCAACATTCCTCCTGGTCTCCATTGGGGCATTGACCATCACAGTTGAAAACAGCAGTCCCAGGAAAACGTCAACCCCTGTCCATATGGCGCCAAGCAGAACATGGACATAGTCCAGGGCAAGTATGCTTCCCCACAGGTAAGCTATGGCAAGTGCAACAAATGGTACAGCAAAGGCAGTCAGTCCTGCAGGTGACAGACCGATTCTGAGAGCACTGGATTCTGTCAAAGCGGATACCCCGTTGCAAAATGTGCCATAAACACTATTATGGTTATCTGAAGTACAAGCTGAACAAGCGATATCCGTATATTCATCATTGTTAGCCTGACAATTTTCCGTATATCCTTCCCTCCACGAAGAAGTTCGAGATACACTCTTGCCTCATTTGGAAGGAAGATAACCAGCCCCTGAACAGTAAGTATTATGGCTATTACTGCCACGATTATGAAATACGGCGATAGGAATGATATGTGAAGAGAAAGCGCAAGATATATTCCGGCAGTAACTGTTGTTGTGGATATGGCGGGCATGAAGAAGAGCATGACCGGGGTAAGCCTCTTTGAGACCTCGGCTCTGTCCTGGTTTCCAAGTCCCTTCATTATGTATGCGAAGAAGATGCCCATGACCAGGTCCATCCCTGTCCATGCAGATCCTGACAGTACATGGAAATATTCAAGGAAATAGAAACTGCGGCTAGCAATTATTATGGCAAGAAGAGCTGGGGGTATTATGAGCATTGGAAGCCCACGCTTCAGTGAACCTGAAATGGAATAGTTGATCTTCACAGCATCCGTCGTGCTTACTTCTGTCAATGTTCATGATTATGTGCTGGCATTAATAAATAAATTTCCCTGCACAATTTTGACCGAAATCCCATGGCAGCAGTTGATACTTCCGGTCCACTGTCATGATTCTGCTCCGGAATTGCCTGAAATTTTCCCGGCTATGCTCAGTGAGTGAGGTACTGCCCTGACAGTGACAGGAAGTGTTCCCATATTTTCACCGTCTGCCTCCATGGGTGCATTGCCTTCCATTGATAACTCCCATAGGTGATACGTATTCACCTTCCTGTCGGATATATACGTTCCATTCCTCAGCTTCCCAAGCTTGGAAAGAAGCTCCATTCTTCCCATACCTCCAACTATGTGGATGTCAAGCATTCCATCAGTCAGGGATGAATCTGGGGAAGCCAGCATTCCCCCGCCGAAATATCTCCCATTGGCCACTACAACTTCCACAGTTTCAAGTTCCAGCACAGATGTGCCGTACCGCAGGGTGATACCATATGTCCTGAGTTTCCAAAGTGACCTGATTACCCCGGTATTGAAAGCCCCTCTGCTCCTTCTGTGTGAATTTACATAAAGCATAACCTCCGCCCCGAATCCTGCCTCCATTATGTTGAGAAAACGCCTCTGTCTGTTTCCATATTCCATTAGACCCGAATCGATCCTAGTGAAAATGCCTGAGGCAAGCGATTCAAGAATCTCATGAGCATCAGGCAGCCCCAGGCTCCGCATGAAGTCGGATCCAGTCCCTGATGAAAGCGGGGCAATAATAATGTCCCTTTCGGCTGTGGCCTGCACTACCTCATTTATTGTACCATCACCACCAACTATTATGATTCCGTCAAACCCTGCCGAAACTGCCTCAGCAGCAAGCAGTGTCGCATGTCCCGGTGAAGTCGTGTATGAAATGTCACTGGTTATTTTCTGGACCATATCCTTTATTTCAGGCCACCTGTGAAGTGACGAACCTGATCCTGCCACCGGATTCACTATTGCCTTGAACCTGATTTCAGGCACCCCCTCCTGCCAGGTGTGTTTCAGCTTTCCTTTTCATGGAAGCACCAGCATCCATACTGTATATGGAAGAACCTTCCCTTCTCCTGACAATATCATCAACTGTAATGGCACACTCATAGTCAAGATCATACTGCACCGGATCATCCACGGCATGGCGATCATAATCAATAACTGGAAGCTTTTCCAAGTCTGTACTGATTCCAAGATGCCGGGCAACTATTCCTGCCACTTTCCTAGAAGCTATGCGGTAATCCGTCAGTTTGCCCCCAAGCACATGTATGATGCCATTTTCCTGGATAACGGAAAACTCCCTTGTTGCTTTTCCCGGATCGCTGCTCTCAGAAACAAGTGGCCTTATTCCGCTGAATGTTGTTATTATGGATCCTCTGTCAATTTTGCCAAAGATGGCTGATGTGCTCTCAATCAGGTAACTGATCTCCTCCTGGCTTACTTCCCTGTCCTCTGGGGATTCAACAAAGTTGTCTGTGGTGCCCAGGTGGACCACCTCGCCACGGGGAATTATGAAGAGCTGCCTTCCATCCAGCCGCGATCGGAAGGCAATTGCATTTTTAAAGGGAAACATTTCAGCAGGAAGTACAAGATGAATGCCTTTGCTTAGCCGTATCCCGGGCATACTGCCAGTTCCAGCTAATTTCATGACCTCTGCAGCCCAAGGTCCGGTGCAGTTGACAACCATTCTGGCATGCACCACATATTCCTTACCTGTCAGGCTGTCAGATACCTTTGCCGAAAATCCGTGTTCGTTTTTTTCAACCCCCATGAGCCTGACATAATTCAGGCATAGGGCACCATGGTTGTGTGCAGAACATATGTTGCTCATGACAAGCCTTGCATCATCGGTCATGGCATCAAGGTATGAAAAATACCCTTTCACAGAGGAAGGATATTCTCCCCGGTTCCTGTGAAATACCGGAAATGTGATCCTCTGGCCCAGGAGATTGTAAATCACAAGGCCGAGCCTGATTTCCCATTTACGCCATGAATCAGGGGTAATAAGTATGTGAAACTCGATGTCCCTTACAATATGTGTATTTCGCCTCAGGTAATCCCGTTCCTTTATGAGATTCCTTACCTCACGAATCCTGCCCTGCTGCAGGTATCTGAGCCCGCCATGTATCAGCTTTGATGAAGCGGAGCTTGTTCCTGATGCAAAATCATTGGCCTCCACCAGAACAGTGCTGATTCCAGCCTGGGCTAGAGTGTTGGCCACTCCCGATCCATTGATTCCTCCACCTATGACCAGTACATCAAATTTCCTGTTTTCAAGATCATTTAGATCTGCCGCTCTTGTCTTTGCTGAGAATTCAAGATTTTCCATTCAGACACCCCCATACATTGGATCCCTGACCAATTTCATTAAATCCAAATGGTGACTATCCAGATATGGCCTGAACAGGGCGCCCATACCGTGATGATGGGTGATTGCGCCATGATTCCTGATGAATGCCTTAATTATGCCGTCCCTGACGGCATCAAGGGTTTCCATTTCCTGTTTGAATTCTGTTGAAATGACGAATGTGAAGTAGATGCAGGCCCCAGATCGGTAAAGGTGCGAAATGTGGGCCATAATGACGCCGTTGAAGCCATGTTCCTTCTTCATTTCATAGAAAGATTCTTTCACATCCCGGTACAGTCCCGGCAGATATTCCCAGTTGGCAGCCGTTTCCAGAGTGTCAGGAATGTATCCGGCCTTCCACAGCAGGTTCGCAAGCCCCGGCCTGAGATACCTGTCCCGCTCCCACATCCTTGCCGGGATTCCGCCGGCATAAACAGATCCAGACATGCCCATTCTCCACGGCTCTTCATTGTTGACAACGATGAGAATTGCTCCATTACCTACACCCCTGATGTCCAGATAGCTTCGGAAAAGCTTTTGAACAGTGTCTGCAGAATTAGCCCGTATTGCAAATTCCGTCTCAGTTTCGTCGGAAAGACGGGCAACTGTCGGAAACTTTTCACTTTCCTGCAGGACCCGCAGACCGTCTTCAAATGACCTGAAAAAATAACTGTGGTAATATCTTCTGCGAGGTATCCTGAATGTCTTGAGAGTAACATCTGTTATTATCCCTGTGCCTCCTGCCGATCCCAGTGAAATGTCCAGTGCTGTTGTGCCTGCAGACTGGCTGGGAACATTGATGTCCTCTATTCGCCCTGATGATGTAAGAAGTGAGATTGAAATGGCAATCTCCCGGATCCCGCCGTACTGGTTGGATTCCTGGCCAACGGCACCGGTGGCAACCCAGCCTCCCACAGTGGAATACCTGAAGGATTCAGGAAAATTGCCGCAGGTGTATCCCGCCTTCCAAAGTGCCGCCTCCAGATCAGAGCCGGTCACCCCTGCTCCTGCCCGGACAAAATTCTTCCCTATGCTTACGGAAGAAAAGTTCTTCATGTCTACGGAAACCGTTTCATGGCCAGCCCCAGGCATCAGCGATCCATTTACGGAACTGCCGCCTCCATATGGTATCACCTTCAGGCCGCTTTCTAGAAGCATTCTGACTGAGGATTCAAGTGATCCTGCGTCAGGATACAGCACGCCACCAACAATCTGCCCAAAAATACCGTGCTTGGCAGCCAGTATCTCGGGAGAGGACTTGCCCATGGAATGAAGCACTCGTTGGTCAAGATCGGTAGAAATGCCAGTTGCAGCAACAACATTCTCCGGTATTTGCCCAGAATCTTTCAGGACTGAATCCGATGGTAAACTGAAATTGCCGTCCCAAGCTGCTCCAGGCTTTCCAATTCTCCCGGTAGCGAAGTTGAATTCCATGGTAAAATCTTTGCTTATATCGCGCCCATAGAGAACAGATATGGACATTATTACTATCAGCCTTTGGAGTCATATTAATTTTTAATCAATGGTTTGCATACTCAATATGGATGATTTTTTTCGATTTTCTCCAGACCGAAATGGTGCATAAAAGACTCATTTTCATTCCATTCAGGCTTATTTGAAGTTCTTCTGCATCAGAAGAGTGTTGTCTGTTTTCCTTTTACTGCATCTGAAAGCATGTTCTCCCATCCAACCTGCTTGATGCCCGATAATTCCCCAAACATTCTGGCAGTGGCCGGACCGAATCCAGCATAATGATTGTTAGCGAAGACGAAGGCTCTGTCCACATCATCCCTGTGATCAAGCAGGTTGATAGACCATCTTCTCATGTCGGAAGATCTATCAGAAATCACCTTACCAAATGATGACTCGCTTATGCTCCTGTCTCCCACAAGCCTGAGATATATGTGTCGTGCGGTGCACCAGTGAAAAGCTGGAGTGTGGGGGTTGTCAGACCATGCCACTGAAATATTTCTCTTCCTCATCTCTTCCAGTATGACAGAATTATACCAGTCGCCGTTCCTGAACTCCACTGAAAAGTCAGGTTTATCCGGAAGATTCTTGATGAACTTCAGGAAGCTGTCCCCTGAATTCCTGTATGATACAGTTGGGGGAAGCTGGAATAGCAGGCATCCGAGCTTTTTCCCCAACAGTGTCATCACGGAAATGAATTCATTGAATATTCCTTCAACGCCGGTAAAGGAGTTTTCATGCGTGATTGCTTTAGGAATCTTTGCAGTGAACAGGAAGTTTTCAGGAGTAACGCTGGCCCATTTCTTCACCGTTTCAGGGGAAGGTATTGCGTAAAATGTTGAATCAATCTCCACCGCCGTAAAAATCCTGGAATACAGAGAAAGCATTCTGTCGCTTGTTGTTCCACGAGGGTAGAAAGGTCCAATCCATCTGCTGTAGTTCCACCCGGATGTTCCATTCAGGATTTCCATGAACAGCTTACCCATCACGCATTTCAAATGTATTATAAATATATTGGAACCGTATTTTTCCCAGAATTCTGTTGTTGGGATGCTTCATCACAATCCCTGCATCATAATTTGGCAACTGCAGGATAATGGATCTGGTTCATGAACTGCAAAGGTTCTTCCGGTGTTTACAAGGCATAATTTGACTGAAAAAGGAATATCTTGATTCAACCTTGGAATCTCTGTGCACGAAGATGAAAAATGGCTAGGTGATGAACAGATCATCCACATCATCCGGAAGCACTGCCATGAGAATGGCCTCCGATGAAGTAAGTGGTTGCTGCCCATAAGTACCTCTGCGTGGAATAACAAACTTTATTGAGTGTGCAATGATCTTTCAATCATGAACGCCACGGAAGCTTACTCCATAAAATTTGCAACTGATCTCAGCGTTTCAGGTGATACCCTGTTCTTTGTGCAGAAATACATAAAGAACGGAGAGTATAAATCCTGCATTTATAGAATTTCAGGCAGTTCGGATCCAGAGCAGATCACATTTGGAGAATCGGAACGATCTCCCAGGCTGGTGGATGGCGTCCTCTATTACATCAGGTATGAGAAAGAGAAAGAGACCCTGATGTCCATGGGACAAGGTAAGGAACCAAGGGAGATTGCATCCTTTGCCAAGATCGTGGACTTCTCCATTTCCGGGAGCGACATACTCGTGGTCGCCGCAGAAAAGGCTGACGGTGAACTCCCATTCTACGCCGACAGGCTGAAGTACAGGTTCAACGGCCGTGGCCTGCTTCGCAGTTATTACAACCTTTACAGGATTGGGGAAAATCCGGTTAAGATTTATGGAGGAAAGTTTGACGTGCTTGGGGTCAAGAGGAATGGGGGACGCATTGTCATAGAAACTTCAGAATTCGGCGATGATTATTCCCTGAGTGATCTTCTGGAGATTGACTCCGGCGGCAAAGTCGTGAAGAGAATAACGGGTGAATCTGCCGAAATCAACGATTATGACATATCGGAGAAAGGAAGAATAGCATTTTCCGGCCACTACGGTCTGAAGCCATGGGAGATTAGCAGTATAATTTTCCCGGAGGAAGGCAGAAATATCGTTCTGGGCAATGATTCGGCCAACACAGTTATTTCGGATTCCTTTGCCGGTGCGAAGTATTCCGTCAGATTCCATGGGAATGATCTTTACGCCATTGGGCGGGAGAAATCCTCTTCATTCATATACCGCATTAGTAACGCGGTGACCAGATTGACTGAGGAGCACAGGAATATCACAGATTATGACGTTTCCGGGGTGCTGGCTTTTGCATATTCCACCCAGGAACATCCCTCCATTATTCACTTCAACAGGGAATATGACATGAATCCTGGGGTGCTGGGCAAGAAAGCGGATGTGATGGATATGGATGGAGGCGAAGGTTTTGTAATGTTTCGTTCGAAGGATTCACCTTCACTGGTTTTTATCCATGGGGGACCCCATGATGCCTATGGGCATTCTTACTTCATGGAATTCCAGTATATGTTCCAGAACGGATACAACATAATTTTCACAAATCCGCCTGGAAGCACAGGTTATGGACAGGAGTATGCCAGGGCCTGCGTGGGAGACTGGGGCGGTTCCGCATACAACTACGTTAAGAAATTTATCGGCGTTATTCGAGAGAAGTATGGAATCAATGAAAAACTTGGCCTGACGGGAGGATCATACGGCGGTTTCATGACAAACTGGATAGTCACGCAGACAGAAATGTTCAGGGCAGCGATTTCAGAGAGATCAATATCCAACCTCCTGAGCATGGTGGGCACCAGCGACATAGGCTTCTGGTTCAACACATTGGAACTGAATATCGAGAGGCCATATTCCATGGACGGCATGAGGAAACTGATGGAACTCTCCCCAATCAGCTATGCTGAGAAGGTGAAAACCCCAACCATGCTCATAACAGGTGAGGAGGATTATCGCTGCCCAATTGAACAAGCCGAACAGTTCTATGTGGCCCTGAAGCTTAACAACGTTGAGACCGAACTGGTAAGATACCAGGGCGACAATCATGAACATGCCAGGAGTGGAGTACCAAAGAACATGGTTGACAGACTGGAAATCAAACTGAAGTGGTTCGACAGATACCTGAAGAACTGACGAATGAAATTATCCCCGCCTCCCACCATGTCTGGGTCTGACTGCCAGTGTAAATGTGGTTCCATTATTTCTGCAAATACTCCTGGTTCAAAATGATAGGATCAGGTTTCTGAGCTCCTGGTCATTTAATGCCGATGTTAAAAAGGAAATTCTATGGTGAAATACAGCCAGGTCGAAGTTCATACTACGTGATACTCATAGGTTTTGCCACCCGTAATGCCGGTGTGAACAACGAACAGTGAACCACCCATGTCACCCGGTTCACCTGTGGATGCCGATGTCACATACAGGTCAGTCAGATCATCGCCTGCAAATGTGCAGGAAGTTATATTGATAGCCGGGAAGCGTATCTCGTCAACCTTTCTTCCGCTATCTGGTTCGAATACTGAAATCTGGCCACCACCCCAGTGTGCCACCCATAGTCTGCCATCAGCATCTATGACCATGCCATCCGGATTCCCCGGGAGATCCTTGAATTCAGCTGCCACCCCTATCCTTTCCAGATTCAGGGAAGAATCGTATGAATACGCATCCACCCTCCTTCTGGGCGTGTCAATATGATAAAAAATTCGCTTCCCGATGTCCCATGCTATACCGTTTGATATGGTTAGATTCACCAGCATCATTTTTGGCGACTTTCCCTTAAGACCATAAAGGCTGCCAATCGGTTTACTCTCGTTCAGATCCATTGTTCCGGCCACGTAATTTCCGAAAGGATCAGCTTTTCCGTCATTGAATCTGCAACCGTCATTCCCGCTCCCGATCTCTGTAATGAGCTCATGATTGCCATTGCTGTCAACAAGATAATAACCGTGATCAACTGTAGCCGCCATGTAGTTTCCATCAGTTGGAACGATTGACGAGATCATTCCAATTGAGTTGAATGTGCTTATCTTTCCTGACTCCAAGTCCATGGAATGATACCTTCTCCCCTTGATGTCGACCCAGTAGATTTTACGGGTTCTGCCGGCCCACGTTGGACCCTCTCCAAGAATGTCAAGACTGGGAGCAACTATTACAGGTTCCATTTCTATTGATTGAAGGAGCATATTTTAATATTTACCGAGCCATAGACGCTTCCAGGCTCAGGTTATAACAGTCAGGCAGATTTTAAACCGAAACTTTACACGGGAACAAGTAGAGTTCTTCCACAGATATGAAATTCCGATGAGCGAAATTTTAAAATATAGACCTTTCTATATTTTACAAACATGAGAAGACACCTCAAGGTCATAATTGCTGCCATACTGATCTCTTCAGTAATCGTGGCTTCGATGTTTGTGTATGTAACAGGAGACCATTTCAGCAAAGATATATTTGTGAATACCGGTCAAAAGACATTCTATGTTGATCCTTATAACAACTCAACAGGTGCAGTTTTTGTGATCAATTTCAGCCTCGAACATTATTCTGGTGGCCCAATAGCTTTTGCACCTCTTTTTACCGTGAATTCTTCACCACAAAATATTACTGAAACTGATCTTATAACAAATCTTACCACTACCACGCAAAATGGTACGTATTTTTCACTTTATTATTCAATGTTTTCAATGAAAGTAATGATCTCACCAGCAGCAAATAATCTAGGGTATGGCAATTTTAATTATTTACAGGAACCTGCTGGCATATCTGGACCTATGGGCTACAGTGGTGTGGGAACTGCCGTGGTTCTGTGGAATGAATTCTCGAGGGATAGATTATCGGTTGTGATGTCCCCTATAAACATACCTCAGGGAAACTACAATGTCAGTGTAACTTTAATGCTGTACAGTCATCAACCTTCACAGGCACTGCTTAATCTGAAGAATGTGAGCGCTTGGGTCAATCTGACCTCTTTGAAGATAATGTCGCAGACTACGTTCAATGGTGTCCTCAAGGTTTTTAATTTAACTGTCTCATCAGGAAAATTATAATCATACAAATTATGGTTAACATAACCTTGAGAAAATTTGAGGTGTTAAACAATAAACACCCTCAAAAGCATTATGTAAATTTTGGTTTTCATGCGGAGGGAGGGATTCGAACCCTCGGACCCCTACGGGAATGGACCCTAAATCCATCGCCTTTAACCTGGCTCGACAACCTCCGCAATGTAATAAGGGATTAACCGGGAATATATGAAAGATGCTAAAAATTGTATAAAAGTGAGTAAGTAGTCTTTCTCTAAGAAGTGTGACTGAAAGAAGTTTGAATTAACTCTAAATGCAAATTTTTTGAATAATAATCTAAAACTGTGTTACATGGTTCTCCTGTACAGTGAAATTCATGGTGATGATGCCACACACTCCATCGCATTATTTGTGGCTTACTAAAATGTATAAATATAAGTTATACATATAAACAGTATATGGAAAAGAAAACAACAGTAGGACCTAAAGGTCAGGTAGTCATACCAAAAGACATCAGGGATAAAATCGGAATCAAGGAATATTCTGAAGTTATTGTTGATATTATGGATGATTCGGTTATAATACGAAAACTAAAACCAGAATCAGTAACTTATGTAGATTATTATTGTACAACCTATTCAAAGAAGCTCACGAAGAGGGCTGATATTAAGAAAATAACCGAGGAACAATATGAAAGAAACGTTTTACATTGATTCCAACGTTTTCTTATACCCGGTACTTTACGGTGATCTTAAAGAGTCTGAAAGAGCAAGGGAGATATTATCACAAATAGAGAGAAAAGATATACAAGCATACACTTCAACTTTAACTTGGGATGAAGTCTCTTATGTTATTGAACGAACCTTGGGGAAAACCGATGCTATTGAGATTGGCAAAAAGTTCCTGAATTTTCCATTCCTGCGATTTATAGCAGTAGACGATGAGGTCATAAGGAGAAGCCAAGCCCTCCGTGAAAAATACAACCTGAAACCTAGGGATTCTATTCACCTGTCTTGTGCAATTGAGCGAAATATCTTTAAAATTATAACAGATGATGCGGATTTCGATGAAATCAAAGAGATCCAAAGAATACCTATTAGACGTTAAAGTGGCTTGACCCTGAATCCATTGCCTTTGATCTAACTGGACCGGGTCAGCAAAGATATCCTGTCTTTTTTACAGGAATAATTAGGACAGCATCGACAATGATCTCCTCCCCTATCTTTCGAAAGGGGATTTCCCGCTCAATTTCGTTAAAATAATGGTTGAAATTACAATTATAAATATTATTATCTGGCAAGAGAAATGCCTGCAAAAGAGAGGGAAGGGCAGGTATCGGCAAGGAGAAAGATTAGTGAAGAATAGACTCTATGGATACATAGCTCATTGAGATGGTCCTCAAGTTGGAGACAAAGAGCCATTGACAAAGACCTGTTTTTCTAATCTTGCCCCAAATGCGAAGTTTCTAAACTTTAGTTCTTAACATCGTGGTTCAGAATCATCTTTACTATCTGGGCCATAATGCGTTCTTGATTTTGAAACCTTGGAAGAACCCTTTCTCAACGACATTATTGTCCATGTCCAATATAGAGAGATCAGGCATCTTAATTTTTTGCCAATCTCCATAACCTTTGGAAACCCCGATGAGATGACTGTAAAGAATTGAAATAATCATTCCGTGAGAGACAATTATATGGATTTACCAGGAGCCCCTGCTATAAGACTTTTTAAACAGGAGATTATCCTGTCTCTGGCGGTACTATAACTTTCAAAATTCCGATCATCACACCCCGAAAAATATTCCGCAACGCGTGTCCTGAAAGTCTCCTCATCTATAAATCCAAAGTATCTTTCAACTTCTCTCAAGCATTGTCGTTCTTCTAATGCAATGCCGAAAAACTCACTAATAATCTGTGCCGTATGTTTTGCCTTGACAAGCGGGCTGTAATATATGGTTTGGACCTCGGTGATATCTACGCCCTTCATCATTGTTTTCATAGCATCAAATGAACCATCCTTGAGCTTCCACTGGTCAGCAGGTATGTTTGGTACAACCTCTGTTTCAGCATGCCTTACAACAAAAATTTTTGCCATTACTTCTAATTTTGGATGGAACCAAGTGTGTTGCATAATTCC
>DAJC01000020.1 GCA_002498845.1 Thermoplasmatales archaeon UBA509 | reverse complement strand
ATTTAAATGTATTGTTCCGAGACCATAAGAATGAAATCGGATATATATCCTGAGTGAATGCCTTGACAATGAAATTTGAAAGCCTGAGGGGTTTCAGGGACATATATCCTGAAGATGCAGAGCCAAGGGAGAACATGTTCAACACGGCCAAAAGGGTTGCGCATTCCTTTGGGTTCCAGATAATAGACTTTCCAAGCCTTGAACCGCTTGATCTCTACAGAATAAAATCAGGTGATGAGCTTGTGAGCCAGACTTTCTCCTTTGTTGACAAGGGGGGCAGGGAAGTTACAATGGTCCCTGAAGCAACACCTTCGGTTGTGAGGATGCTTACCTCAAAGAAAGATCTTCAGAAGCCCGTAAGATGGTTCAGCCTTCCCAAGATATGGAGGTATGAGGAGCCACAGTCAGGCAGGCTCAGGGAACACGTTCAGTTCAACGCGGATCTTTTTGGTCCGGACACACCTGATGCTGACGCGGAGATAATAGGCCTGGCGGTAACGATTCTGGATTCACTCGGACTGTCTGGAAACTATGAGATAAGGATGAATCACAGGGGAATGATGGAGCAGATACTGAAGTCCATGAAAGTTGAGGACACAGCACGTGCGTTCTCTGTTATTGACAGATTCCGGAAGCTCAAAGAAGACGAATTTATTGAGGCACTGGGTTTCATCAATATCTCCGGAAAACCCGCTGAAATGATCCTGAAGCTTGCAGGCACCAGAGTTGAATCCGTATACCTGAAGCAGGCAGTTTCGGAGATAGTCCCCCTCACACAGGATCTATCAGATATCCTGGACAGGATGGCAAAGACAATGGAGATGGTATCACTCTTCACGGATTCGCGTGTTGTGGTTGATTTTTCAATCGTAAGGGGGCTTTCTTACTATACAGGCATTGTGTTTGAGGCCTTTGATGTCATGGGTGAGCTCAGGTCAATACTTGGTGGCGGTAGATACAACAGCCTTTCGACGCTGCTTTCCGGGCAGGAGATTCCCGCTGTCGGTTTTGGTATGGGCGATGTGGTTCTGGAGCTCCTGCTACGGAGAAACGGTTTGTGGAACAGGCGAACTGCAACTGACGGTTATTACGTGTGCATGGCATCTGACGGAGTTGAGATGTATTCAATGAGGTTGGCAGCGGAAGTGAGGAAGCGTGGGAAAACTGCAGTGCGCGATTCCGGTGGAAGGAAATTGTCCGCGCAGCTAAGGGCAGCATCTTCGGCAGGACTGGCAAAATCCGTAATAATAGGGGCAAGAGAGGTGGAGACAGAATCAGTGACAATAAAGGATATGGTTTCTGGAAAGCAGTCAACCATATCATACGCTGAATTTCTGGATTCTCTTTGAAGCAATAGGTGCTTCGACCTGTTGCTTCAGGGGATTCTGACTTGCAGCCTTTATTGAGTTTTCGCAAATTTGTATCCAAATAGGACTGGTGCCTTTGGATAGATCCCATATTTGCCGTGAATCTGTAATTTCTTACTGTCAATGATTTACAGACTAAGCAGGTTTCGCTTGAAAAAATTTATATTGGCTGGGAAGTTTATAGTACGAGGGTGAGATTGTGTCCTTGGCATTTATTCTGATAAGCACGGTTCCCGGAAAGGAGCATGAAGTATACAACAAGATATCCAAGATACAGTATGTGGTGGAAATACATCCACTGTTTGGAGAATACGATCTTATCGTTAAGATAGATGCAAAGGATTACAGTGAGCTTGGAAAAATCGTGATCGAACAGATCAGGACAATCGACGGTGTTATAGATACCAAAACCCTTACTGGCATAAAGCTATGAGGTGCATATCTTAATGATAGTTTTCGACACATGGAACTGGGAAGTATTTTTGTTTGTGATTCTGGGGCTCCTTGCATTATCGCTGTTTGTGCTGGGAGTTCTGACTGCGTACTTTGGCAGCGGAAAGAGCAGAACAGTGGGTTCGCTACTTCTGGTTGTAGGTATCGTGATAGGAATAATCATGGTTTACTTCGGACATTACAGAATGCCCGATATTCACCTGCTGCAGAATGTGATCATTGGTGCCATATTCTATATTGTGGCAGCCATAATAGGGGTTGTAATAGGTCTCCTGGTCTTCCTGGGTGCCATAATGAAGACCTGAGTCTTCAATTAACAATATTAATACTTGATTTTTTCAGTTGATCCAGACATTTTTCCGGTTCAGCACGTTGTCATCCCCAACATTTTCATATTATGATCAATACTCCTCCGTGAAGGATTCCTATTATTCCTTGATTCTTGCGATGGCAGGTTTCGTGATTCTTGCAGGTGCAGCAATACTCAGATTTTCCGGCCTTGTGCCACTGTACCTGACCTATCTCACAATTGTTGCCGCAGCCATAATTTTTGTCGATGCCTATTTTGTTTACAAAGGAAGCCATGCAGCAAAGTCAATGGGGATTCTGCTGGGCATAATTGCCATGATTGTATCTTCCAACCCGGCTCACTTCTCAGCTCTGGCAAGATTCGGTTCATCTCCTGCCCTTTCTGGTGCTGACATTACCATGGTACTGGGTTTCTATCTGCTTCCAGCTGTGTATATTATTTCATATGTCCTTGAAACGATTTCCAGCAGGGAAGGGCTCAGGCAATAGATCATCCATCCAAAATACTTGATGAAGCAGTTGAGGAGATATTTACGAAAAAAATTCTTAGACAAAGTATATAGGAATCCATTCTCATAACCATCTATTGAAGTCTCGAAATATCTGCAGCGAATGCAATGGAACCGGTTACACGCATAACGGCGACCTGCAGATATGCAATGCATGCTATGGATTGGGAAAACCATATAGGCAGGATAATTTCTCGATTCAAAGGCGAAGGGAGGCAAACATTGTCATACTTATTTTGGGGTTTATGCTTGCCGCCCTCATACCTATCTTTGCCCTATTTTAA
>DAJC01000031.1 GCA_002498845.1 Thermoplasmatales archaeon UBA509 | reverse complement strand
TCATCAAATGTGAGGTATGTTATTGCTCTTGCAACTGATTCAGGAACGTTTTCATCATTATTGGGGGAGATGCACAACCTGCCCTGATGGTCTGTTGCAACCTCGTAACCGGGAAGCATTGATCTGGTTCCAAGGTAATGCAGTATTTCAGAGTTTTCAAAGATCACACGGGAAATCCTGTATTTTCTGTCAGGCTTCAGTGAACTGAAGAAGATATCATGAATTTCATTCACTCTGCCGGTTTCATCAGGTACGGGGTTTCCATGCGGACACGAATCACATCCGTATTTTCTGCAGACGGCATCTGCAATTGTTTCAGTAATGCCATGCTCAATTCCCATGGCCTCATCGTCTATGGTTTCCCATGGGAGTGAAAGTGATTTCCAGAGAAGGATTTCGGCTATCCGGTGCTTCCTGAGAAATATGTTTGCCTCTACGCTGCCTTCCCTGGTGAGAATATATTCACCTCTAGATCGCCGTTCCACGAGACCTTTCTGTACCAGAATCTTGATTTCGTCATATGCACTCTGCCTTGCAGTCCCCAGAAGATGTGCGATCTCACTGAGCGATGCGTATCCGCTGTAAAGCGTGAATTCATCGATGGCCTTCAGGTAATCCTCGGTAGTTATGGATCTGGTTTCCACGGTGGAATAACAATGTATCAATAATATAATTAGCGGTTGTTGTCAGGTTCTTGTGATATTCCCTGAATGAGCATTGGGATGGAATCTCGATAGAAATAGTCTATTCCGAAATGGCCTTCGTCATATCGTATTATTGTATTTGCGATGCTATTTTCATTGAGAATGGTACTCAATGCACCGATGCCAAGATTCAGGGAAAACTCGTCACGGTTTCCCACCTGGAAAACCACTGTTTGATCTCTCAGGTTATCCAAGCGTTGCCTTACATTTCTTACCGGATCAAATTCCAGCCATTTCTCCCATATTTCTTCCCTCACCAGGCCAGTCTCAAGGCTGAATGGAAGCCCTATGCCAGCATCCTCGTCCTTTCTTGGTGAATAGAATGCGGACATTGCTATGAGATTCAGCGTATCAAGTTCTGCACTTGTATGGGATGGGCTCTGCGAAAAGTGGGTCAGGAAATTTCCTGTTCCGTATTTCCTAATTGTCACGAACGCACCAGGGAAGTCCTTCAGGTAACAGAACTCGAATGCAGAATCACCAGAAACGTCAACGAAACCAGAAAATATATCCGGATGCTGTGAAACCAGGTTATAGGCACCAAAACCCCCAGAAGACTTTCCAAAAACCCCTAATTTCCTTTTGCCATATCTTTTTTCAAGGAAACCATACAGGTCCATGGTTATGAAATCCTCATAATTTCCAACTGCAGTGGAATTGAGATACTGGTTTCCCCGAAGTCCTGTCATGGTGTCAGGTAGAGCTATGATGAAGGGCAGATCAGGATTGCTATGCGCGATAATTTCCAGAGTTCCAAGGAAATCCAGGTTTGTGAAACTTCGATTCAGAAAGCTCTGGGCCGTGCCAAAGAATCCAGCAAGTCCAATCAGGATAGGTGTGTCATCCCTGCTGTTATGCTCTATGATGAATATGTCCCTCGTTTCAGGATCACCGAGGGGATTATTTCTGAGTGAAACACCATCAATTTCTTCTTTCTGGACAGAAAGCTTGGAAGCCATGAGTCTGCATCTGCTGAGAGTATTTACTCGTATCGAACGAAAAAATGCTGCTATAAGCAAATATCCTATTACTGCTTAAGTTCTGCGATAAAATCAAAGATTTCTTCAGGTTTTTTCAGAAACCTGTCCGGATGGTACATTTCCAACCTCTCCAAATTTCCCGATCCCCACAGGGCTGCACCTGCAGGGATTTCCGCTTCATGGGCAGCAGTTATGTCGTAAGGCTGGTCGCCAATGTATACTGCTTCGCGGCTGCTTATGTTTAACCTCTTCAGCGCAAGATTCAGCGGCTCAGGGTCTGGTTTCTGGTACTCCGTGTCTTCCTGGCCAACATACAGCCTGATATAGTCCAGCAGTCCCGAAAGTGTCAGAAGCCTCTGGGCGTCAATCCTGTGGCTTGATGTTACCACACCAAGATCATATTTCTGGCTCAGTTTCTCCAGAACTTCACTTATTCCGGGATAAGTCTCTACCGTTGAAAGCTTGCTGTTAAAATAAAGTCTGCCAGTGTCATATATAGCTTCACCTTTGTCCGGAAACCATTGTGAAAGTATCTTTTTCACCGGTCTTCCTATGAGTTGTGAATGCTCCTCTGCGGTGATTTCCCTTCCCAGAATTTCCATGAATCCATAATTGGTTGCCTTTTCGGACAGCGTTTCACTGTCCAGGAGAGTACCATCCATGTCAAACAGAACAGCCCTGATCAAATACTTTCAGCTGCGTAATGCTGAACCATTTAATTTAGGTTCGTAAACCGTGTATCATTTCACTTAAATAAGAGCGGGCCCGCCGGGATTCGAACCCGGATCATAGGCTCCGGAGGCCTAGGTGATATCCTTTACACTACGGGCCCTCAGGATTTATACCCGATATCCCGTAGCAGTTTCTTCCTCTTATTTTTGTGGTCTTCATTCTCAACACCCAGGGGGCTGAATCCATCTGCCACCCCAGCAATGCCATTCCCACGTGGAGTCTTGAATACCAGGACAGTAAGGGGGTTCGCCGTGGCAGCGAGAATTCTCCCAACTTCCTGGCAGGATTTGATCTGATTCAATACCTGTATGGGGTAAGCCTCTCTCAGCACTATCATGAAAGTGTGGCCTGCAGCAATTTTCCTGAGGCTTTCGTTGGCAAATGATATCAGTTCCCTGTCATTCCCTTCAAACCGAATCAGCCTGTCTCCGGATGCTTCGGAAAATGAGATTGCATATCTTGCCGATGGGATATAAGTTTTTATTATTTCATTCAGGTCCTCAACAGTCTTTATGAAGTGGGAATATCCAAGGATCACGTTGCAATTCTCAGGAATCTCAAGTTCTACAGTTTCAAATTCCACCATGATCTATCATAAATGGGAAGGCAATTAACCTTATGCTCCACTGAGGTGCCTAAAAAAATAGGATCAATTTGCCTAAATCAAGAATGGTATCATCATGCCCTCATTTCAACCGGACAGTATGGCATAGAGTGTATTCCTAAGGAATAAATGGAACCATTTTATTCTAATTTGACATCATAAGCGAAATGGAGTTTTACCAGATAATAGGGAAGGAGATCTCCGAGGGAACAATTTCTGACAGGGATTCACTTCAGAGGAGGAAGTTAACCCTTGCCAGGGACCTCATGCTCGATCATATTCCGAGCGATACCGAAATATTAAGATCTGGCACAGTATCTGCTGAAAAGACACGATTACTCAGGATAAAGCCAACAAGGACAATCTCTGGGGTTGCTGTAGTTGCTGCAATGACCTCACCTGAGAGCTGCCCTCATGGGAAATGCATCTACTGCCCTGGCGGAATAGACAACAATTCCCCACAGGCTTACACTGGTCATGAACCTGCGGCTCTCCGGGGGCGAAACAACAATTATGATCCGTACAGCATTGTTTTCAACAGGCTCAAGCAGCTGGAAACCATTGGACATGATACAAGCAAGGTTGATCTCATAATAATGGGGGGCACGTTTACAGCCAGAAGTAGAGAATATCAGGAATCATATGTTAAGGGATGCTTTGACGCAATGAACATGCATGTTTCTGCAAGCCTTGAACAGGCGATGCTTGAGAACGAGACTGCAGCAAGAAGATGTGTCGGCCTGACAGTTGAGACCAAGCCGGACTGGTTTTTCGAAAGGGAGATCGACGACGCTCTATCCTACGGAACTACAAAGGTTGAACTGGGTGTTCAGCTCATTGATGAGAAAGTACTGAGAATAAATGGCAGAGGACATGGAGTGGCCGAGATTGTGAAATCCACCCAGCTTTCAAGGGATGCAGGACTGAAGATAGTATACCACCTTATGCCCGGAATGTACGGTTCTACATTCGATGATGACCTGAAAAGCTTTGACCGCATGATCTCCGATCCATCTTTCAAGCCTGACATGCTGAAAATATACCCAACTCTTGTTGTAAAGGACACAGCACTTTACAGACTATGGAGGCAGGGAAAATATATGCCTATGGATACTGAAACAGCATCCGAACTCATCGCTCGCTTCATGGAAAAGATGCCGCCATGGATCAGGGTGCAGAGAATGCAGAGGGACATCCCCGTGGAATTCATTGAAGCTGGAGTAAAGAGAAGCGATATCCACAATATTGTGGATGATAAGCTCAGGGAGAGGGGAATCAAGACCATGGAGATCAGGACCAGGGAAGTGGGCAAAGCCCTTTCCGAAAGTGGGAAAATGGAGCTCGTAAGGCGCAATTATGAGGCAGCCGGAGGATCAGAAGTATTCCTGTCATTCGAGAACGATGATCACATTTTCGGTTTTCTCCGCCTCAGAAAGCCCTCTGATAACGCACATAGGCCCGAGATGAATGGATCAGCCATAATCAGGGAGATAAAGGTTCTTGGCGAAGTCGTTCCAGTTGGCGTGCATAGCAATGATCAGTGGCAGCACAAAGGGCTGGGCAGATCACTCATGAACAGTGCTGAATCAATAGTAAGGGATGAATGGGGTCTCCCGAGAATCCTTGTAATCAGTGGCGTTGGAGTCAGGGATTATTTCCGGAAAATCGGCTATTCAAGGGCTGGTCCATACATGGGAAAGGGTCTCTAAAGATATTCTTATCCCAGCCTGTTTGTATAATTGTTTATATCTGCAATAGGGGGGATTTTATCTTTTATTTACATATACTTACCAATAATTTAATGTAAATTTTCAAATATAGCACGACGATGGGAAATCGGCGTCAAAATAGCATTCATAGATGATTTGGCAATGGAACTGTTCACGCCTTCACTTGTTGGTGTGGTATACATATACCTCACCGGTTCTGTTTATGTTGTGTACCGTATGGGAGTTAAAGATATAGAGGAAGTACTGAAACCTGGAGTTTACCCTCTGGGAATACTCGGTGGTATCATAACCATAATGGGAATATATGGCGAAATGACCCGGTCACTGCCCGGGAGTTATCAGTTGTGAGCGAGAAAACCCACCTCTTCAGGGTGGGATGAAAGCGGACACATACATTTCATAATTACAAAGCAATTACATAAACGCAGTGTTTACTGCATACAAATTCAGGATATATCCCGATGATGAACAGAAATTGTTGATCGAAAAGCACATCGGATCGTGCAGGTTTGTATGGAATCATTTTCTTGATTTCAGGAATAAGAGATATGTTGAAACTGGTAAAGGAATGAGTTACAGGGATATGTCAGTTCTCCTTCCAGCATTGAAGGAAGAAAAGGAGTGGTTAAACGATGTCAGTTCACAAAGCCTGCAACAGGAATTAATGCACCTTGACAGTGCATTTCATGGATTCTTCAAGAAGATTGGGAAATATCCAGCTTTCAAGAAGAAAAAGAATGGCGGGTCATTTTCAGTGCCACAACACTTCACCATTAACGGGAATCACCTGGCAATCCCGAAATTCAAGAATCCATTGCGTCTCTTCATGCACAGGAACATTGAAGGCGAAATGAGGAGCCTGACCATATCAAAAGCACCATCGGGAAAATATTATGCCTCAATACTGGCTGAGACAGGAATAAAAATAGCTGAACCTTTAAAGATTGAAGCAGGTAGATCTACTGGTATTGATGTGGGCATAACTGCATTCCTGACCACCTCTGACGGAATGCAGATCCACAATCCCAAAAACCTGAAGAAATCGGAAAAGAAACTGGCAATATTGCAGAAGAGGTTTTCCCGAAAGCAGAAGGGGTCAAAGAACAGGAATAGGGCAGGAGTAGAAGTGGCTAAAGCACAGGAACACATAGCAAACCAGAGGATGGATTTCCACAACAAGGTATTAGATGCAATGCTCAAGGCGTATGACACCGTAATAACGGAAGACCTGAACGTATCGGGTATGATGAAGAACCATCATCTTGCAAGGAGCATAGCAGATGCAGGATGGTCTTCTTTCGTGACAATGCTGAAAACCAAGGCACTGTCAAGAGGAAAGAACATAATCGAGACAGGCAGGTTCGATCCATCGTCAAGGATGTGTTCAAACTGCGGAAACATAAAGCATGATCTGAAACTATGGGATCGCACATATAACTGCGACATATGCGGTCTCAGCATTGACCGTGACCTGAATGCTGCAATAAACATAAAGAAGTTCGGTCTCATACAGACCGGGATACACACGGACAGTGGGGAATATACGCCTATGGAGATATCTCTGGTGTGATGCCTGATCCGTGAAGGCATCAGCCATGTATAGTTGAAATAGGAAGCCCACTCCTTCAGGAGTGGGAAGATGTCACAACATACTGTTCTATGATCCGTACCTCATAATTGGGCTCATACTGATCATAATGGCAGTCTCAATAGCAATGAAGCAGAAACTCCAGTTCACGGGAATTCTTGCCCCGTCCTCAGGACTTATTGCAATTTACTACGGTGCAAACGCTTACATGGACAAGATGGCCTCAAGCCCGATAACAATGCTGGGACTTTACATATCTTCTGGACTGACAGGAGTATTCACATTTCCCACAACACTGATATACGACATGCTTCCTGGAAAAGCAAAAGTCTCCAAACTTTGGACGGTAGTTCTGGTAATATTCTGGATAGGACTGGCTGTAGCAGCTGTTCTGGCTGCTCTGACTGCAATTGAAGCTGTACCACAGCACCTGCTGTCCGCACCGTAACCAATTTCCTCCTTTCGGTCCGGATGGCAGTTTCCCCTGACAGAGTGTCAGGGGACATTTTTAAGTTCTGCTTTTTAGTTCTGGGAATCCGAAGCATATAAATATATCGGAAAAAAATTAAATAATGTTTCTTCATAAAGCCAGAGCTTGAAATGCCCGTATCATATCTGGTCATTGGAGTTATTGTCCTGGCACTGGTAGTGTACCTTATCATTTCAATCCTGGCGGCTGAGAAGCTATGATAATATCGTCTGTTTCCTCACAGTCCGGCGGCAATTTCTGGGCCAATTTTTTCGTCACAAACCGCTATGTTTCAGGCTCCTTCATAATTATCATCTACATCCTTCTGGCCACCGTACTGGCTTATCTGCTTTCCGGTTACATAGCAAAAATCTACAAGGGAGAACCCACAGCCATGGATCGCATAAGTGGCCCCGTAGTCAGGGCATTTGAGAGATTCCTGGGCGAGGATGCCAAGAAGCAGATGGAATTCAGGGAATATTTTACATCCATCCTGGTCTTCTCTCTGTTTCTGGGGGCAATAGGTTTTGCAGTAATTTATTTCCAGCATGATCTTCCGTTTTCTTTTTCCAACAACCACATGACGCCAAGCCTCATATTCAACACTGTCTCCAGTTTTCTCACAAACACCAATCTCCAGCACTACTCCAATCCCTTTGATCTCAGTTATTTCAGCACCACTTTTGTAATCACCGGCTTCATGTTCATATCCGCAGGTATTGGGTTTGCAGCTTCCATGGCATTCATAAGGGGAATACTCAGTGAAAATGGGAAAATAGGGAATTTTTACCATGATTTTCTTGTGTCTGAATTCTACCTGCTTTTTCCACTTTCTGTTGTGCTCACTTTCATTCTGGTTCTCTCCGGGATTCCCCAGACAATGACGCCATATCTTACCATAACTCCAGTCCTGAGCCATACTGCATTCAGGCTCCCATTAGGCCCAGTAGCCACTCTGGAATCCATTAAAACCATAGGGACAAATGGAGGAGGTTTTTATGGCGCAAACGCTGGATTTCCCCTGGGCAACCCTGACTGGTTCACTAACATGGTAGAGCTTGAGGCCCTGCTCCTGATTCCTCTTGCCTCGATTCTTTCACTGGGAAAAGTTTTCGATAATAAGCGCTTTGCAACAATGCTTTACGGCGTCATAATGATAATTTTTGTCTTTACTTCATTTCTTTCATTCTTTGGTGAAATGTCCGGAATACCTTCAATAACAGCTCTGGGAATGAGTTTTACAGGAAACATGCTTGGAAAAGAGACGGCCCTCGGCATCTCGCAGAGTACACTCTTCAGTGTTGGCTCCACCATAACCTCCACAGGAGCAGTGAACTCAGCCCTCATTAACTATACGCCAGTGGGCATAATGGGTCCGCTCCTTGATCTTCTCATGAACGATCCACTGGGAGGCGTGGGCACTGGAGTACTGAACATATTCATGTATGTGATTTTCACAGTGTTCATAACTTCGCTTATGGTAGGTAAACTTCCAGAAATAATGAGCCTGAAAATTGGTTCAAGGGAGATAAGGTACTCCACGCTCTCCCTTGTCACGCACCCGCTGCTTGTGATAATACCATTCGGAATAACACTGCTTCTGCCACAGTTCATGACCTCCTTCGTCAATACCGGCCCTGACAAAATCACGCAGCTCCTCTACGAATTTGCCACAGCGGCCTCAAACAACGGGTCAGAAGTGGGTGGATTTGTGACTAATCAGCCGTTCTTCAATTACGTGGATGGTATTGTTATGCTTCTTGGCCGTTACCTTCTGATGGGTTTCCAGCTCCTCATAGCCCAGTCATTTTCTTATAAGAAACCTAAAGTCCAGGTAGCAAGGACTGTTGATCCCGGTTCATTCCTTTTCGGCTTCACGCTCTTCTTCGTCATGATTCTTTTGGGCCTGCTCTCTTTCTTTCCAATACTGGCACTTGGCCCTCTCCTTGCCTTCGCCAAGGCCTTTAATCTCTTCATCTTAGGGGTGATTCCATGAACAGGTATGTGGAGATTCTTTATTTCACAATGAGGGACTTCAGGCCAGACAGACTGTTACGGAACCCGGTAATGTTCGTCACGGAAGTTGCATTTGCAGTATCCCTTGTGCTTACTCTGTTCCCATCACTGGCTGACCTGCCCTCTGGATTTCCATACAGTGCGTTCTACATCTCCACAACTGTGATGCTGTTTCTGACCATCTTTTTCAGCAATCTTGCAGAGGCATTTTCAGAGGGCAAGAGCAATGCAATAACTGCATCCCTAAGAAAGATGAAGACCAATACCATGGCTCATGTTGTAACGGACAGCGGAACGGTAGACCGCCCCTCATCAGAAGTGAAGAAAGGAGATATCATCGAGGTCTACCATGATGAGATTATTCCGGTGGATGGGGAAATTATCAGTGGCAGTTGCTATGTGAATGAATCCAACATAACAGGTGAATCCCGGGCTGTCATGAAGGTGCAGGGGGACAGCGTAACGGGTTCCACAAAGCTTGTTACGGACAGAGCCACAATAAAGGCAACATCTGATCCGGGAAACAGCTTCATAGACAACATGATAAAGCTTATCGGCACAGCAACAAGGCAGAGAACTCCAAATGAGATAGCACTGGCTGTTCTCCTCTCAGGACTCACTCTTGTTTTCCTGATTATTTCTGCGGTCATATTTCCCATGGCACGCCTTCTTGGCATTACCATAAATATAATCATGCTGCTGGTTCTTTTAATAGCTCTCATGCCAACCACCATCGGGGCGCTTCTGCCGGCAATAGGAGTATCGGCAATCAACAAGATTTCGGAATTCAACATAATAGCCAAGAGCGGAAGGGCAGTGGAAAACGCAGGCGACATCGACACCATAATTCTGGACAAGACAGGCACTGTTACGATCGGCGAGAGGGAGGCCGTGAAGTTCTACCCCAACACTGGTGTGGATTACAAAGAATTTGTAAGGATGTGCGCAGTTTCATCGCTTGAGGACATGACAAAGGAAGGGATTTCAATTGTAAATCTCGCCAGGAAGCAGGGTGTAGATATTACAGCCAGTGACGTTGGTGAACACGAATTCATTCCATTTTCCGCAGAGACAAAATTCAGCGGAGTGAGGATGGGGGACAGGGAAATACTGAAAGGTTCACTGAAATCACTCAAGGCAAAGTTTTCCCTGAGCGATACTTTTATCGAGGCCCTCTGCAAGGAAATATCTATGCGTGGAGGCACAGCCATTCCAGTGGTTCAGGATGGAAAATTCACAGGGGTCATAGAACTGAACGATCTGCTGAAACCAGGAGTTAAAGAAAGGCTGGAATCCATAAAATCCATGAATATCAAGACAATAATGTGCACCGGCGATGATGAGGTAACAGCAGAATACATAGCAAGGGAAGCCGGTATTGATGAATTTGTCGCAAATGTTACACCCATGGACAAGTATAATGTTGTAATAGGAGAGAAAGAAAAGCAGCTTATGGTCGCCATGGTGGGAGATGGCACAAACGATGCACCCGCCCTGGCGAAGGCAGATGTGGGGCTTGCCATGAACAACGGTACACCGGCTGCAAAGGAAGCCGCCAACATGGTGGACCTTGATAATGATCCAACGAAGCTGCTTGATGTCATATTCATAGGCAAGCAGATACTGATCACAAGAGGTGCGTTAACAACATTCAGCATTGCAAATGACATCTCAAAATATTTTGTCATAATTCCTGCAATATTCTTCATATTCCCGAGCCTGGACTACCTGAACCTTCTTGGCCTTACAAACCCTCTTCTCGCAATAACTTCTGCTTTAATCTTTAATACGGCAATTATCGTGGTACTTATTCCACTGGCAATCAGGGGGGTTCATTTCGTTCCCTCAGGCATATCAGACCTTCTGAAGCGAAACCTGCTTCTCTACGGGCTTGGCGGCGTAATCGTTCCCTTCATATTCATCAAGCTCATCTACGTGCTTCTTTCTGTGGTAGGGGTGGTGTGGTAAGATGAATGCAAGGACGTTGCTGAGGTCATTCCTGCTTGCGCTCTCCATCATGGCCCTTCTGGGATTTGCATACCCCACTGCCACAGCACTCATTACAGAGCATGCTCTTCCGTGGCAGTCCTCTGGCTCGCCAATCACCATTAATGGTACGGTATACGGCTCTGAATATCTTGCCGAGGCGTTCAACTCATCCGTATTCTTCCAGCCCCGTCCATCTGCCATAGGCTACAACCTGTCTCAATCAGGAAGCACTGAGATATCTCCGGACAATCCTCAGTTCGTCAATATTACGGAACATTACCTGAAGCAGTTTCTGTCGGAGAATCCTGGGATTAATGTTTCTCAGGTTCCATATGATATGGTCTCCCCATCTGCATCCGGCCTGGACCCAAATATTCCTGTGGCTGGCGCTTACGATCAGGTAACCAGGATAGCACAATCAATAGTGACCCTGGCATCAAACAGCAGCGAAAACCTCTCTATGCTGACAGTGGAAACTTTCCTGAATTACAGCATCAGCCATAATGAAAAGCAGGATTTCCCGTTATTCGGGTCGTATTATGTCAACACCGTGGCCCTCAACTTCCTCATAATCCATTACCTTATGAAGAAGGCTATACTTCCGGAAAATTTCCTGGCGTGAACGAGAACCAGTATCATTTCTTAACCACAATGGTATCCTGGTAAGTTCCCTTTATGATGGCCTTCAGGTCAGAGTTAAAACGCACCTTCCCTCCCGGTGAATCCCTGACTCCCATCACTATAACATCCGGATTCTGTTCTCTTATGAGATTTGAGACTTCATCAGTGAGGTTGCTGGACATACCCGGCCTCACTACTGTTATGTCACTTCCATACTGTTCAATTGCTTCCCCAAGCCTGTCCATAAGGGTATTGAAGCCATGGGTCTTCTTCTTGTCAAATTTCCTGAGATCGGCAAGTATTAGCTTGGCGTTCAAAGCTTTCTTCATATGAAGTGCAAATGAGACTGCTGCTCTCGTGGTAAGTGTTTCGCACAGCGGCACCAGAATCTTGCCATATGGGTATTTGCTCCCATGCAGGCTGACCACAGCAGTGGGTATTGTGGAGTTCTTGATCACATAGTCTCCTATTGTGCCGAATATGGATGCTGACAGTACTGATCGTTTGAATGTTCCCAGAAGAAGGAGGTCATAGGCCCTGCTGCTTACCTCCTCAACTATGCCCTGTTTTACGGATCTTGAGGTCCTAACCTTTGGGATAACCTTGATGTTCTTCTCCTTGCCTTCCTTGTAAGCGTTGATCACCACAGCAACCTTGTCGCTCCACGTTACTTCCCTCACGTTTTCCTTGACAGTAAGGGCAGTGATCTCCGAAGAGTACTCATGTGCAAGATCAAATGCAAGGTCCAGAACCGTTCTTGATCTGTCACCCTTTGCCATTGGCACGATTGTCCGGTCGAACTTTAGTAGGTATGATCTTGATGATGAAAACATATCCATATATAATTAAGAAAACATAAATAAGCTTTCCTGACATATTTCAACACTGGTTGTGATCATAAATTTTTACCATTACAGCGGATGCACAAATCAGTGCATTGGCGTGATGTCTCTTGTCATGTATGTATTGACAAATCTGTTACATAGTGACACGCTGCCCGGTAACAAACATTTTATAGATGTGTTATGCTTCGTGTTGCGTTGAAGATTAGGTGCATTTCTGTTAGGAATCATGTACTGGAAGGGATTCCACCCGACCAGCAACTTGAGACACTGGAAGGGGACCAGATTTTCCTCTGTGATTATGATGGTATACTCCATGGGAATTATAATTTCAAGACATACACCAGAGTTGCCAAATTTTTCGACACGGTGGTATTCAACATGGTACAGAAAGAGTATGACCTGGTGGACTCACTTGTCTCAGGAGCAGCCAGGGTTGTAGTGGATCCAGGAATGAATGATTCAGTGTTACAAAAGGTGCTTGATATCTCGCCTGAGACGGTTTTCCCATATGGTAGCCAGGAAAGGGTTGAGCAGTTCCGTGCGTATGGGGGGACAGCATTTCTCTCAACAAGGCAGATAAACGGCCCTTTCAGTATCTGCTACAATGCAGGGGTGGCAATATCCTCTGAAAAATATGTGGATATAGAAAATTTCCCCGAAGATCTTCTCAGGTTTATCTAAAAACTTCGGTTTTGAAACATAAAGTCCCATCTTCAGCAGGATCTCAAGTAAGGAGCGCTGACGACAAGTAAACCAGATAAACTCTGGAAATCTGGTGAACTTCTGACGAAATTCGTAGAAATAGATATATATTGAAAAACTGATATAGATTCTGGCCATGGACAGTGCACGTGAAAACAATTCTACCAGCGGCAGCATAAATCCATTCGTATCAGCACTTTCCGTGATGAACTTCTTCTTTGCAATGGCAATGAACATATTTGGCTATACTGTTTTCTACCTGCTGCAGGGTTATCATATACCCATAATCTTCGGTGGAATTGGTACCACCATAGGCCAGATTATACTTCTCACCATACTTATTCCTCAGGGCAGGGCCATAGATAAGGGCTCATCCTATGAGCTTATGATCATTGGATCGCTTGTTTACAGTTCCGGGATGATATTGCTTTCACTGCGTTTCGTCCCTGGCCTGCTTCAGGCATATGTAATCTCATCAGTAGTCATAGGCGCAGTACTTGTTACACAGAATACGTATAAATCTTCGCTTGGATCATTTATAGGGAAAGCCTCAAAACTCTCCATACTGGGGAAGCACTATTCCAGAATCATAATGATGGAGACGGCTGGGGGAACGGTAGCCATGTTTGTTGTGGCTGCAATGAGGGAATTCTCTCACCTGTATGTGGTTTACCTGGTTTCAGGGGCGATTCTTCTCGCAGTGACCATACTTACATTTTTTGTTCTTTACCCGGAGAGCAGAAAGCTGGCCCTTAAAAACGAAGCATCCACCCGCAGGCCAACATTCCGTGAAAGCCTGATCCTGTTCAGGGAAAAGCGCAGATTCGTGATACCTGTGCTTCTGACAAAGATATTCATGTCAGTGGGCGTTTACGGGATTTCATATTTCTTCATACTGAGCGGGGAAAAGATAGGGGTTATTCCGGAATATTCCATTATCCTTCTGGGAATAGGTTTTGCAATATCAATTCCATCTGGGGTTTACTCGGGCAAATATGTGGACCGTCACCCATCCACTGGCAAGGCATACATAATACTTCTTGGACTCTTTGACATTTTCTTCTACGGTGCAATACTGGCCTCAATATACCTGAGGAATCCATACATATTCTATGGATCAATATCCTTTAATGCATTTGGCCCGCTATTTGTCTCCGGTGCGATGTCATACGAAGTGAAGGTCATCGGAAAGGAGAACCGGGGGATGTTTTCTGCGCTGCAGAGAACTCTTGTTGGTGTCACATTCATATTGCTGGGAATACCATTTGCCTATCTCTACTCATTTGACTACAGAACCATCTGGATAGTGGTCACTGTTACGGCAGTCCTGTCGGTGATTTCTGCTGCTTTCATACCTGGCGCAGGGGCACTTGCATCGCCTCAGGCGCAGGAAGCTGTTCCACACGCTACAGGAGTAAAGTGAACTGGTTCCGGCAATCTGTGGTGATTTCAATAAGGAATCACTGGACATCAGCACATTGTTAACTTCGCAGCGTTACAGGATTGGATTTTTGCTTTTTTCCTGAAGTGTGAATAGTTTTCGCCAAAACGATATGGAGTTATTGTGGTTTTCCACTCCGAAGGGCGCATGACTATGTTTTCACTGAATCAGCAACACAAACCCCATCTCTGTATGCAACCCGGTGCAGATTCAACTTGAGATTATGTCATTTAAAAATCGGCAGGGTACCAGGGCTGTCGGTGACATCAAATATTGTGCCCGGACTCTATAGGTTGTGCAGTGGCATCCCACCTGATTCTCCATCATCCTGAGCTTCAAGTATTATTTTTACTCAGGCGTGCACAGAAAGGGAAACCTTTGCGGACAGAATAGTCCAGGTGTGGTTCCTAGAAAAGATATTAAGGCCGTATTGAGTATAATCACTCATGGCCTTCATAGCAGTTACCGAATTATCCGGCACAATCAACGAGAGAAAACTCTCCGGCCTCATGCCAATACTCGAAGCAGTTGAGAAAAGCTCCAGGGTGCGTGGTCTGTTGATCCATATGAACAGTTCCGGAGGTGAGGCCAATGCTTCGGAAATTCTTTTCAGAAAGGTTCGGGCTATCCGCGAAAAGAAACCTGTGATTTCATATGTATCCGGAATGTGTGCGTCCGGAGCCTACTGGGTTGCCAGCGCTTCAAACAGAATATATTCAATGGAAACTTCATTAGTCGGTTCGATTGGTGTCATAAGTATCACGCCGAATGTCAGGAAACTTCTGGAAAAAATCGGGATCGATGTTCAGGTAAGCAAGGCCGGTAAGTACAAGGATCTGTTAAACCCGTTCTCCGAAGCAACCGAAGAAGGGAAGCAGAAAATGTTGCATATAATTGATTCTGCTTACCAGTCTTTCTGGAAGTCGGTTTCGGCAGAAAGAAAAATACCTGATGATCAGCGCGATGCAATTGCAACAGGAGAGGTCTTCACATCTGAGGATGCCGTGAAACTGGGACTGGTTGATTCCATAGGCGGTTATAATGAAGCACTTTCAGAGATAAGGAAAATTTCCGGAATTAAAAAGACCAGGTTCATAGCGCCAAGGAAGACGTTTGTGTCCCGGTTCATCGGTATGGCTGTGAAAGATACAGTCCTTGAAACCCTGGATGCATCACTGGGGTACTGGATTTCATTGCAATGAAGCCAGCATACCACTTTACGGATCCTGCAGATCAGGTTTTTTACCACACCTGAAGACTGCCGGAACCCGATGCATTGGTTTCCCTGCCAAACGCAGAGGGGAAGGCTGCGTGGTTTACTGCCGGAATAGTGGCCCTGAACCTGTTAGGAGAATGCGGATCCATGGTTAACCTGAGTTTCAGTTCATCATCCCGTATGTTCTCCCGCCACACCTGAGCCCAGGACAGAAAGAATCTCTGCTCCGGCGTGAAACCATCCACGTTCACTCTTCTCTCAGGATGCCGTTTCAGGTGCCTCTGCAATGCTTCAAATGCAATGCTGACACCACCAAGATCAGCAATATTTTCACCAAGCGTCAGCCTGCCGTTAACCTTCATTCCAGGAAGTGCTTCAAGGGCGCCATAGGTTTCAACAACATTCTCGGCAAGTTCTTCAAATCTCCTTGAATCTTCTGGCGTCCACCAATCCCTGATATTCCCATTGTCGTCGTATTTCCTCCCCTGATCATCGAATCCATGGGTAATCTCATGCGATATAACGGCACCAACGGCTCCATAGTTGACAGCATCGTCCATCTCAGGATCAAAATACGGCGGCTGCAGGATTCCAGCTGGAAACACAATTTCATTGTCTGGTGGCGAATAGTATGCATTCACTGTTGGAGGGGTCATCATCCATTCATCCGGGTCAACGCTCCTTCCTACCCTTGTCATCTGCCGTTTCATCTCAAAGGAGGCTGATCTGCGAACGTTACCCAGGTAGTCATCCGGCTTTATGGTTATGGAAGAATAGTCCCTGAATTTCTTTGGATTTCCTATCTTCACCCTAAGCTTCCCGAATTTCTTTAGTGCCAGTTCCCTTGTGCTGTCCCCCATCCAGGTAATTCTTTTCAGCCTGTCTGAGAATACGCTGCTTATATCGGAAATAAGCTCTGCCATTTTCTGTCGTGATTCCTCCGTGAAATATCTTTCAACATAGAGTTTTCCAAGGGATTCACCCAGACACGCATCTATGATGTTGACTGCTCTTTTCCATCTGGGCTCTATGGAAGGTTGACCCCTTATCTTGCGGCCATACATGTTGAAATGCATTTCCTCTGCTTCCCTGAAAAGGTACGGAAGGGAACTGTTGATCACGTTCCACTTCATATAAAGTGCAAGGTCGGCATTTTCGGATCGGGAGACAAGAGAATTTATCTCATCCAGGAATTCCGGCTGGCCGACCACAACGTATTCCGTGTTTCCTGCGCCCAATGCATTCAGATAGGTACTGAATCCCAGATGGGGATATTTTTGGGAAAGTTCCTGAACAGACATTCTGTTGTAATTTTTTTCAGGGTCTCTGAGATCCACCCTGCTTCTGGATTCCCTGGCCATTCTGGTCTCCAGATTGACTATGGTTTCCGCATATTTCCCCGATGTTTCTTCATCTTCTCCATAAAGGGTGAAAACCTTCTGTACGTAGTCACGGAATTCCCTCCTCAGTTGTGAGAAAGTCTCTGACAGGTAGTATTCCCTGTCCGGAAGCGACAGCCCGCCCTGGTAAATATAGAGCGCATATACGGAACTGTTCTTTTCATCAGCCTGGGAGTAAGCATAGAAGAATGGAAATATCCCCATGGAGTGAATCTGGGCAAGGATTGATGGCAGTGTTTTCTTCAGATCCTGCAACGGGATGAGGTTCATATATTTCTGGATAGGCTGGAACCTGAGTTTCTCAATTACAACGGTATCCATTGCGGATTCATAAAAGTCCGTGAGCTGCTTCCTCTCCCTTCCGGACTGGTTTTCTTCAAGCAATTTTCGCAGTCTTTTCATGTTCAGTTCATAGAGCTCAGAAAAGGCACCCCATTCTGATCTGTCCTCCGGAATTGGATGATCTCTGATCCACTTCCCGTTAGCATATGTGAAGAAATCAGAAAATGGGTCAGTTTCTTTCATCATGAATGATGTTGAAAATCCTATGGATTCCTCATCTTTGGCGGTATCATTTCCGTTCACATCGTGATTTACGCTCTTACCTTTCATGGATTCCTTATATCTTCAGGCTATTAACCTGATTCCTTTGCATGCATATCTGCGGAGGTTTGATGTCCGGAGTTTTGGGAAATAATTGCACCAGGTTCAGGATCTGGACTTGATCTTCCTAGTTGAAATCTCTTCTACCTTGTCCATGAATTTTTTCAGGGCGCTTCCTGCGGGGATATCGGGGTTCAATCCCTGAGACTGCCAGTATTTTTTAAAGAAATACTGCAGGTTGAAAGTATCGGGACTCATGTAGTCAAGATTCATTAAAACAAAGTTTGTCATATCGGCAGCGACCTCTTCCGGGTTTCTGTCAGGAATTGTACCTTGCGGCAGGCCTGCTCCCTGGGGCAGTTTGGATGCGGAAGCAGATTTTTCAGAGCCAGTAACCGAGGATCTCACAAAGAGATGCACGAAACCATTCTGCAGGAATGCTATCTCTTCATGTTCAGCGGGGGCCTGGCTGGGAGCTCCAGAGGAGCTGGACGAAACATAGTGGTACAGAATGGGAGAGTGTTCGCTCATTATTGTTTCCACGAACTTTGAGGGATCGTCCCCCTTCCAGATGAGAATCTGGTTGAATGTACCCATTATGCTGTTCTGCAGAGGGTATATCCTGACCTTTTCCCCCAGATCAGCAATGAGTTTTGAGATATCGGATGTCATGAATGTACGTTAGTAATTATTGGATTAATACATTCCCCTACACTGCTAGATTTCATCTCGAAGAAGCAAATGTGGCTTTGGCTGATTTTTTCGGCAATGCTTTATGCAATGGGCACATGGCTTATATATGTACAGACATGGTTTTGTAGAGAAGGACATAGATCCGTCAACGGTGTACTCCCGCATAAAAGACATGCTGGTTGAGGACAAGTTCAACGTAACTTCGGACGAATCCAATGGAAATCTTAGGGAATTGCATGCAAGGAAGTCAAACAGGGAAAGGATAGTTCTTGGAAAGGTTAGGGATGTGGATGCCATGGTGGCTGGGCAGAAGGGAAAATTCGAAGTTCAGTTGCATGCGGGAATATGGGGTCGCGATCTTGCAGTACCTGCCATTGAAGGCATTTTTACTTTTGGGGCAGCAACAGCAGCAGAAGTTCACTCAGGCCATGAATACGAACTGAATCTCTGGAAGAAGGTGGTAAACCTCATAGACCCCAGCCTGAAGATGTGTGATCTGGATGGCCTGTTGTTCAATACGCAGGAGGACCTTGACAAGCACATGAAGACCCATCAGCAGCAGGCAATGGGATATGGATCTGGAATGGGAATGATGGGTATGGGAATGCTTGGAATGGGTATGATGGGAATGATGGGTATGGGCATGATGGGTGGAGGATTCTGGATCTGATCCTCTGGATTCTTTTCTTCGCGGTTTACTGTTAATTCAGATATTTTGACATCCTGATCTGGTTTAATGCATGGAGAATTTTTCGATTCAGCTATAATATCTGATATCCATGAGCGGGCCCGCCGGGATTCGAACCCAGGTCTTCGGCTTCGAAGGCCAACAGGATATCCTAGCTACCCCACGGGCCCTTCTTCAGTGATGGCTCTGTTGTTCTAAAGAATTGTCATTTCAGAGGGTTGTCTGGACGGAATTGCCTTCTGGAAAAATATTCCTGCTCTCCCCGGTGGAAACCATATAATCATATAACGTATAGAAAGGCTTGGTTTTACCCTTTTCTACCACACGGTATGCCGAAGCAAAGTTGAAGCAGAGCCTGCATTGCGTTACCATTCCCTCATGGAGATGGCACTGGCCGTTTAAATGGTACATGCATAAATGCTCAATTGAACCCGTCATATATCTGTGGCACCTTTCCCTTCAGCTGGGTATAAACTGACTTTATATATTCACCTTTTGTTGTATTCAGTTTTGCTATATCCTCATCATGCAGGCCAACAATCACTTCTGTGCCCAGCCCTATGAGTGATCTTGATTTTTCATCAATTTTAACATCCCGCAATGTACCCGCAGCCATGTGTCTCAGCAATACAACGACGTAAGTGTAGATATAGGTATTACTTCCCTGGGGAAGGTTTTCATCCAGAAATTTTCTCAGGTCGTTCAATTTCCCTCTTGAGGCAAGTGCGATTGCGCCGGCGATCCTCGCTACGAGCAATCCCATGAAATCCCCAATTCCCTGGGCCTGTTTCATGGCAAGTTCAGCGGCTCTCATTGCCTCATCAGCATTACCGTCTATTGCGAATTTAATGGCTCCAATGGTGTACCACAAGGGCAGGTAGTCATCAGCCTCCTGGAATGACGTAAGGAAAACCTTGTCAAGATTGGGGTTGAAATTGCCTGACTGGAATCCATCGGCTATATACTTCAGGCCGCGGCAGACAGTCTCCTGGACAGAACTTCCATTTCTCACGGCAAGGTCATACATCTCGTTAATGAAGGTAATGGCATTTTCAAGATTGAATGAATTCAGGTTTATTGTTGCCATGAACCTGAGGAACGGGTATGTCAGGTTGCTGTCGTCCACAATGCGTATGAGCTTCTGTGCGCTTGTGATGTTCTGCCGGAATTCGTCAAACCTGCCAGTGGTGTAATATATTTCACAGAGGTTGTATGTTGCGTACGCCCTGGACACCAGGGCACCGGAAATATAGGACTTCTCAATAATTTCGGTCAGCATCTTTGCCGATTCCTCCAGCTTTCCCTGGTAACTGTATATGATTGCAATATTGTTCAGGCTGAGAAGCTCGGCCTCGTAATGTCTCATCTTCTGGTTCAGGGCCAGTGATTCCTTATAAAGGTCAAGTGCGTTGCTCAACTGGAAACTTCTCACGCTCATGGTTCCAAGTAGGTTAAGTGCATCTGCAGTAACATCCTCGAAACCCTTCTTCTTTGCTAGGTTTCTTGCGTCCGTTGCATATTTTACCGTAAGTTCCCTGTTTTCCATATATGAATAGTCAACTGCCAGGGTCATGAGGGTCTCGGCATAATCCCTGGATTCAATGTCAAGGTGTGGCAGAAGCTCTTCGCATAATTTCACTGATTCAGCGTATCTTCCAGCCTTCCTGTACAGTCTGGCCAGCGTTATCCTGGCAAAGACGGGCTCAACTCTTATGACACTTTCGGAATTGCATAATTCGATGGCTTCCTTGGTCTGTCCCGCTATCTCATAGGCATAGGCAGCCAGCAGACTAAGGTGTGCACATGCCCCCTCATTGCTGACCATTTTCAGGATTCTCAGGAACATTTCCGGTGAGGAGTTTATGAACGGGAGTTTCTGCCGGATTTCAGTCCACTGACCCTCCACCTCCTTCTCTATTGCCTCAGGATCTTTAACAAGAAGATAGATCTTGATTTTTGTAAGTGCAGGCAGATCATTGAATGAAGGTTGTTTAAGGAAATGGTCGGAGAGCACCTTTGATTTTTTCTCGGAAAGCGCCCCAATAACTAGGTCATTTATTCTCCTGTTCACCAGGCTGTAATTGACATCATTATGTGTTACAAAGCCAGCTTCGGTCAATCTGTCAAGAATATGAAGAACATCGCTTCTCTCAAGTTCCAGCATTCTGGCAATGAAGCCCGGTGAAAGTTCTTCTGACATCAGTGCAATGAGGCCCAGGATAGACAGATCGGGATCCTCCATGTCTGCAAGTACCCTTTCCAGCCTTGTTTCAAAACTCGGTGGTATTGGGAAGAATCTGTACGTTACCTCCTCAAGCTCATTGTTGCTGTTTATTATGCCTCTTTCCTGGTAGTATTTCAGGGCATAATCTGCATATCTTATATTTCCGTTGGTGAGCCGGTAAAGCTCCTGAACAAATGAAATCGGAAGCTTGAAATGTTTCTGCCTGAGGAAATAGTTCATGTCTTCAATGTCGGGTTTTCTGAAGTTCAGCACCCATATGTTTGATTCCATTGTGACAACATTCAGGAACTTCCTCACCACATCCTGATCAAGGATCAGCTCTTCATTGAATGTTGCCATGAATATGTATCCGTTTTTCTTGCTGAGCCTGGATAGATAAACAAAGAGTTCTCGGGAAGGCTGGATCATGCTTTCAATGTTGTCAAGGATAAATATGGTGTTTCTGGCCTTATCACCAGAAAAGTGTGAGAATATCTCCACTATCTTTGCCAGGTCCCTCTCCTCAAATGTATTGAGTAGCTGATTGAGCAGCTCATTGTAGGCCTGATACATGAGAGCTTCGTCTGAGTAAAAGGATTTTGCCCTGAAGACGTTCATGCCCTTGTTTCTGGCAAATTCCTCGATGAAATTCAGGGCGGCGGTCTTTCCCCAGCCGCTCTTTCCCATAAGAAGGAACGATGTACCGGATATCTTCGACTTGTCAATGAGATCGATGAAATAATCACTGGCTTCCCTGTAGTTGAAGACTCGTTCCATTACGTAGTGGGATTGGGAGGACTACTTAATTATTTTCCATAGTGCAGTCTGCATGAACTAATGCCTGCCAATCTGGATGCGCTTTCCGGATTCCGTGAGCCTTGTGGTTCCGAATTCATGCATGCCCATGAGCTCTTCCTTGCTGAATGTGGGCCCTTCCGTGCACAGCTGTCTTCCATCTATGGAGCATGAATCGCAGATACCAATTCCACACTTCATGTTGCGTTCCAGTGAGAACTGGGCAGGAATGGACTTATGCGCAACATAATCCAGTATGGATTTCAGCATCAGTTCTGGCCCGCATACGTACATCATGTCAAACTCATCCAACTGAAGGGACTTAACACCATCAATGGCAAACCCCCTGATGCCTGCCGTGCCATCGTCAGTAACCATTGTCACATGCCCCTCAGCAAATCTGTCTGCAAATAGAAGATCAGATGAGGTTCTTGCAGAAACAACCCCATATGCGCTGGAATCAACCAGTGGAAGAAGGCCAGCCATGCCGGACCCTCCTCCAACTACTAATTTTCTTCCTGGCTTGATGTCAAAGGGTCTTCCATACGGTCCCCTGAAAAAGATCCTGTCTCCCTTCTTGAGGCCGATCATTGCTTCGCTGGTTTCGCCATAGCTTCTGATGGTGATGCCTTTCAGGAGGCCTGTATGAGATATTGAAATGGGAATTTCGCTGTGGTTAGGCATCCACACCATGAGGAACTGTCCCGGTTCAACTTTCTGGTCCCAGCTGAACCTTATTGTTACTGTATTTCTCCCTATCCTCTCTACATCGGAAATATCCTTTACTATCATTCAACAGCCACCCCGATCATTTCAGAGATTCTGCTGAACCCTTCCGCTTCCATGAATTTCTCAAGGTCTGCTTCTATTATTGAAAATACATTTTTCCCCTGTGTGTAAAGCGCTGTGCCTATCTGGACTGCAGAAGCACCGGCCATAACGTATTCAACAAGGTCGTTGGCGTTTTCAATTCCCCCAACACCAATTATTTCCTTCCCGGTCTCCTTTTTGACCTCATAAACGTACCTTACGCCAACATTTTTTATGGCTGGACCGGAAAGGCCACCATATCTGTTGGTGAGAACAGCTTTCCTGGCGTGTATATCTATGGACATTGCCCTTACGGTGTTTATGAGGACAAGCGCATCTGCCTTATGAGCGGCGTTGGCAATGTCCACTATGTTTGTGACGTTTGGGGAAAGTTTCGCGAACACCGGTATTTTCAGTTTTGATTTCAGCGTGGTCACTATATCCTCCACCAGCTGCGGGTCAGAACCAACCTCTGTGCCGTATCCTGCCACGTGTGGGCAGGAAAGGTTCAGCTCCACTGCAGTTGCTCCGTATTCCTCCATGTTCAGTGCTAGCTGGAGAAATTCATCTGCAGTTGCACCGAAAATACTTCCCACAACTGGTTTATTTCCACTCAGCGCAATTTCCATCTCACCCCTGAAATTTTTAATTCCGGGGTTAGCAAGACCAATGGCATTAAGAAGTCCTCCCTGGATTGGCACCACAACAGGGGGCTTGTATCCTGTCCTCTCACTGGTGCCAATGGACTTAGTAACCACTGCAGCAGCGCCTTTTTTCAGGATTTCAAGCATTGTGTATCCATTTTCATCCAGTATTCCCGAGGCAAGCATCATTGGATTGGAAAGCCTGATTCCGGCTACGGTTGTATCAGTGTGAACCATTAAAATTGACCAGCTTCCATAGCATTACCATATCCATAAATTTTGTCAGATCTGATGCGCCCGGAATTAAATATGGGAAATCAGGCATGCTCATATGCCCTGCCGTATTTCACCATTATTGAAGTTTTTTTGACAGTCTTGACATCCAGAATTCTGTCAAGGTCCTTCCTTGAGAGTCCCGGCTTCAGCTCAGGTGGTTCCAGTACACCATAAATTGTAAAGAAATACCTGTGCACCTGCTTCCTTGGGGGGCAAGGCCCGTTGTAGCCGATCTTTCCAAAATCGTTTACCCCCTGGCTCCATCCTTCGGGGGTGGTCTCTGTTTTCGGCACATTTTCAGGCAGAGACTTGACATCCGGTTTTATATTATAAATGATCCAGTGAACGAATGTTCCATGCGGGGCATCCGGGTCTTCGACAATAAGTATAAAGGATTTGGCAGATTGTGGAGCGTCTTCCCACTTGATCTCAGGTGAGACATCATTTCCATCACATGAGAATTTCTGGCTCAGCATATCCCCATTTTTGAATCCCGTCATCTCAATCTTGAAAGTCATAAATCATTATTGCAACTGTTTTTAAAAGGATATGGTCGGCTTGTATTTCATAAGGCCTGCCTTTTATCTCAAGTACTGGCAAAAATTGGATTAATCCGGCCCCAGGTTGTCTGCCCTGCCCTTTCTGTCCACAAGTGCAGGAAACAGCTCCTGCAGTTTCTTAATCTTGGGATTTATGACAAATCTGCAATATGCGGCACCTGCATTCTTTTCGTAATAGTTCCTGTGGTAATCTTCAGCAGGATAGAAATTCTTGAATGGCAGTACATGTGTAACAATAGGTCGCTTGAAATGTTTCTGATCCTTAAGGCGCTTTATGAAATCAATTGCAGAATTCTTCTGAGATTCGGAGGTGTAAAATATCACAGATCTGTACTGTTCGCCAGTGTCCCCTCCCTGCTTATCAATCGAGGTGGGATCGTGTATAGAGAAGAAAATCTCCAGGATCTGCTCCAGATCAGTTACTTCTGTGTTGAAGACAACCCGGGCAACTTCTATGTGTCCGGTATTTCCAGAACACACCTGATCATATGTGGGATTTTCCACATGCCCACCGGAATAGCCAGGGGTAACTTCTTGGATGCCCTTTATGGTTTGAAACGCAGCCTCAGTGCACCAGAAACATCCGGCACCCAGATAGATTGTCTGATTCATTATTCCTCAGGTGACAATCACTTTATGCTTTATTAGGAGTGATGAATCAGTTTTTGTCCTTTTACCATCAGTTTTCGTTCCCCATACTGAATTGAGACTGCGAAACTTTAAACCAACCATACGTTTTGAACAGTATCCATGAAGAGCGTGTTCAAGCAGGATAAGGCTGTGTCCCCAATAATAGCAACAATTCTGCTAATTGCAATTACCGTCACACTGGTATCGACAGCTTACACTCTGATTTCTGGATACATTCCCAGCCCTTCATCCCCAACGCCTACTGCAAATCTGAACATTGCTAACCTTACCTACAGATCATCAGGTTCAATAAACGGTACATACGCTATTTCACTGAGTTCAGTGAACGGTAATATATCATTGGATAATGTTGTCCTTCTCATCATCATGCAAAACGGAACCGTGGTTGAAGAGAATCTGGGCGCAGTTCTCAATGCAGGGAAGATACAGGTGGAATCTGGCACATTGTCCATAAACATGACCGGGAATGAACCTTACCTTTCCAGCACCACGGAGATAATTGTCAATCTTGCACTATCACCCGGATATATCTCCTACGTTGCTTTGAAAGACCTTAAAACAGGCGGTACTGTTGGTTCTGCTCTGGTAACATAATGGGCATCAGAGATTACCATAAGATCTTACACACAGTGCCAGCCCCAGTGGCTTTCCCACTCCAGAATCCATAAAATATGGTTGTAAATCAGGCTCCACCTGATCAGGTGTCACATGACCAGATTAGGGAGTATGGCGCAGGTTGCTTATAAATCAACCTCTTAATAGAACCGGCATTGAATATTTATTTCCTGCGTTATACTGAAAGATGGTGGAAGATTGTCCGTTATTTTTCTTCAGGAAGGTGCCCAATTCGCGTACCAGTATCTTCTTAACAACATCTGGGTCATATTTTCAGCGCTTCTCATATTCTTGATGACCATAGCAGTGGGTTTTCTGGAAGTGGGTGAGATTGGTCTCGGTTTCTCACGAAGCCTGATGAAGACACTTTCAATAACCGCTGTGTCACTGGTTGTGATGGCATTCTTTGGTTTCAACATCGCGTTTGCCCCCACCATAAGCGGGGTAATAGGCGATCCCTTCTACATGCCGGGGCTGTTTCTTGGCGGTTTTTCATCCAGCGCAGCCGGGTTGCTTACGGGGCAGTGGTGGTCCATGTCTGCCTCATATTCAGGAACCGGGCTGATGACTGGCTCATATTTCCTGTTCGAGGCCGCATCAGCTGCCGTTACATTCGCTCTTGTATCTGTAATATTTCTTAACAAAGTAAAATTCTCAGTTCAGGTTGCATTTTCAGTTGTATATTTCCTGTTCATATGGACCATACCTGCGTCATGGATCTGGAATCCAACAGGGTGGCTCTACACACTTGGAATGCGTGACTTTGCAGGCGGTATTGTGGTGCATGGTGCAGCAGGCATAGCCGGTCTCGCAATAGTGCTGCAGATCTGGCGTGAAGAAAGATCTTCAGGCCAGAAATCATCCACTCAGGTTCCATTCAATGTGAATGAAACCTGGCTCACCCTTGCCATTCTCCTGTTGTGGATTGGGTGGTTTGGCTTCAATGCAGGAAGTGTTTTTGCTTTCAACTCTGACGCACTTGTTGTTGTTCTCACAACATTCCTGTCCGGTTCCATGTCATTTGTCAGCATGATGGTCGTGGCATACCTGTATACACATGAGATGCCTGGTCTGATGGATGGCGTTAACGGTGTCCTGATGGGTCTTATTGTCATAACCCCCCTTGCTGGCTTTGTAAGTCCTGGAAGCGCAATAATACTGGGACTGGTAGCTGGGCCAATCTACTTCTTCGTTTCAAACCGGCTATCAAAGTCAAGATGGTTTTCGGACCCCATAGGCCTGTTTCCAGGGCATCTTGTTGGTGGAATATTCGGCATCACTATGATTGGTTTCTTTACTGAAAGCTCATTTGCAGCAGCTTCCGGTAATCCAGGCTTGCCCAACGGGCTGTTCTTCGGCGGAGGTTTGTCAGCGCTGAGGCAGCTTGGCATTGAGGAACTTGGGGTGATTTCTGTTGCTGCATTTGTCTTTGTGGTATCTTTAATTACCATGATGGCAATCTCAAAGCTCATGGGCGGTATTCTGGAGGAAAGCGAAAAGGTTCCAGGCATCACCAAGGATACAACAAGGAAACATGCAACATCCGGTGGCAGGTGAATCAATCTCGCCTCAGCCGGAAGATCGACGTTAATTACCAGCCAGAAATTTGCTTATAATGGATGAAACATTAACAGTCTGAAAACCAAATACTGAAAATTTGCTCATATTTCTATAACTGGTCACGAGAACAGTCACCTTGTCATTTATGCTGCTATCACGCACCGCCTGATTTATTGTGGCGGCAATCAGGATGTTGTATCCGTCATCATTTGATGCAACAAGTATCCTCTCGCAGTTGTTGAGCCTGAATGAATTTATAAGGCTCTCATCATCTGCATTCTGGTTGATCACAAGAAAGCCCTCATTGCGAAGTTTTTCAGTCTCCTGTTGCGAACGTTCCACTATGACGCATGTCTTTCCCTGCTTCTGCAGATCAGACACGTATGCATGAACAAATTCCGAATAGCCAAGAACAAGCGTATAATTCTGAAGGTTTTCAAGCTGATGCCTTTCCATCCTTACCACTACTCCTCCAAGTCTTCTCTGTATTATGGGTGTTATGAGTATTGTCATTGCCCCAAAGAATATTGCTACTCCAAGTATTGAAAGGGATATTGTAAACATTCGGGAGGTTAGTGTAATGGGGAGTATATCCCCAAATCCAAGGGTAGTGACGGTTTCTCCCGTGTAATAAAGGGCAGTTCCAATATTTGTGATTGGAGGGCTGAATTCGTTGCCGAACAGAAGAGACCCACCGACACCGTAGGATATTGTGAAGATTATTGTTATTATGGCAACAGCAATCTCCGGACGGCCAAGAGTTACTGAAGGCATAGTATAATCCTTCCTCTGCCTGAACATAATGAAGAATATAAGAAAACTGAGGACAATCCCTACAAGTGTAAGGTGGTAGCGTCTTTCGCTGCTGAGAACGAGAAGAATAAAGGTTAAAATCAATGCTCCAAGAAGCAATCTCCATGTCCCACGGGTCTTCTGCAACTGGAGGAAGCTAAGGACGATCAGGAAAAAGCCATCAAAAAGTGTGAAAAAGGAAAAACTTCGTTCGGCTATGATGAAGTGCAAACCGAATAAGCTTATGTGATAGGTATGGGTTGAACTGGCAAGGACGATGCCCAGCGCAATAGTAAGTAAACCCATGACTGTAAACAATATATTCAGGTTTACCTTTGGCGCGGCAGAGTTCATGAGGATCAAATTACTGGCATGAATATAAATAAGTGCACCAGCCTTAGAGGTCACTGCCTTCGCCCAGTTCCAGGATCTAAAATGGACCTTGCAAACCAATACAATTCCTGACAATTCGATAGCATAAAGATGGAAAAATTTTGAGCCATAGGGCAAAATTTACTAAAGCATTAGCGAAAAAAGCTCCGATCTTCTAGGTGGATAAAAAGTCAGTATACATTTAGTATGAGGAAAGTTATGAATATTCAAAACTATGAATACGGCGGCTGTTCTTCTCGCGATTCAGGTCTGCCTTCTATTTCTCTTTTGTTTGCCGTTTCTATTCGTTCCTTTGATACCGCAAAATATTCGGGGTTTACTTCAAAGCCGATAAAATTCCTGCTTAACTGAACAGCAGATACTCCCGTAGAGCCCACTCCCATAAACGGATCGAAAACAACGGCGCTTTCATGCGAAGCTATTTCTATTATTTTATTTAGAATTTTCAAGGGTTTTTGAGTGGGATGGGTCGGGTTTTTTACTCTTTCGCGTCCCATGCAAATTGGACTTTCAATGAAATTATGCATTTCACTTTGCCTTCCAAAGTTCCAGATATGCCCCTTATTCCACATGCACACTATGAGTTCACAGCTGTTCAGAAATCCAGCCCTGTATAGCTTGGGTGGCGGGTTCGTTTTATGCCACACGACAAATTGAAAAGTGTCAAAAAGTGGGTCGAACGCTTCGTGCCATTTTCCAATAAGATTATAACTGCAAAATGCAAATATATTTCCAGTTGGCTTAAGGATCCTTCTGAATTCATCAGCCCATTCCAGAGGAATAAAATTTTCTTTGTCCCATTCGGCTAAATCGTTATTAAACTCCTTTCTCCAGGACATCTTTATGTTGCCGGTTGAATACGGGCTGAGGTTATATGGGGGGTCCGTAAATATGAGGTCCACACTCCTGTCGGGAAGTTGCTTTATCAATTCCTTGGCGTCTCCCAGTCTCAAATCTATATTCATTTATTAGCCTCAAGACAACCATTGATACGCCTATTAAATTTGTGTTGAAAAGTTCGATTACAATCATGTCTCAAGGTTCAACGGCAGTATGCTGAATTTTGTGTGGGAGTAACCGGGACCTGATTAATGTTTTAATCGAAGTTGAAAGCAAACACCTATTGCTAGTGCGAACTGCCCAGATTTCCATATTTTGAGATCAGAATACTGACAAATTCTTCAAATGAAACCATGCATTCTTTCAGTCAGAAATTAGTAGATTTCCAATCTACCTACGACACAAATACGTGTGAATAAAACGTATATGGTATTTTCAAGTGTGTTGCATAATTCC